>NZ_DASSCY010000084.1:0-12506 GCF_035697385.1 Mycobacterium sp. | reverse complement strand
CGCACTGCTGGCAGGTCTGAAATCGCCCATCGTGCACGGCATGTGGCTGTCCGCGGCCGCCCAGCATGTGGTCGCCGCGACCGACGGCAAGCCCGCGCCCCCGTCGCGAGTGGTCGGCTGGACGTCACGCTTCCTCGGCATGGTGCTGCCCGGCGACGAGATCGACTTCAGGGTCGACCGGGTCGGAATCGACCGTGGCGCAGAGATCGTCGAGGTCACCGCGAAGGTTGCGGGCGATCTGGTGATGTCGGCCACCGCACAGCTCGCCGCGCCGAAGACCGTCTACGCGTTCCCCGGCCAGGGCATTCAGCACAAGGGCATGGGCATGGAGGTGCGTGCCCGGTCCAAAGCCGCCCGCAAGGTGTGGGATTCGGCTGACAAGTTCACCCGCGACAAGCTCGGCTTCTCGGTGCTGCACGTGGTGCGTGACAACCCGACCAGCCTGATCGCCGGCGGTGTTCACTACCAGCACCCCGAGGGCGTGCTGTACCTGACACAGTTCACCCAGGTCGCGATGGCGACGGTGGCCGCCGCGCAGGTGGCCGAGATGCGCGAGCAGGGTGCGTTCGTCGAGGGCGCGATCGCCTGCGGGCACTCCGTCGGCGAGTACACGGCGCTGGCGTGCGTCAGTGGGGTTTACGACGTGGAGGCCCTGCTGGAGGTGGTCTTCAGCCGCGGCTCCAACATGCACGACATCGTTCCCCGCGATCACATGGGCCGGTCCAATTACCGGCTGGCCGCGATCCGGCCGTCGCAGATCGATCTCGACGACGACGACGTGCCGGCCTTCATCGACGGCATCTCCGAGCGCACGGGCGAGTTCCTGCAGATCGTGAACTTCAACCTGCGCGGCTCGCAGTACGCCATCGCCGGCACTGTGCGCGGCCTCGAAGTGCTGGAGGAAGAGGTCGAGAGGCGCCGCGAGATCAGCGGCGGCAAGCGATCTTTCATTCTGGTGCCCGGCATCGACGTGCCGTTCCACTCCTCTGTGCTACGGGTCGGCGTTGCCGACTTCCGGCGCTCGCTGGAGCGGGTCATGCCGCGCGACAAGGATCCCGACCTGCTCGTCGGCAAGTACATCCCGAACCTGGTGCCGCGGCCGTTCACCTTGGACCGCGACTTCATCCAGGAGATCCGCGATCTGGTGCCTGCCGAGCCGCTCGACGAGATCCTCGCTGACTACGACACGTGGCGGAACGAGAAGCCGAGCGAGCTGTGCCGCAAGATCGTCATCGAGCTGTTGGCATGGCAGTTCGCCAGCCCGGTGCGGTGGATCGAGACGCAGGATCTGCTCTTCATCGAGGAGGCCGCGGGTGGTCTCGGTATCGAGCGGTTCGTCGAGATCGGCGTCAAGTCCGCGCCGACGGTCGCAGGCCTGGCCACCAACACGCTCAAGCTGCCCGAGTATTCGCACAACACAACCGAAGTGCTGAACTCGGAACGCGACGCCGCGGTGCTGTTCGCCACCGACACCGATCCCGAACCGGAGGACCACGACGAGGGTGACTCGCCTGCAGCCGAGCCCGCTGCTGCGGCGGCACCGGTCGAGGCGGCACCGGCGGCCCCCGCGGCCCCGGCCGCACCGAGTGGTGGCCCGCGTCCGGATGACATCGCTTACAGCGCAGCCGATGCCACGCAGGCGCTGATTGCGTTGTCGGCGAAGATGCGGATCGATCAGATCGAGCCGCTGGATTCCATCGAGTCGATCACCGACGGTGCGTCGTCGCGGCGCAACCAGCTGCTGGTGGACCTGGGCTCCGAACTCAACCTCGGTGCCATCGACGGTGCGGCCGAGGCTGATCTGGCCGGGCTGAAGACTCAGGTCACCAAGCTGGCCAGGACCTACAAGCCTTACGGCCCAGTGCTTTCCGACGCGGTCAACGACCAGTTGCGTACGGTGCTCGGCCCCTCCGGCAAGCGTCCGGCCTACATCGCCGAGCGGGTCAAGAAGACCTGGGAACTCGGTGAAGGCTGGGTCAAGCACGTCACGGTCGAGGTGGCGCTGGGCACC
Source organism: Mycobacterium sp. (assembly GCF_035697385.1). Classification (GTDB taxonomy): domain Bacteria; phylum Actinomycetota; class Actinomycetes; order Mycobacteriales; family Mycobacteriaceae; genus Mycobacterium. The sequence goes on along the minus strand of NZ_DASSCY010000084.1, from coordinate 10,495 downwards.
CGCGAGGGCTCCAGCGTTCGAGGCGGATCGCTCGGCGGTCTGCACGACGGTGCGCTGGCCGACGTCGCAACGGTCGACAAGGTCATCGACGCCGCGGTGGCCGCAGTTGGCGCCCGCCAAGGCGTGCAGGTTTCGCTGCCGTCGGCGGCGGGCGGAGGTGGCGGCGTGGTGGATAGCGCCGCGCTGGGTGAGTTCGCCGAGCAGGTCACGGGCCCGAACGGTGTGCTGGCTTCTGCGGCCCGCCTGATCCTCGGCCAGCTCGGCCTGGATACCCCTGTCAGCGCGCCGGAGGCGACCGACGCGGAGCTCATCGACCTGGTGACGGCCGAACTCGGTTCGGACTGGCCGCGATTGGTGGCTCCGGTGTTCGACGGCCGCAAGGCCGTGCTGTTCGACGACCGTTGGGCCAGCGCGCGCGAGGACCTGGCGAAGCTGTGGGTGCTCGAGGAGAGCGAGATCGACGCAGAGTGGCCGCGTCTGTCGGAGCGGTTCGAGGGCGCCGGACACATCGTCGGCACTCAGGCCACCTGGTGGCAGGGCAAGGCTCTTGCGGCCGGACGCAATGTCCACGCGTCGCTGTATGGCCGCGCCGCTGCGGGTGCGGAGAACCCCGGCAAGGGTCGCTACAGCGACGAGGTCGCGGTAGTCACCGGCGCGTCAAAGGGTTCTATCGCCGCGTCGGTGGTGTCCCAGCTGCTGGACGGCGGCGCGACTGTCATTGCGACGACGTCGAAGCTCGACGACGACCGGTTGGCGTTCTACCGCACCCTCTACCGCGACAGTGCCCGTTTTGGCGCCAAGCTTTGGGTGGTGCCCGCGAACATGGCGTCCTACAACGACATTGACGCGCTGGTGTCATGGGTGGGTAGCGAGCAGACCGAAAGCCTTGGGCCGCAATCGATTCACCTCAAGGATGCCCAGACGCCGACGCTGCTGTTCCCGTTCGCGGCGCCGCGGGTGGCCGGCGACCTTTCGGATGCCGGATCGCGTTCCGAGATGGAGATGAAGGTTCTGCTGTGGGCCGTGCAGCGGCTCATCGGCGGCCTGTCGCACATCGGTTCGGAGCGAGACATCGCCGCACGGCTGCACGTCGTGCTGCCCGGGTCGCCGAACCGCGGCATGTTCGGCGGTGACGGTGCCTACGGTGAGGCGAAGTCCGCGCTCGACGCGGTGGTCTCGCGGTGGAAGGCCGAGTCGTCGTGGGCGCAGCGAGTCTCGTTGGCGCACGCGCTGATCGGCTGGACCAAGGGCACCGGCCTGATGGGCCACAACGACGCCATCGTCGGTGCGGTCGAGGAAGCCGGCGTCATCACCTACACCACCGACGAGATGGCCAGCATGCTGCTGGGCCTGTGCGACATCGAGTCCAAGGTTGCGGCGGCGCACGAGCCGCTGCGGGTCGACCTGACCGGGGGATTGGCCGACGTCGAGCTCGACATGGCCGAGCTGGCCGCCAAGGCTCGTGAGGAGATGACGTCAGAGGATCGGACGGACGAGGCCGACGAGGCCCACGGAACCGTTCGCGCGCTGCCGTCGCCGCCACGTGGTTACAAGGCGGCGCCGCCGCCGGCATGGGACGACCTCGACGTCGACCCGGCCGACCTGGTGGTGATCGTCGGTGGCGCCGAGATAGGGCCGTACGGCTCCTCGCGGACGCGCTTCGAGATGGAGGTCGATTCCGAGCTGTCGGCGGCAGGCGTACTCGAACTGGCGTGGACCACCGGCTTGGTCAAGTGGGAAGACGATCCCACCCCCGGCTGGTACGACGCCGAGACGGGCGACCTGGTCGACGAGGGCGAGTTGGTGGAGCGCTATCACGACGCGGTCGTCGAGCGTGTCGGCATCCGTGAGTTCGTCGACGACGGCGCGATCGATCCCGATCACGCAGCGCCGCTTCTGGTTTCGGTGTTCCTGGACAAGGACTTCACGTTCGTGGTGTCGTCGGAGACAGACGCCCGCGCGTTCGTGCAGTTCGATCCCGAGCACACGGTGGCCGTGCCGGTTCCCGACAGCACCGACTGGCAGGTGACCCGCAAGGCGGGCACCGAGATTCGTGTGCCGCGCAAGGTGAAGCTCTCACGGACCGTCGGCGCGCAGATCCCCACCGGTTTCGACCCGACCGTGTACGGCATCAGCCAGGACATGGCCAACTCGATCGACCGGGTGGCGCTGTGGAATATCGTCGCGACCGTCGACGCGTTCCTGTCGGCCGGGTTCACCCCGTCCGAGCTGATGCGCTGGGTGCATCCGAGCCTGGTGGCCAGCACGCAGGGCACCGGTATGGGCGGGCTGACGTCGATGCAGACCATGTATCACGGCAACCTGCTCGGCAGGAACAAGCCGAACGACATCCTTCAGGAAGTCCTGCCGAATGTCTTTGCCGGACATGTGGTTCAGTCCTACATCGGCAGCTACGGCTCGATGATCCACCCGGTCGCCGCATGCGCGACGGCCGCGGTATCGGTCGAGGAGGGCGTCGACAAGATCCGGCTCGGTAAGGCCGAGTTCGTGGTGGCCGGTGGCTACGACGACCTGACGCTGGAGGCGATCATCGGATTCGGTGACATGGCGGCCACCGCCGACACCGAGATGATGCGCGCCAAGGGCATCAGCGACTCGAAGTTCTCACGCGCCAACGACCGGCGCAGGCTCGGGTTCGTCGAGAGCCAGGGCGGCGGCACCATCCTGCTGGCCCGGGGCGACCTCGCCGTCAAGATGGGTCTGCCCGTGCTTGCCGTGGTGGCGTACGTGTCGTCGTTCGGCGACGGTGTGCACACGTCGATCCCCGCTCCGGGGCTCGGTGCGCTTGGCGCCGGCCGCGGCGGCAAGGATTCGCAGCTGGCGCGCTCGCTGGCCAAGCTGGGCGTTGGTCCCGACGACATCGCCGTGGTGTCCAAGCACGACACCTCGACGCTGGCCAACGATCCGAACGAGACCGAGTTGCACGAACGGCTGGCGGACTCGCTGGGTCGCTCCGAGGGCGCACCGCTGTTCGTGGTGTCGCAGAAGAGCCTCACCGGCCACGCCAAGGGTGGAGCGGCGGCGTTCCAGATGATGGGGCTGTGCCAGATCCTGCGCGACGGCGTGATCCCGCCGAACCGCAGCCTGGACTGCGTCGACGACGAACTCGCCGGCGCTGCCCACCTGGTCTGGTTGCGCGACACGCTGCGGCTTGGCGAGAAGTTCCCGCTGAAGGCGGGGCTGGTCACCAGCCTCGGGTTCGGTCACGTGTCCGGCCTGGTCGCGCTCGTGCACCCGCAGGCCTTCCTCGCCGCGCTGTCTGCCGAGGAGCGGCAGGCCTACAAGGAGCGCGCGGATGCCCGCGTGCTGGCCGGTCAGCGCAGGCTGGCGTCGGCGATCGCCGGTGGGCGGCCGCTGTACGAGAAGCCTGCCGACCGCAGGTTCAGCGGCGACGCGCCGGAGAAGCGGCAGGAGGCCGAGATGCTTCTCGACCCGGCGTCGAGGCTCGGCGACGGCGACGTGTACGTGCGATGAGCACCTGCGCGAGCAGCGGATGGCATGAGCTAGGTTTCTCGGCATGTCGATAGTCGGGGTGGGGATCGATCTGGTCTCCATCACCGACTTCGCCGAGCAGGTCGACCAGCCTGGCACGGTGTTCTCCGAGACCTTCACGCCAGGTGAGCGCCGTGATGCCGCCGACAAGAGTTCGTCGGCGGCTCGGCACCTGGCTGCGCGATGGGCCGCCAAGGAAGCGGTCATCAAGGCGTGGTCGGGCTCGCGGTTCTCCAAACGGCCGGTGCTGCCGGAAGGCATCCATCGCGACATCGAGGTCATCACCGACATGTGGGGCCGCCCGAAGGTTCGGCTCACCGGAGCGATCGCCGAGCACCTGAAGAACGTGACGATCCATCTGTCGCTGACCCATGAGGCCGACACCGCGGCGGCGGTCGCGATCCTCGAGGAGCGCTAGCCGCGCTGAGCGGCCCGCTAATCTCGTCTCCATGAGTGACTTGGTGGAGCGGGTGCGTGAAGTGCTGCCGTCCGTGCGGCGCGACCTGGAAGACCTTGTGCGCATCGAGTCGGTGTGGGCCGACCCGACCCGCCGTCCCGAGGTGCAGCGCAGCGCGGAGGCCGTCGCAAAGTTGCTGTCCGACGCGGGTTTCGACGATGTGCAGATCGTCAGCGAAGGCGGCGCCCCCGCGGTCATCGCCCGTCATCCGGCGCCGCCGGGCGCACCGACCGTGCTGCTGTACGCCCATCACGATGTCCAGCCCGAGGGTGACCACGCCCAGTGGCAGTCGCCGCCATTCGAGCCGACAGAGCGCGACGGCCGTCTTTTCGGCCGTGGCACCGCCGACGATAAGGCTGGCATTGCAACGCATTTGGCGGCGATTCGGGCGCACGGCGGCAAGCCGCCTGTCGGTGTCACGGTGTTTGTGGAGGGCGAGGAGGAATCGGGTTCGCCGTCGCTGTCCAAACTGCTGGCCGCGCACCACGACACGCTGGCCTCGGACGTGATCGTCATCGCCGACTCCGACAACTGGAGCACCGATGTGCCGTCGCTGACGGTGTCCCTTCGCGGGCTGGCCGACTGCATTGTCGAGGTGGCCACGCTGGATCACGGTCTGCACTCGGGTTTGTGGGGCGGTGTCGCGCCCGACGCGCTCAGCGCGCTGGTGCGGCTGCTTGCCAGCCTGCACGACGACGACGGCAACGTCGCGGTGACGGGTGTATACGAAGGCGTCGCGGCCGATGTCGACTTTCCGCCTGAGCGGGTCCGCGAGGAGGCGGGCTTATTGGACGGGGTGTCCGAGATCGGTTCCGGCTCAGTGCCGCAACGGCTTTGGGCGAAACCGGCGATCACGGTCATCGGCATCGACACCACGTCGATCGCGGCGTCGTCGAACACGTTGATCCCAAGGGCGCGGGCCAAGGTCAGCATGCGCGTCGCGCCCGGCGGCGACGCACGTAAGCACTTGGCAGCGTTGACGCGACACCTCGAGCAGCATGCGCCGTGGGGCGCGCAGGTGACCGTCACGCCGGGCGACATGGGTCAGCCGTACGCGATCGACGCTCGCGGCCCGGTGTACGACGCCGCCCGCGCCGCCTTCCGGCAGGCCTGGGGCAACGAGCCGGTGAATACCGGTGTGGGCGGTTCGATCCCGTTCATCGCCGAGTTCGCCGCCGCCTTCCCGTCGGCGACGATCTTGGTCACCGGCGTGGAAGACCCTGCGACACAAGCTCACAGCGTCAACGAGAGCCTGCACCTCGGCGTGCTGGAACGGGCGGCGACAGCCGAGGCGCTGCTGCTCGAGTATTTGGCGTCAGACCGACAGGTCGCGTCGTAGCTTGGCGACGTGGCCGGTCGCCCGCACGTTGTATTGCGCCTCGGCGATCTTGCCCAACTCGTCGACGACGAACGTGGAGCGGATGACGCCCTGAACTGTCTTGCCGTACATCGTCTTTTCGCCGTAGGCGCCCCACGCGGTCAGAACCCCGCGGTCCGGGTCGGACAGCAGCGGAAACGTCAGCTCTTCCGCGTCACGGAACTTGGCCAGCTTGGCCGGCTTGTCGGGGGAGATGCCGATAACGTCCAGCCCTGCGCCGTTGAGCTCGGAAAGGCTGTCACGGAAGTCGCAGGCCTGCTTGGTACATCCCGGCGTGGATGCGGCCGGATAGAAGTACACGATGACTTTGCGGCCCTTGTAATCAGACAGCTTGACCGTGTTGCCATCGGCGTCGGGCAGGCTGAAGCCGGGGGCTTTATCGCCCACCTCGAGTCGCGGTGTCTGTGGCATGCGTGGTTAGTCCTTCTCGTACGACCGGTGCACTCAGGAGAGTGCGTGCTGATCTAGGGTATTCGGCAAGGCAGTCAGACTTGGAGCGGGCGTGGAGGTAGAAGTGGCGGACCGAGATCCCGACACCATCAAGCAGGAGATCGATCAGGCTCGCGATCAGTTGGCGACGACCGTCGATTCCCTCGCTGAGCGGGCCAATCCGAGCAGGATTGCCGACGACCTCAAGGCGGGACTGACGCGATTCGTCAAGAAGCCCGCGGTGGCCGTCTCACTGGCCGGAGTGGGCGCGGTGATTGTCGTTCTCGTCATCCGCAGGATCAGGCAGCGCTGACGGCTCAGCGCCGGCGTGCCGAGCGGAACCAGTCGGCGAAAGAGAATGTGGGAGGGTTAGCGACCCGGCCGAGGCGACTACAGCTGTGAACCGCGACTGGTCGCTGCGCAGTTATCTCGTCGGCTGGGTGCACGGTCGGTGCAGCCGACGAAATTGATGCGCTCATCTGCGACATCAGCTAAGTCCTCGTTTCGTATCGCCTACCGCTGGTCATGTCTCCCAGCGGCGAATCTCAGCTAACTGAACTCTAGCATCAGTACCCGCTTCGTAGCAGCTTGAAACGGGGGTACCTGCGGATGAGCTTGTTTCCGCAACGATCCCTTTTCGAGGCTCGGGATCCGCAGCATAAGTAGGGTTATGCGGATTGCAGCACACTTCTGGCAGGTCAGGGCACGCGGTCCAGTCAAAATTCACGCCTGCGTCAACCGCAACTACGTGTGGTGTAGACGGCAGACGCCGACATAACGATTTGATCGCTTTACTGGCGTCGCGCCGCATGCGGAGCCAAACCGCGGGCGTCGGCCTCAACAGAGGCGAATTTCACACTTAAGTGCGCCGTCAGGGTTTCGAACCCCGGACCCGCTGATTAAGAGTCAGCTGCTCTACCAACTGAGCTAACGGCGCGCGTGTGCGACAATAACAGGCCCCACGGCGCAGGGTGAAATCCCAAGCGCAGGCCGCCGCAGTGCTGCGGCTCGGCCGTCGCGCCCCCATTCGAAGTTGCCCTTAGACTATTGCCAAGAATCACCGAATTTTTAGATCCCTGGTTGCGAGGTGGAGCAAAGCATGTGGCAGGTCCGACGGGTGGCCCGTCCGCATAGGAGGCACTTGGGGTTCGTGGCGGCGGCGCTGGTGCCCCTCATCGTGCTCGGGCTGTCTGGGTGCAGCAGCAACTCGGCTCCACCGCCGCCGCAGGTGATCACCGACAAGGGCACCCCCTTCGGCGACCTGCTTGTGCCCAAGCTGACCGCATCGGTGACAGACGGGGCCGTCGGCGTCAGCGTCGACTCTCCGGTCACCGTCAGCGCCGAGGACGGCGTGCTCGGGGCCGTGACGATGGTGAACGAGGACGGCGGTCCGGTCGCCGGGCAGCTCAGCCGCGACGGTCTGACGTGGGCCACCACCGATCCGCTCGGCTACAACGAGCGCTACACCCTGACCGCACAATCACTTGGCCTCGGTGGCGTCACCAGTCAGCAGATGACGTTCGAGACCCACTCGCCGGAAAACCTGACGATGCCGTACGTGCTGCCCAACGACGGCGAGGTAGTCGGTGTCGGGCAGCCGATCGCGGTCCGGTTCGACGAGAACATTTCGAACCGGCTGGCCGCCCAGAAAGCCATCGTCGTCAAGACCAACCCACCGGTGCAGGGTGCGTTCTATTGGCTCAACAATCAGGAAGTGCGTTGGCGCCCAGCGGCTTACTGGAAGCCGGGAACGACGGTGGAGGTCGCGGTCAACACCTACGGCGTCGACCTTGGCGACGGGCTGTTCGGCCAGGAGAACGTCACCACTCACTTCACCGTCGGTGACGAGGTGATTACCAGGGTCGACGACAACACCAAGACGCTCACGGTGACGCGCAACGGCGAGGTCATCAAGACCATGCCGGTATCGATGGGAAAGAGCAGCACGCCCACGAACAACGGCACCTACATCGTCGGTGACCGTCTGTCGCACATGGTGATGGACTCGTCCACATATGGCGTACCGACGAACTCGCCCAACGGATACCGCACGGAGGTGGACTGGGCCACGCAGATCTCCTACAGCGGTATCTACGTGCACGCCGCGCCGTGGTCGGTCGGCAGCCAGGGCTACAGCAATGTGAGCCACGGCTGCATCAACGTCAGCACCAGCAATGGGCAGTGGTTCTACGACAACTCCAAGCGCGGTGACGTCGTGGAGATCGTCAACACTGTGGGCTCGACGCTGCCGGGCACCGATGGGCTTGGCGACTGGAACATCCCGTGGGACCAATGGAAAGCGGGCAACGCCAACATCTGAGTCGGCGCGCCCGCTTCACTTCGGGTGGCTGACGGGACTTGAACCCGCGACCCCCAGGATCACAACCTGGTGCTCTACCAACTGAACTACAGCCACCATTGCTGCGAGCCGCGTGGGCAGCACAGCGCCGTTGATCTTAGCCGCTTGGACGCTCCGCAGCCGAATCGATTTGGTCCGGGCCGCCGCCCGGCGTCCCTAGCTCTGCGGCTATCGCGGCGATATCGCTGGTCGACGGGCCCGGCGGCGCGACAAACGCGGTGCGCCGGTAATACTTCAGCTCCCGAATCGACTCGTGGATGTCCGCAAGCGCCCGGTGCGCCAGGCCCTTCTCCGGCTGGCCGAAGTAGATGCGTGGGTACCACCGCCGGCACAGCTCCTTGATCGAGCTGACATCGATCATGCGGTAGTGCAGGTATTCGTCGAGTTTGAGCATGTCTCGCGCGATGAACCCGCGGTCGGTGGCGATCGAGTTGCCGGCCAAGGGGGCGGTCTTCGCCTGCTTCACGTGCGTGCGGATGTAGTCGAGCACCAGTTCCTCGGCGGCGGCCAGGTCGATGGTCGACGCGCGCACCTCCTCGACCAGGCCTGATCGGGCGTGCATCTGGGCGACGACGTCGATCATCGAGTCCAGGGCCTCGTCGGGCGCATGGATGACCACGTCGATGCCTTCGCCGAGGATGTTGAGGTCGGCGTCGGTGACCAGCACCGCGATCTCGATGAGCCGGTCGGTCTTGAGGTCAAGCCCGGTCATCTCACAGTCGATCCACACCAGTTCTTCACGCACGACGCTCACAGTACTGTTTTCGATCATGACCACTGAGTCGACAGCCACTCCCGCACAGCAGATCGCCGCCGGATACGCAGTCGAGGGCCAGGCGCTGGAGCTGGGCACCGTCGTCGTCGACGGGGTCTGCGACGCGGCGGCGCGGGTCCGCATCCCGCTGGCCACCGTCAACCGGCACGGCCTTGTCGCAGGCGCTACCGGAACCGGCAAGACCAAGTCGCTGCAGGTGATGGCCGAGCAGCTGTCCGCGGCCGGGGTGCCGTGTTTGATGGCCGACGTCAAGGGCGACCTGTCGGGCCTGTCCCGCCAGGGCGAGCCCGGCGACAAGGTCCAGCAGCGGGCCAAAGACACCGGCGACGACTGGACGCCGACGGCCTATCCGGTGGAGTTCCTGTCGCTGGGCACGTCGGGCATCGGCGTGCCGGTGCGCGCGACGATCACGAGCTTCGGCCCGATCCTGCTATCGAAGGTGCTGGGGCTCAACCCAACTCAGGAGTCCACGCTTGGCCTGATCTTCCACTGGGCCGATCAAAAGGGTCTCTCGCTGCTCGATCTCAAGGACCTGCGGGCGGTCATCCAATACCTCACCAGCGACGAGGGCAAGCCCGAGCTGAAGGCGCTCGGCGCGGTATCACCCGCGACGGCGGGGGTTATCCTGCGCGCACTGGTCAACCTCGAGGCAGAGGGCGCCGATACGTTCTTCGGTGAGCCCGAGCTGGAACCCAAGGACCTGCTGCGCGTCGACGCCCAGGGGCGCGGGATCATCAGCCTGCTCGAACTGGGAAACCAGGCCGCCAGGCCGGTGATGTTCTCCACGTTTCTGATGTGGGTGCTCGCCGACCTGTTCACCACGTTGCCCGAGGTCGGTGACATCGACAAACCCAAGCTGGTGTTCTTCTTCGACGAAGCGCACCTGTTGTTCACCGACGCGTCCAAGGCCTTCCTCGAACAGGTCGAGCAGACCGTGAAGCTGATCCGGTCCAAGGGTGTCGGCGTGTTCTTCTGCACTCAGCTGCCGACCGACGTGCCCAACGATGTGCTGTCCCAGCTGGGCGCACGCGTTCAGCATGCACTTCGCGCGTTCACCCCCGATGACCAGAAGGCGCTGTCGAAGACGGTCCGCACCTACCCGAAAACCGATGTGTACGACCTGGAGTCGGCGTTGACGTCGTTGGGCATCGGGGAAGCGATCATCACCGTGCTCTCGGAGAACGGCGCGCCGACGCCGGTGGCATGGACAAGGATGCGGGCACCGCGCTCGCTGATGGACACCATCGGACCCGACGCCATCGCAGCAGCGGCCAAGGTCAGTACGCTGCAGGCCGAGTACGGCCAGACCGTCGACCGTGACTCGGCGTACGAACGGCTCAACGCGAGGCTGGCGCCGCCTGAGGCACCGTCGCCCGAGTCGCTGCCGCCTCCGCTGCCCGTCGAACCCGGGGGAGCGAGCACCTCGGGCGAGGTGAAGTCGCGGGACACCGCCGAGCCCGGCATGCTCGAAAAGATGATGGACAGCCCGGCATTCAAGAGCGCGATGCGCTCGGCGGGTACCGTCATCGGCCGCGAAATCACCCGCAGCATTTTCGGCACGGGCCGCCGCCGGCGTCGCCGCTA
>NZ_DASSCY010000083.1:0-5496 GCF_035697385.1 Mycobacterium sp. | reverse complement strand
GTTGAGCCCGAACGTCGGGGCGTCGGACGGCAACCTGTTCGTCACCGTCGAGCCGGAAAACTGCACCGGTGTCGCCAGGGAAGTGGATCCGCCCTTCATCTTCGACCACGACCCGGCCGCACACGATGGTGGACATTGGGCCGTCGACGGCCAGGAGGTGGTCGTCGAGGACATGGTTGGCGTCTACCACGCTGACTTCGACCCGAAGGAGGCGCTCGCAGAGGCGAAGCGGACCATCGAATCCTGCCGCGGCGTTCCGTTCACGGTCACCACGATGCGTGGCCGCGAGCACATCTTCGAGCTTGCGCCCCAGGCGGATTCCGGGTCACCGGACATCGTGCTGTGGTCGTTTCGTGCCGTTGACTGGGCCTGCGACAGCGCGTTCGTCGCGGCACACAACGCGGCGATCGAGATCTCGACCTGCGGACCGGTGAACGGCTACGACGTGCTGTCGCTGGCTCGGGAAGCGCTGGACCGCATTGAGGAACTTGCCAATACGACCGCCTGAAGGCATGTACGGCAACTTTCCGCTTCCGGCGATAGGAGACAGCGATTCGCATCACGTATGACACCGGAGCAGACGCGGCGTATATCCGCCTTACCGACGCCGCCCTCGAGCCCGGCCGGGAATCCCTAGTCGTTGAGACTCCGACGTCGAATGGCGAGCTCCACCTGGACTGGAAAGACGGCAAGCTTGTCGGCATCGAGGTGTTGTGCGCGTCCACGCTCCTGCACGAAGACCTTCTCGGCGCCGCCGAGCGTCTCGGCTAAAGCCCCTTGAAGCGGTCCTTGACCTGCTCGGCGGTCAGGCCGTAGTCGGCCAGTGAATAGGTGTGCTTCGGCGCCCGCGGGCCCTGCTTGCTCTCCTCGTGGCTGGCCACCATGGCCGCGCGGGACGCGTCGGTGACCTCGATACCGAAATGGCCGTAGATGCGCTCCACCTCCGCGACCGGATCCTTGATGAACTCGAAATAGTCCATGTCGTAGAACTGAGCCGGATTACGTTTGGCCCGTTCGGCATTGAACAGTTCCAGACCTCGCGACCACGTCTCGAGGGAGTCGCGGCCGATCGTCTCACCGACGAACGTGTTGGACCAACCCTCTGTCGTGTGCTGCGCGAGCGAGCACATCGACGCCATGATGGTCTCGGCCGGCCGGTGGCACTGGATCACCAGCGCGTCGGGATAGGTCGTGAACAACGCGTCAAGCGCGAACAGGTGACTCGGGTTCTTCAGCACCCAGCGCTTGTCGGCATCGTTGAGCCCGATCAGCTGTAGGTTCTTGCGGTGCCGCTGATACGACTTGGTCCAGTCCTGCTTGGCCAGCCACCGGGCGTAGGTCGGAACGTGCGCCAACGTCTCGTAAGAAACCGAGTGCAGCGACTGGCGAAGCAGCTGCCAGCACTCCTCCACCTCGTCAGCGGTCATATAGTGCAGGCCCGTGTAGTCCGGGTTCTCCTCGTGCGCCTTGGTGAACTGCGCGTCGAGTTGCTGGAAAACCGGATTGTCAGACCAGGTTTCGCGCGGCGGGCGCGGCTGTGGAAACTCGGCAAGCCACAGCTCCAAGCCTTGATGGCGGGGGTCGGCGGCCAGCAGTCGGTGCAGCGCGGTGGTTCCGGTGCGGGGTAACCCAGTGACGAAGATCGGCCGTTCGATCGCCACGTCGGCGTGCTGCGGGCACTGCTTGAAAGCGGCCTCTGACACCAGCCGGGCGACCAGGGCGTTGCGCACGAAGAACCGCTGCATCTTGCTGCCGAGCTCGGTGAGGTCGGCGTCGCGCTGGAACGAGTCGAGCAGCACCGCGAGGGCTTCGCGGTAGTTGTCGTCGTCGTCCCCGAAATCGTCCAGCCCGCATGCCTTTACGGCGGAGGCGTGGAGGTCGTCGACGGTGCCGACGTTTGTTCTGGGGCTCATGCTTTGTACTCGCCACAGTTGACGTCCAGCGTCTGCCCGGTGATACCGCTGGACAGGTCGCTGGCCATGAACAGGATCGCCGACGCCACCTCGTCCTCGGTGGGCAGGCGCTTGAGATCTGAGGCGGAGGCGGTGGCCTTGTAGATCTCGTCGACGGTGGTGCCGTACTTGCCGGCCTGGTGGTTGAAGTAGCTTTCCAGCGTCTCGCCCCAGATGTAGCCGGGAAGAATCGAATTCACTCGAATGCCCTGCTCACCCAGCTCGGTCGCCAGCGACTGCGACATCGCCAGCAGTGCCGACTTGGCGATCTTGTACGCCCCGTACTTCGCCTGGGAGTGCCGCACCACCATCGAGTTCACGTTCACCACCGAGCCCTTGGCCTCCGCGAGCGCAGGCGTGAAGCCCTGGGTCAGCCGCAGCGCGCCGAAGACCGTCAGCTCGATCGCCTCGCGCATATGCTCAAACGTGGTGTTGGCCAAAGGTTTCATCGACGGCACGCGGAAGGCGTTGTTGATCAGCACGTCGATCTTGCCGTACGCCTTGAGCGATTCGGCGACCAGGTTGTTGACCTGTTCCTCGTCGGTGATGTCGGTACCGACCGACACCGCGCGACGGCCCATGTCGGTGACCTGCTTGGCGACGTCCTCGAGACGTTCGACCGTACGCGCCGCCAGCACCAGGTCTGCCCCGGCGTCGGCACATCGGCGTGCCAGCGTGGTGCCGAGCCCGGGCCCGACGCCACTGATCACGACGACCTTGCCATCAAGCAATCCGGCCATGTGCTAACCCACCATCCTGTCGCCAATTTGCTTCTGGCGTAATGCGATGCGCGCACGCCAGTCTTCCTCGGAGATCTTGTTGGACTCGTAGTGCGGCAACGCGGCAGCGACCTTGTCCAGGTCGACGAGTTCGACGGTAGGCCCGTCGGCCTCGGTGAGTTCGCGCGACAACCGTTGCCAGCGGAACTGCAGGTAGCCCTTCCTGTGCCCGAGGGTCTCCACCCAGTTCGCGACACCCGGGTTGGCGTCGGACACCACCATGCGGATCTTTCCGTCCGGATCCGCTTGCGCCTGAGTGCCGTTCAGCGACGTCTGGTGGTTGATGTAGTCCAGCGAGATGTACCACAGGCTGCCGAGCTGGAAGCCGAGGTACGGCGCGTCGGTCACCGGGAGAGTGATGATCAGGGCCTGCTCGGGCGTCAGATCGAAGTGGCCCACCGACGAATACTGGGTGGCCAGCCCGCCCGGCGTCAGCCGCGGCGCGATCATGGTGTTCACCGGCAAGGTGTTGTAGAACCACTGCGGGAACTGCAACCACGTCTTGACGCGCTGCACGAGCTGCTTTCCCGCGACGGCGTAGCGCTTTTCGATCAGCTCGCGGGTCAGTGGCGGCGGCGCGGTCCCCGCCGTGTCAGTGCGCGCGATGCTGATGTAGCCGCGCTGGGCCGACCAGTCGTTGTAGACCTCGCGGACAAGCAGTTGCGACGGGCTCGTCGGGACCACGCGCCACTCAAAGGTGCCGTCGGCGGCGATGTCGAGTTCGCGGTCGTCGAACGCCGCCTGGCTGACCGGGACGTTGTCGTCGGTGTACTCACCGCCGAGCATCTGGAAGCTCAGGTCGGTGGTGGTGCCGCGCTTTCCCGTGACCACGTACTCGTGGCCGGGCTGCACGCGGGTTCCGAAGTAGAGGGTGTCGGGATTGTCCAGGGCCATCTTGGTGAAGGGGCCCGTGCCCGACTGCATGAACGGGTGGTCGCGGTCGTAGTCGAACGCCAGGTGGGTGCATCCCGCGATGCAACCGGCCAGGTATTGCAGACCTTCGAGCAGATCTGCTTCGGACTCGATGAACGGTGCTGTGGCGACCAACTGCTCGGCCTCGGCGATCGCGTCGATCAGCGGCTGTGAGAACACCCCTCGAAACTAGAACGTGTTCTAAGCATAGTCAATATATCGACCGCTGCGTTTCATATATGGAACGGCGCGCTAGGCTGACCGAGTGACCATCGTCGCGTCGACCGGGCGCGCATCGCCACCGACCGAACGCGTGGTGAGCGTGCTGGACTTTCTTGCCGGTCGCCCTGAGGAGCGATTCGGGGTCTCGGAATTGGCCCGTCGACTCGGGCTGAGCAAGCCGACCTGCCTGGGTATCGTGACCTCGCTCGCCGAAGCCGGCTACCTGGTCCGCGACCCCGGCGACAAGACCTATCGGCTGGGCCCGTCGTTGATCACGTTGGGACACAAGGCGCAGGAATCGATGCGGGTGAGCCCTGCCGCACGTGACGAGCTGCGCCGGTTGTCGGCCCGCTTCGGTGTCACCGCGGCACTGTCCGGGGTGATCGACGATCGGATCACGCTGCTGGATCTGGTGGCGCCGACCGGTGCACAACCCGGCGTTGAGGTCGGCCAGAGCTACCCGTTCGCGCCGCCGGTCGGTTTGATGTTCGTGCTCTGGGACGACGAAGCCGAACGCAATTGGCTGGCCAAGGAGCCGACGATCCCGCTGCGCACCAACACCGAGCGGCTCAACCGCGTTATCGAGGTGTGCCGCGCCGAGGGCTATCTGGTCGAACGGTTAACCCCTGGCGGCCGGCGGCTCTACTCCCTGATGGCGGGGATGTCGGCCAGCCTGCCCGACGAGCTGCGGGCGCTGTTGGGCGAATTGGTGTCCGATATCGGCGAGCGGGTCTACCTGCGCGGCGAGAACCGGCAGAAGCGACATGACATCAGCGTCATCTCCGCGCCGGTCTACGACCACTATCAGCGTCAGGTGATGGTGGCGTCGATGCATATCGGAAAGTCGTTGACCGACACCGAAATCACCGAGCGGGCAAGGGCTTTGGTGGCCACAGCCGACGCGGTGACTGCCCAACTCGGCGGATCCAAGCCACGGCGCTGAGGCACCTGCAGTCGGCATTGCGCGGTTTGCCACACTGACCTGGTGTCTGATGTTGTGGGTTCGCATCCGCAATACGATGAATTCGCCGACGAGTTCCTCGATCACGCGCGCGACAATCTCTACAACGCCCACTACGACCGGCCAGCATGTCTGGCCCTGTTGGGTGATGTCGCGGGACGGACAGTGTTGGACGCGGCATGCGGCCCTGGGCTCTACGCCGAGGAACTCGTCGCCCGCGGCGCCGACGTAATCGGCTTCGACCAGAGTCCGCGAATGGCCGAACTGTGCAGGCAGCGCGTGCCCTCAGGCCGGTTTCGGGCGCACGATCTCGCCGATCCGCTCGACTGGCTGACCGATGAGTCCGTGGACCTTGTGTTGTTCGCCCTTGCGTTGGAATACGTCGACGACAGGGCGCGCGCACTGCGCGAACTTCGACGTGTGCTCCGTCCTGATGGGGCGCTGGTGCTGTCGCGACAGCATCCCACCGGCGACAGGCTGCGACACGGCGGGAACTACTTCGACGCACGGGTCATCGACGAGGTGTGGAGCCGGGGCTGGCGCGTTCGATACTGGCTAGCGCCACTCGAGCAGACCTGCGAGGAGTTGCACGAAGCCGGTTTCCTCATCGAGCGCCTGATTGAGCCGCGCCCGACCGCCGCGGCTGCCGAGATCGACAAGGACCGGTACG
>NZ_DASSCY010000082.1:0-20095 GCF_035697385.1 Mycobacterium sp. | reverse complement strand
TCCCGGTCATATCGCGGTGGTGCGCAACGGCCTTGACGAGTCGCCTGCGCAGACGCTGACTGTGCCGCGATCGCAGACACCGCGGGTGGTGGCGCTGTCGCGGCTGGTGCCGCACAAGCAGATCGAGGATGCGCTCGACGCGATCGCCGCCCTGCGAACGCGCATGCCGGATCTACATCTGGACATTCTCGGCGGCGGCTGGTGGGAGCGGCGCCTCGTCGACCATGCATCCCGGCTGGGTATCTCCGACGCGGTGACGTTCCACGGCCATGTCGACGATCACACCAAACACCATGTGCTGCAACAATGTTGGGTACACGTGCTGCCGTCGCGCAAAGAGGGCTGGGGCCTCGCGGTGACGGAGGCCGGTCAGCATTGCGTGCCCACCATCGGTTACCGCAGCTCCGGCGGCTTGACGGATTCGATCGTCGACGGCGTGACCGGGCTGCTCGTCGACGACTACGACGGACTCGTCGACGGCCTGGAGCGGCTGCTGACCGATGACGTGCTGCGCGAACAGCTCGGCGCCAAGGCACAAGCCCGCAGCGGTGAATTCTCGTGGCGGCAAAGCGCCGACGCGATGCGCACGGTATTGGAGTCGGTGCACGCCAGGCAGATTGTCAGCGGCGTCGTCGGAGCCTGACTGTAACGGGGATGGCCTTGGCGCCCACTGAGGTGTCATGTCGAACACCTCTGCGCTAATGCGTCGTCCGATCGTGCTCATCGTCGTTGCGGTTGCGGTGATAGCCGCAGCGGCTGCCGCGTACTGGTTCCAGCCCTGGAAGCTTGTGACCACCACAACCGTCGACGAACCGCTGCCCACGTCGGCCGCCCTTGCGGCGCCGGTGAGCGCAGCCCCACCGTCGACGCCCGTCGTGCAGGCAGAGGGAACCTTCATCAGCCATGAGCACGCCACGACGGGCACGGCCAAGCTGCTGCGACTGCCCGACGGCTCACAGGTGCTGCGGCTGGAAAATCTCGAGACCAGCGACGGCCCCCAGCTCGTGGTGCTGCTGACTGACGCGCCCGTCGTCGAAGGCAGCGACGGCTGGCACATCTTCGAGCGGGGGCGCCACGTCGAGTTGGGCGCGCTGAAGGGCAATCGCGGCAGCGCAAACTATGTGGTGCCCGCCGGTGTCGACATCAGCGGCCTGGACAGCGTCAGCATCTGGTGCGACCGCTTCGATGTGTCATTCGGCGCCGCCAAGCTGGCGACGCCGGGTGCGCGTACGTAACGCCACGGCGGAAGATCGCTCGAAAAGCCGCCACAGCGTTACACCCGCGGTGATCACGAGCAGTGCCAGCCACACCCAATGCGCGGCCAGCACGATTCCACGACCCGACGCCGGCGGATGATCTCCGCCGACCCGATACAGAGTCAGATCGTCGTCCTGATAAGCCACGGGAAGCGCCAAAGGTGTGGACTGGCGGCCGGATTCGACGACCACCCAGCCCACGCCCGCATCCGCCAGCTGCTCGTGAGAGGCGCCTGCCAACAACAGCTGCTGCACATCGCGTGCGCGATCGCCCTCGCCTGGCACCGTGCGCCCCGCCACCGTCAGGTCACCGGTCGTCAGCACCTCGGCGCTCACCCAGCGCGGCAACGGGTCGAGCACCGGCGCATCGCCGGCCCAGTCGAAGCGCCGCATGCTGTCGACCGGCAGCACCGCCACCGGCCGCGGGTCGGCGTTGATCATCGCCGCGGCGGCCGACCAGCCCTGCGGGTATTGCACCGCAGAGATCTTGCCGCCGACCCCCCAAGCCAAATCGGGCAACGTCGCGATCAGCGCGGCGCAGCAGATCAACGCTGTCGCGGCGGCAGGAAGCCTGCTGCGCACGGTGACAACGGCGGCAGCACCGGCCAGCGCGTAGCCCGGCACGGCCAGCGCCACCCACTTCTGTGCGTCGCGCACCACGCCGAGGCCGGGTAGCGCCCGAACCGTCGCCTCGACAACCGCCAACCCGGGCCCGGTCGCCATCGCCGCCGGTACCACCACAGCGACGGCCGCCAGCACCAGCAGCGGCATAGTCGTGGGACGACGTAACACCACCGGCAGCCCCAGCGCGACGACGCCGAGTAGAACCACCGCCGCTACAACCGCGAAAAGTGTTGTCCGCGAGGCGGGTACGGCATCGGCGTTCCAGATACCCCCGAGGCTCGCCAGGCTGCCGAGCGTGCCGAGGCCCGGTTCGGCGCGTGCCGAGAACGCGTGCACCCCTTCGGCCTGCGACGACGACAACGACGAGGACACCGCCGCCGCGACCAGCCACGGCGAGGCCACCAGCACCGCGGCGCCGCCGCTGATCGCCGCACACAACCACCGCGGTCGCCCTGCACCCGGCGCGAACACGCACGCCAACGCGACCGTCGCCGCCAACATCAAACCGGTCGGGGTCAGCCCGGCCAGCGCCGTCCAGAACACCAGCGCGCACACCACGGTCCATGGCGTCGCCAGCGACGTGCGCAGGCGCAGCATCGCGGCCGCCACCCACGGCAGACAACCGTAGCCCACCACAAGACTCCAGTGCCCCTGCAGAAGTCGTTCTGCCACATAGGGATTCCAGATCGCGATGGTGACCGCGACGCACTGGCCTGCCAACCCCGCGTCTGGCAGCACCAGCGCCACCAGTCGAGCGGCACCCCAGCCGGCCAGCCACAGTCCGGCCACCAGCAGCACCTTGACCACGACGCCGCCGTCGAGCACCGCAGAAGCGAGCACCACCGCGAAGTCCTGCGGCAGCGCCCGCGGCGCGGCTTCTGATAGGCCCAGGGCCGAATCGGACATGTACGAACGAGGCGTCGACACCGCGTCACGCATCAACAGGTATCCCGGCGCGAGTAGCGGCGCCGTCGCGACGAGGGACAGCACCAGCGCATACGCCGGCGCCGTCAAACTGGTGAAGCGGCCGATCAGACCGGTCTGTCCGGAGGCAGATCAGATGGTCGCGGCGCAGGCAGTTTCTCGGTCATCGCCTCGGCGCCCGGCACCTTCATCCCCTGGGTGTCGAGGAAGCCGTGATCGGCCTCGTCCAGCCCCGGGTCGATCAGTGCGGACTCGGCCCGCAGGCTGAAGGATCCGAGCAGCGCGCCGCCGACCAGCAGGACCAATCCGAGTGCGGTGAAGGTGATCGGCAGGATGCGACCCCACAGCGCCAACCGGTCGCGTTCGTCCTGCGCGATGGCGACCTGGGCCTCGACGGTCTCGTCGGTGGAGGTGACCGTGTAGTCGACGAATGTCACCTCGGGCTTGAGGGCGTCCTGCGCGTAGTAGTGGTTGGCGTGCTCTTCCTTCTTGACGATGGTGCCCGACACCGGGTCCACCCAGAACGTGCGCTGCGCGGCGTAATAGCGCGTCATGGTGACCGGTTCTTCCGGGTCTCCCGGCAGGCCCCACAGCGATGCCCGCGCGGTGACCGCAGCGTCGGCGTCGTCGTCGTACAGTGACGCGTACTTGACCGGCTCGACCAGCTTGTCGTCGGTGTCGTAGCCGACGTTCTGGCTGAACCGGTAGGTGGTCAGCCCGTTGACGTCTTCCTCGCCGTCGTAGTTTGCGTCGTAGGCCTTCTGCGCGATCGGGTCGAAGACCGGGTAGGTCCTCTTCTCGGTATCGAACGGGAACCGGTAGGCCAGCCCATCGTGCGGTAGCGCGATGTTGGTCGGCGGCTGGTCGTCCTCGATGGCGCGCGGCTTCTGCACGGCGCCACCGGGATTGCTTTCGCTGGAGACCGCCATGGCGGTCTGGCGATTGACCGTCACGGTGTCCACGAGTGCCAGCAGCAGACCGTTGTCTTGCTGCTTGTCGGTGCGGCGCAACGTGCTGCCGACCTGCAGCGTGACGTAGTCGGCGTTCGACGGCGATTCCACGCTGACCTGCTCCTGCATCGCCACCGGCACATTTCGGTCGATGACGAATTTGTCCGCGTTCAAAGACGCGGGATCGAACGCCGTCGCGGTGCCGTCGCTTACCAATGTGGCATCCAGGTCAAGCGGGATCTTCGCGATCTTGCTCTCGGTATAGGTGGACAGCAACAGCGCGGCGATCAGCAGGGCGGCACCCAACCCCATGATTCCGCACGCCGCGATTCGCAGCGCCACTGCGCGGTTCAAACCGTGCCTCCTTCACCTGCGGCCTACCCGCAAACCCGTTCGACCCTAACAGCACTATTTAAGGTCGTCTTTTACTACGAGTGCATCGCCGACGGCCACGTGGCTACCCGTTTTCGGGGTTTTTCGGCTCGCCCGGCACACTGGTCGTCGTGACTGAAACCCCCGACGTCGGCGGAGTGCGTAACTTCCTGCCCGCGGTCGAGGGGATGCGTGCCTGCGCCGCCATCGGCGTGGTCGTCACCCACGTCGCATTTCAAACAGGGAACACGGGCGGAATCACCGGACGGCTCTTTGGCCGGTTCGACCTTGCTGTCGCGGTGTTCTTCGCGCTGTCGGGCTTCCTGCTGTGGCGCGGACACGCCGCGGCGGCGCGGGGCCTGCGACCTATCCCGCCGACGGGGCACTACCTGCGCTCACGCATCGTCCGGATCATGCCGGGATACCTGGTTGCGGTAGTGGTGATTCTCACGTTGCTGCCCGACGTCAACGCCAATCTCACGGTGTGGCTGGCCAACCTGTCGCTCACCCAGATTTATGTACCGCTGACCCTGACCGCGGGCCTGACCCAGATGTGGAGCCTGTCGGTCGAGGTCACCTTCTATCTGGCGCTGCCGCTGCTGGCGCTGCTGGCGCGACGCGTGCCGGTGCGCGCGAGGATCCCGGTGATCGCCGCCGCGGCGGTGGCCAGCTTCGCGTGGGCGCTCATCCCGTTCGACGCTCCATACGGCGTCAACCCGATGAACTGGCCACCGGCGTTCTTCTCGTGGTTCGCGGCGGGCATGCTGCTGGCCGAGCTGACGGTCAGCCCGGTCGGCAGGCCGCACCGGCTGGCGCGGCGCCGCGTGGTGATGGCGGTGATCGCCGTCGCCGCGTTCCTGGTGGCGGCGTCACCCCTGGCCGGCCCTGAGGGGTTGACGCCGGGCACGGTCAGCCAGTTCACCGTGAAAACGGTGATGGGCGCCGTGGTGGCCGGGGCGCTGCTCGCTCCGCTGGTGCTGGACGCCCCCGATACCCCGCACCGCTTACTGGGCAACCGGACGATGGTGACGCTGGGCCGATGGTCATACGGGTTGTTCATCTGGCACCTCGCGGCATTGGCGATGGTGTTCCCGATCATCGGGGAGTTTGCGTTCAACGGACACATGCCCGTCGTGCTGGTGCTGACGCTGGTGTTCGGTTTTGCGATCGCGGCGGTCAGCTACGCGCTTGTCGAGTCGCCGTGCCGAGTCGCGTTGCGGCGCTGGGAGTATCGCAACTCATCGCCGGTACCACCGTTGGACAGCTCGGTCGGCAGCGTGCCCGAGCCGGTCGCGCGCTGACGTCGCGTCGCTGCTCGTGGCGGCGAATCTGG
This sequence comes from Mycobacterium sp., assembly GCF_035697385.1. GTDB lineage: Bacteria > Actinomycetota > Actinomycetes > Mycobacteriales > Mycobacteriaceae > Mycobacterium. The sequence continues at coordinate 14,636 of NZ_DASSCY010000082.1, read as the reverse complement.
TCGCAACGCTGATCCGATTTGTAGCGTTGCGAAGGGTTTTCAGCGCCTGAGTCTGAGATGCGGGCATTACTCTTGTGCCCGTGGCGATGTTCAAGACGTGGAAGAAGGCGATGGCTGAATCAAAGCACGCCCTCGAATCCGAGCTTCAGCGTGCGATGCCGCTGCCCCCAGTGGCAGACCTGGCCGCAGAAATCATGCCCGCCTTCGGCCCCGGCGGGCCGAAACCTGGTAAATCCCTCACACTTCACCAGCTCGTCACGTGGAGGCTCGGCCAGTACGAGTTCAGCTCCAGCGCGAAGAAAGCCATTGCCTACCCAAGGCTGGAGACGCCCGTGCGTGAGGCCCTCCAGGTCCTTGAGCATGCCGAACTGGTCTACCTCACTGTCGCCGAGGAAAGTGCGGACAATTGGACGGCCACTCGGTTCGGCTTGGAAGCCCTGCGCGGCGGCAAGGACGTTGTTGCGCAACGCATCAAGGAGCGCAGTGGGGCCGCGGCAGCGCCAGTCACGCCGCCGCAACCGTCAACAGCTCAGCGCCTGCAGGAGTTGGAGAGCCTGCTCTCCACCGGTGTGATCTCGGAATCCGAGTACACCGCCAAGCGCGAGCAGATCATCAACGAATTATGAGCAATGGGCCGCGGTCCTCCGCCAGCGACAGCGCGGCGTCGATCAGATAGGTCGCGACCACTACCTCCGCTTCCTGTGGCGGGAGGGGTTCGTAGACGAATGCGGGCTCGGCGCCGGACGCTCGGCGCAATAGCTCCTTGCAGCCGGGACCGAATTCCGTGCGAACGGCGGAGAAGCCGTCCGTTGCACTGGCCAACGGGATGTCTCGCTGTGCGTATCGGATCACGACGGCGTGCGCATTGACGCCGTAGCCGGTCGGCATCGCCTCGTCGGCCTTGATGGTGACCGCCCAGAACGCTGGCGCCGCCCGGTACCGCCGCACGATCTCGTGGCTCGTCCCGCCGGCGACGGGGCGGTCGGCGGCCCCGGATCCAGCCTTCGACGGCCACTTCGTGCCAGTCCTCCCCGTGCTCCGGCGACCACTCGGCACGGTAGGTGTAGTGATTCATGTCGACGCCCCCCGAGGTCGGCACACGCTTTCTGGAACGCGATACCAGATGCGATACCGCGATATCTCGGACGCTATCGCAATTCAGAAACGTCACATGGCACCAAATCCGTTGGGCAACTTTCACCACGCCTAGCGGAGGCGGATTTCGCGCAGAGGGTCTCCACCGTCGATGAAGAGGCGGCCGCGCGGAGTCAGGGCGTCACGGATTCGCTGACGGGCGAGCGTCTCCAGCTCGGGATGACGTCCGTCAAGCGCACCCACGCGGACCGCGAACGCGAGGTCGAACGGCGCCTCGTCAGCGTCGAGTTCGAAGTCTTCGACAGCGACGGCACGGAACGACAAGCGCTCGCCGCCGAGCGCCGTTGCCTGGGCAATGGCACGCGCGGAGCGGTCTATGCCCAGGACATATCCCGTCCCGATGCGGGCAGCGACCTCGCGCGCGGCTGCGCCTGTCCCGCAACCGATCTCAAGAACCCGCAATCCCGCTTTCAACGGCAGCGCCTCGACGATCGCCTTCAGCCGCGCGGACAGCATTCGACTTCACCTCCACTACCGAAGCCGCCAATGCTCCTATCGAGATGAGCGCAAGCAGCTGAACCCCCACCGAGTGCCCGACGTAGCCGTCGACCGAGCGCCACGGGTTCTGGCTGAGTACCGCGCCCGCGAGGATCAGCCCGCCGGCCGCGACACCGACCGTCACTGCATCGCAGAGCTTTTCGCGTCGTCGCAGTAGATGGCGCACGCCGATCGCTGCCCCCACCACGACGACACCGGCCAACCCGGCGATGACCGCCCCCGCCGCCAGCACCGCGACGCTCGCAGTCACCGGGCCGGGCTGCCACGGCCGGGCAGGCTCGTCGGGTGCACGTGGCCGGCGTACCGGCAGCAAGGCCAACAGGGCGAGCAATGGTAGCAGCGCCAACCCGCCCGCAAGGCCGACGCGGTAGAGCGTGTTGGAGGTGAAGGCCAGCGTGACGGTGCCCGCGGTGCCCGGTGGAAGCACCCAGCCCTGCTGCCAGCCGTTGACGGTGACCGGACTCAGCAGTGAGCCGTCGCCGGTGTGCGCGGTCCACCCGGGATTGATGCTTTCGGGGACCACAAGGATTCGCGACGCCTGCGACGGCTCGAGGTTCACCTCACGGCGGTCGGCGCTCCATTCGCCGGTCTGCGCGCGAATCGTTGCTGCCGTGCGCAATTGACTTGCCAATGGCGTGGCCAGCTGGACACCGTCCACGACGAAAGCCGCCCCAGGGCTGATCAGCAACTCCTGTTGGCCCGCAGGCAGTGTGATGGGCTCTGTCCGGCACGGCCGCGCGGCCACCGGGCCGCCGTCGAGCAGCGCGCCGACGGTCGTCCTCACCGATGTCTGTACGAACTGCCCGGCGACGCCGATGATCGGACCGCGCCCGCACGCCAGATTGATCGCCCGCTCACGGTTGCGTGCGGCGTCCGCGGCGGCGATGGGCGCACCGCGTCGGTCGAGCGCGACGACCTCGGCCAGGCCGGGAGGCTTGAGCTGATCGAAGCCAAGCGCGGTGCGGTCGATGACGTTGTCCCAGTCCAGGATTGACACCTTGACGGTGTCGGTGACGCGAGGGTTCAGCTCGAGTGTCTGTGCCTCGTCACGGGACAGTGCTCGCACTTGCGGCCCGTCGCCCAGGTCGATGGCCACCAGCGTCGGATGGGCGGGCAGTTCAGACAGACTCGGCGCCACCCGGAGGCCGGCGACCTCGGAGCGGGCAGGAAGTTTGAGCGTGAGCGTCGGCGCTGACCTGTGCTGCACGACGCCCTGCGGGGCGGTCCACGCGGTGCCCGGATCGCCGTCGGCGCCGGCGTAAGCCGAGCCGAGCACGTCAATAGGGTCGGCGTCACCGGTGGCCCTTGCGGTCCCGGGTTCGCTGATCAGATCGGCCAGGTTGGGGCCCTGCCGCGCGCGCACCCACACCGTCGGCGTCACCGTGGTCGACTCCGGCACGGTCAGTGTGCGGCTCAAGTTCACCGGCTCCTCCGGCGACAACGCCATCGCCGCCGCGCACCGGATCCCGTTGGGGCTCTGGGCGCAGCCGGGTCGACCGAGCAGCTCTGATCCCAGATCCCATTGTGCGACAGACGAATTCACCGGAGGACCGGGTACGAGCACAGTGTGGCGCAGGTTGACAGGATGCGCGAAACCGTTTGCGTCGTACTGGGTGATACTGAAGTCGGTGATGCCGAACTGCACGCCGGGCGAGCCGTCGTCGGTCGAGACGCCGGTGATCCGCACCCACGGGGTCTCCCCGTAGGGCAGCGCAACGGTCAACGGCTTTCCGGCCTCGTCAAACCGAATCGTGCTGGAGCCGTTGACGGTTGACACCTCGAGTCGACGGACCTGTGCGCCGACGGCCGTCGCGCTCGGTGTGATGGTGATGGTGGCATTGGTCACCGGATGGTCGAAATCCACCTGCAGCCATTGGCCGACGGCAGCCTGCAGTGAATTCGACACCCAACTCGTCGACGAGTCGCCGTCGATGGCCGCGGCCGGACCGGTCGCCGGTGCGACGTTGGGCAGTGCCGTCGAGTCCGACGCCGAACTCGACACCGAGACGCGTCCGCCCGTCCATTGCCCGTAGACCATGTCGGCGCCGCCTGCGGGATAGTCGAGCACCCGGTTGAACGTGTGCCGCGGATCCTCAGGTGAGCGGATCGCGGAGGAGTGGTCGTCGACGCGGCCATAGTCGGTCTCCCGCGCCAGCGGGGTATCCGTCACGGTCACCACCGGAACCGGCAATCCCGCTTGCTCGGCGTCAGAGGTCAGCACCATCGGGCCCAGCCGAGGCTGACCCAGCAGCCGTCGGCGTTCGTCGAGCCGCAGCAGCGCTTCGGGGCCCCCGTCGACACGCGCCATCGCATCGGTGTCGACCAGATACGGCGACGACGGGCCCGCGCCCGCGTCGACCCGGTAAATCTCCACTCCCGGGTAGCGGGGCCGCAGCCCGCTGTCGGTGATGAAACCCTCCAGCGTTCCCGGGCCGACCGGCTCGCCGAACTGAGCCACCTTCGATAGGCCCGGTGACCCGTCGATGGTCCGGTGCACCAGAAGTGGTCGTGCTGATCGCGACGTCTCAGGATCGAGGTCGTTGCGCACGACGACATACGAAATACCTTGTCGCGCGAGGGTATCTGCGAGGCCAGCCGACGGACGGCCAGCCGCGAACAGTCGCTGCACGGAATCGAGTGCCCGAATGGTCTGCGGCGGGGTCAGCGGAATCGAGTCGCGCACTCCCCACGCACTGTTGCCGAGCACCTGCAGCGGCTCGTCGTGGCTGGCGCCCCAGACCTGGGTGGCGAATGGCGCGCCGGGCACCACCAGCACGCGGCCGTCGGTGTTGTGTTCGTCGAGCCAGTCAGCGGTCTCGTGCCAGTACTGCGGGATCGCGGTGAAAGCTCCAGGCGGCGTGAGCCTTCCGGTCCAGGCCAGCGAAGTTCCCGCCGCGAGCGCGACCAACACCACGAGGCCGACGGCCACCCGCTTGTCATGTTCGGGATGCGCGAGCGCGTGTGTCCACACCCGCCGCGGCGCACTGCCCGGCAACGGGATGCGGCCAAGCAGATGCGCCAGCCCCAGCGCCAGCGGCAACCGCAGCAGTGGCTCGAGCTTGTGCAGATTGCGCAGCGGAGTGCCGCCGGCGTCCAGGAAAGCCTGAACATGTTGGGCCACTGGAGATCCCAACCCGCCGGAGTAGCCGGCGGCAAGAAACACGATTCCGATCAGCAAGATGGTGACAAGCCGGCCGCGCGCGGGCATGGACCGCATCGCAAGGCCTGCCAGGCCGGCCGCCGCGACAAGCGTCGTCGCCAGCACCGCAACCGAGCCGGTCACGAGCGAGGCGCCTGCGGTGGCGTTGGGCGCGACGAACGGCGTCCAGACGTCGGTGCCGCGCAGCATCTCGGTCAGCGACATCCATCTCGTGGTGACGCCCGAGGACTCGATGAAGTCGAGGAACGGCGGGCTGATCCTGCCGAGCAGCAGCAGCGCGATCACCCACCACGCGACGGCCAGCACTGCGCATCCCAGCCACCACGCGGTGAAGCGCAACCACAGCCGGTTGGGCCGATGGCAGGCCAGCCAGATCACCGCTGCCAGACAGCCGGTCAGCGTTGCCACCGCGTTCACGGCGCCCATCAGCGCGATGGCCATCGCCGAACGTGCGGCCAGGAGTCGCAGCGAGCTCCGGCCAGATGTCGCCGCGGCAGCGGCTCCGTGGCCGCGCAGAGCCAGAATCACCGGCAGGAGCACCCACGGCGCCAACATCATCGGCAGCGTCTCCGAGGAGATCGCCCCGAGAGTGGTCAGCACGCGAGGGGACAGCGCAAACGCGACCGCGGCGATGATGCGCGATGTCGGGCTCCCGATGCCCAACACCTCGGCGACGCGCAGCAGGCCCCAGAACCCGACGGTGAGCAGGAGCGCCCACCAGAGCCGCTGGGTCACCCAGTCCGGCAATCCGACCACGTCGCCGATCAGGAAGAAGGTGCCGTGCGGGAAGAGGTAGCCGTAGGCCTGGTTCTGCGCCTGGCCGAACGGCAGCTCGCTGTTCCAGAGATTGAACGCGCGGGCCAGGAATCGCAGAGGATTCGCGGTGAGGTCGAGTTTGGTGTCGGGCGAGATCTGTCCGGGGGACTGGGCGAAGGTCAGGACGAGCGCCGCCGCAGCGACCAACCACAGCCAGCGCCGCTGCAGCGGCGTGGTCAAGCTAGGTTCGGTCGCCGTACTCGACCCTGTTGAGCACGGATGACGCCGGGTCGCCCGCTTGCAGCGGAGGCTTGGTGTCCTGCTGCACCATCAACGTCACACCGAAAATGGCGGCCGCGCCCAGCAGCAGGCCGACCACAATGCTGGCCGCAGCGGGCACGAGGAACCGATCCATGCGGTCAAACTAGCATGCGGCCTATGTCCGCAGATGAGCGCGTTTTCTGGCGTTCGGACTCGTGTTGCGTGTGGGTCGGCTATGACGACGGCGGTCGGCTGGTGTTCAACGGGGTCGATCGCGAGCACCTCGACGGGTACGAGTACTCCATCGCCGTCGCGCCCGATCAGTTCGACAAACTGCGCGGCGCGTTCGATGCCGACGCGGCCGTCGACGTCGTTGACCTGGTGTGCGAGCACGTCGACGACATCATGTCGCGCGGTGAGCGGACCTGGCTCGACGAGCGGGGTATCGAGAACGCGTTCAACTGCCAGTAATGTCGGGGCCCATGCCCCGTGCCCTATTCACGCTTGCGGCGCTGTCCGGGCTCTTGCTGGCCTGCTCATCCGCCGAACAACCAGCCGCCCCGGGTCAGGCCCCGTCGCCCACCATGGCCGCGACCGCGGTGCCGCAAGCACCGGGGAACGCCCCGCCACCTGCGGCGTCCGGCGCGCCGGCGTGTGGCCAGGGGCAGCAACTGCTGGCGAGCATGAGCACCCGCGACAAGCTCGCGCAGCTGCTGATGGTCGGGGTGACCGATGCGGCCGATGCACGCGCCGTCGTCGACACCCATCACGTCGGCGGAATCATGGTCGGCAGCTGGACCGACCTGTCGATGCTGTCCGACGGATCGGTCGCCGACATCGCCGCATCGGCGGCCCCGCTGCCGCTGGCGGTCAGCGTGGACGAGGAGGGCGGCCGGGTGTCGCGGCTCGCCGGGCTGATCGGTAGCCAGCCGTCGCCGCGGGTGCTGGCCCAGACGCACACGCCAGAAGAGGTCTACGGCATCGCATTGCAACGTGGGCAGGCGATGAGGGGGCTCGGCATCACTGTCGACTTCGCCCCGGTGGTCGACGTGACGAGCGACGCCGACGACACCGTGATCGGCGACCGGTCGTTCGGCGCCGACCCGACGACCGTCACCGATTACGCAGGCGCATATGCCAGAGGGTTACGCGATGCCGGCGTGCTGCCTGTGCTCAAGCACTTCCCCGGCCACGGCCACGGTTCGGGTGACTCGCACGACGGCAGCGTGGTCACCCCGCCGGTCGCGGAGCTGCAGAACAACGACCTGATTCCGTACCGGACGCTGAACGCGCAGGCACCGGTCGCCGTCATGGTGGGACACATGCAGGTGCCCGGCCTGACCGGTAGCGAGCCGGCGAGCCTGAGCCCCGCGGCCTACGCGCTGCTGCGGTCGGGCGACTACGGCGGCCCGGCGTTCAACGGGCCGGTGTTCACCGACGACCTGTCGAGCATGCGGGCGATCAGCGATCGTTTCGGTGTCGCCGATGCCGCGCTGCGGAGCTTGCAGGCGGGCGCCGACACGGCGCTGTGGGTGACCACCGGCGAGGTGCCCGCGGTACTGGACCGGCTGGAGAAGGCATTGGCGGCCGGTGAGCTGACGATGTCCGCGGTGGACGCGTCGGTGCTGCGGATGGCCGCGGTGAAGGGCCCGCATCCCAAGTGCGGCGGCTGAAAGCCATACCTACCGAACAACTTTCACAACGTCCAGTCCAGGGTCCGAGGCACTGATCGGATTCCCGGCCGCGCGCAGCGCCAGCAGCAGGTCGATGACATCGCGGGTCAACCGTTCGCCGGAATGCGGCGATCCGGTGCAGCGGCGCGTACTTGGCTCGTGGGACACCTGCCAGATCGGTCACCGAGCCGGCGACGAGCTCGACGCCGCCTGCGCGTAGTTCCGCGACGCGGCCGGCGAAATCGGCGTCGTTCTCGACGTCGCTGGGCACCGGCATTGAACCTCCTCAGACACGAATGAGTCTGCGAGCAAGGTATGTCATAAATGTTTCATGATCTCTAATATGAGCGCTAGAGGATTGATTCATAAAATTTCGCATCGGAGGATGCCTGCATGTGCCGGCTGCTGGGTGTCGTCTCTGTCGCACCGATCGCTGTCTCGGATGCCGTCGGCGCACACGTCCTGAAGGACTTCGTCGCCTTGACCAAGATCCACGGCGACGGCTGGGGCATCGCCCAGGTCGGACAAGCCGGACAGGACCCGCGGGTGGAGGTTTCAGCCGACAGTGCGCTGGATGACCCGGCGTTCGTTGCCGCTACCCGCGACCAGCGTTCGGTTGCCAGCCTGGTCCACCTGCGCTGGGCGACGAACGGGCTGGCGGTAGAGCCGACTAACTCCCATCCGTTCGTGGCGGACCACTTGGCCATGGCACACAACGGTTCGATCAAGCCGACGGGGCCGCTCGACGAGCTGCTCGAGCCAGGCATTGCGGCGTCATTGCGCGGCACTACCGACAGCGAGCGCTACTTCGCAGTGATCCGCCAACATCGCCGCGCGGCTCCGGATCTGGCCGAAGCGGTCCGCCGCGCCGTGGCCCAACTGAGACAGCTCTATCCCGATGCCAGCCTCAACGCTCTGGTGCTCGGCGAGGACCAGCTGATCGCCGTGCACGCGCATGCCCGCAGCCGACTGCTCGACGAGGACATCGAGGAGATTACGGCCGCAGACCTACCGACCGAGCATCTTGAGGACTACTTCGCGTTGCGCTGGGTCCGCCCCGACGATCAGACGATTGTCGTCGGGTCGACCGGGTTCGGCGACCTGGATTGGCAGCCGCTGCCCCCCGAAACAGTCACTGCTATTTCGATACGCGACTTGTCGATGACCATGCTGCCTTTGGTGACAGATTGACCAGTGTGACCGACGAAACCGTGGCCAGCCGTGCCAGCGCCGCGCTGCCGACGCTGAGCCGGGCCGAGCGGCGGGTCGGACGCGCGCTGCTCGCCGATTACCCCAGCGCCGGTCTGGCCAGCGCGGCCAGGCTGGCCGAACGCGCCGAGGTCAGCCCGCCGACGGTGCTGAGGTTCGCGCAGTCCCTCGGCTATGACGGTTTTACCGGTCTGCAGGTGGCGCTGCGCGCCGAGCTGTCCGCCAGATCCAGTGGACCGATCACCCGCCTGCCCGATGCACCGCCAGCGGGCAGCATGCTCGACCGACTGCTGCAGCAGGCGCGGGCCCAAAATGACCGGGCCGCAGACACTTTGGCTCGATTACCGGCCTCCGCCGTGGAGGCCGCCGTCGCGCTCCTGGCAGACACCCGTCGGGGGGTGTATCTGCACGGCGGTCGTTTCTCCCACTTGTTGGCGATCCATTTGGCCTACCACCTCGAGCAATTGCGTCCAGGAGTTCGGATGCTCGATGACCCCAGCGGCCGTGATCTGGGTGCGATGCTCGAGCTTTCCCGAACGGACGTGATCGTGCTCTTCGATTACCACCGATATCAGCGCAGCGCCGCCGAACTCGCGTCACGGGTGCACCGTGCCGGCGCGACAGTTCTGCTCATCACCGATGACCTCGCATGCCCGGTCGCACCTGACGCCGAAGTGGTCCTGGCCGCCTCCAGCACCGTGGACACCGCCTACCAGAGCATGGCAGCCGGATTTCTACTCACCGAACTGCTCGTTCCGCTCGTCATGGACGCTATCGGGGAACCTGCGCGCACCCGGATGGCGCTATGGGAAGAGCAACGCGGGGCCGAACTGCTGCTGTGACCTTGCCGCGATGCCTCTGAATCGTCACCTGTTGCTTACCATTGGTTGATGGCAGGTGGAACGAAGCGATTGCCGCGCGCGGTACGTGAGCAGCAGATGCTCGACGCCGCCGTGCAGATCTTCTCGGTCAACGGCTATCACGAGACCTCGATGGACGCGATCGCCGCAGAAGCTCAGATCTCCAAGCCGATGCTGTACCTGTACTACGGCTCCAAGGAGGACCTGTTCGGCGCGTGCCTTGACCGTGAGCTGTCACGGTTCGTCGACGACGTGCGAAGTAAGATCGACTTCACGCAGAGCCCAAAAGACTTGCTGAACAACGCCGTTCTGGCGTTCCTGAACTATATCGACGCCAACCGGGCGTCGTGGATGGTGCTCTACAACCAGGCCACCAGCTCGCAGGCGTTCGCCCACACGGTGCGGGAAGGCCGCGAGCGAATCATCGACCTCGTCGGCAGGCTGCTGCGGTCGGGCACGCGTAACCCCGAGCCCGACACCGACTTCGACATGATGGCCGTCGCGCTGGTGGGCGCGGGCGAGGCGGTGGCCACCCGGGTCAGCACCGGCGATGCCGACGTCAACGAGGCCGCCGAGCTGATGATCAACCTGTTCTGGCGCGGTTTGAAGGGCAAGCCGTCCGATGCCGGCGGGCAGGCCGCGGCGACCGGCTAGGTGTCAGTCCAGGTCGGCGAGTGCCTTGCGGGCGGCTTCTAGTTCGGCTTCGAGGGCGGCGACCTTGGCGGCCTGCTGGGAGCGAGCCTCTTCGATGACCTCGTCGATCGGGGTGGAGAGGTCCTCGTGCAGTTCCCTGGCCGCGCGGGAGACGGCGGCGGCCGCGACCGCGAGGTTGCGGGCCAGGTAGCTGGTGCCCTGCTTGAGCTCGGCGCGCCATTCACCGTCGGCGGTACCGGTGACAGTCAGCGTCAGCTCGAGAGTCTTGGTCTTCCTGCCTGCCGGCTTCTTGGCCTGAACCTTCTTCGGCTTCACCTCTGCAGGAGCGGCATCGGCGGGCGCCGGCGTGCTCTCGGCCGAAACGCTCTCGACAGGGGGAACCAAGACGTCGGGAGTGTCGGAGTCGGTGGACGGCGCTTCTCGTGCCAGAGTGTCTACAGTCATCGTTGCGGCGATCTCCTTCTGAACTTCGCCCGCGGTGAGCGGGCTGGCCTCAAAGCCCATTAGAACACATGTTCGACCGCCAGTCCAACCTGCCACCGGCCTGCAATGCGGTCGCTGCGAGCTCGGCGCTTAGGGGACGGTCCGCGAATTGCCCGCGTAGCGAGCGACATTCGCACGGGCCGGTCGTGAGGGGCGTCCGCCGACATATTCTTCCGAGACGTACTTTTGGGGCACGACGGCCTTGTCGCTCGGTACGCGGGCAAAATGAGAAGCCCTCCGAGAGGGAGCGCTCATTAGAGCGACGTCAGTGTCGCCTTCAGGTGCGGGTCGCCCTTCGTCAGGTGGCGAAGTGTGAGTTCCCAGCCGTCGGCGCCTCGGTCGACGTAGAGCCCCGCGCGGGCAGGCAGTACCACAGGCTTGGCGAAGCGCACCGAGTACTTCACGGCGTCGGGTAGCTGGCCCTCGATGTTTGCCAAAACCGCTGCGGCGGTGAACATCCCGTGTGCAATGACGGTGGGGAAGCCGAACAGCTTTGCCGCGATCGGATTGGTGTGGATCGGGTTGTGATCCCCACCCACCGAGGCGTAGTGCCGGATCTGCCCCGGCGTGATGCGCAGTACGGCGTTCGGCGGCCCCAGCTTCGGCTGCTTCTGCTGCGGCGGCTTCGGTTCGTCGGACAGGCTGGTCTTCTGCTGGTGCAGAAACGTCGTCACCTGGTGCCAGGCCGTCTCGTTGCCGACGTTGATGTCGGTGACGATGTCGACGAGCAGGCCCCGCCGATGCTCGCGCAGGTTCTCCGCCTGCACCTGCACCCCGACGGTATCGGTCACCAGTATTGGACGGTACTGCTCGATGTGGTTCTCGATGTGCACCGAACCCATTGCGGCGAACGGGAAATCGAATCCGGTGACCAACGACATCACCGACGGGAACGTCAACGCGAACGGATACGTCAGCGGCACAGCGTCACCGAACCGCAAGCCGGTGACGGCCGCGTACTCCGCAACGTTGGCCGCGTCGATGCTCAGGTCCTCGACCGTCAGCGTGCGATCCGGCAGCGTGTCACCGCGCGGCACGAACGGTAGCGCACCCGCCGCCGCGCGCAACAGATTTCGAAGCCCACTGGGTTGGGTCACAGTGCTCACGCCCCCAGCATGGCCTGGCCGCAGACCCGAATGGTGTTGCCGGTGACGGCGTTTGACGCCGGGCTGGCGAAGTAGGCGATGGTCTCGGCGACGTCGACCGGCTGCCCGCCCTGGTAGAGCGAGTTGAGCCGACGGCCCACCTCGCGAGTCGCCAGCGGGATCGCCTCGGTCATCTTGGTCTCGATGAAGCCGGGCGCCACGGCGTTGATGGTGATGTCCTTGCCGGCCAGCGCCGGCGCCAGCGCGTCGGTCAGCCCGATCATGCCAGCCTTGGTGGACGCGTAGTTGGTCTGCCCGCGGTTGCCCGCGATCCCCGCCATCGACGACAACCCGATGATGCGGCCGCCATCGCCAAGGGACCCGTTGTCCACCAAGCCCTCGCTAAGCCGAAGTGGCGCAAGCAAATTGACGGCGAGCACGGAATCCCAGCGGGCCTCGTCCATGTTGGCCAGCAGCTTGTCGCGGGTGATGCCGGCGTTGTTGACCAGGATGTCGGCTCGTCCGCCGTAATTTTCGCGCAAGTGCTCGGTGATCTTGTCGACGGCGTCGTCCGCGGTCACGTCGAGCGTCAGCGCGGTCCCGCCGACCTTCGATGCGGTCTGCCCCAGCGCTTCTGCTGCTGCCTCGACGTCGACGCACACCACTTTCGCGCCATCACGGGCGAATACGTCGGCGATCGTCGCGCCGATACCGCGGGCCGCGCCGGTCACCACGGCCACTTTGCCGTCGAGCGGTCGGTCCCAGTCCTTCGGCGGCGCCGAGTCGGCTGCGCCCACGCGGAACACCTGACCGTCGACGTAGGCCGACTTGCCGGACAGGATGAATCGCAGCGTCGACTCCAGCCCGGTGGCGGCCGGCTTGGCGTCGGGCGACAAATACACCAGGTTCACTGTTGCGCCGCGGCGCATCTCCTTGGCCAAAGACCGGGTGAACCCCTCCAAACCGCGCTGCACGATCCGCTCGTGCGCGCCGCCGGCTTCCTCGGGCGTCGTTCCGACGACGACGATTCGGCCGGACGGCCCGAGGTTGCGCAGCAGCGGGGTGAAGAACTTGTACAGCGCCTTGAGGCCCGTCGGCTCGGTGATGCCGGTGGCGTCGAACACCAGACCGCCGAATGAGTCGGCCCAGCGGCCGCCGAGGTTGTTCGATACCACGTCGTAGTCCTCGGCCAGGGCGGTGCGCAGCGGTTCGACGACCCGGCCCTCGCCGCCGATCAGCAGCGTGCCGGCCAGCGGCGGGTCGCCGGGCTGGTAGCGGCGCAGCGTCTCGGGCTGCGGGACGCCGAGCTGCTTGGCGAGGAACGATCCGGGCGCCGAGTGGACGATTTGTGAGTACAGATCGGTAGCCATGAGGACGAACTTACTCCAGAGTAAGAAGGGTGGGTACTATGGGCTCATGGCTAGTGATACCCGCCGACGGGTCGCCATCCTCGGCGGCAACAGAATTCCTTTCGCACGGTCCGATGGCGCATACGCCAACGCCTCCAACCAGGACATGTTCACCGCGGCGCTGGGCGGCCTGGTCGACCGCTTCAACCTGTCCGGGGAGAAACTCGACGCGGTGATCGGCGGCGCGGTGCTCAAGCACAGCCGCGACTTCAACCTGATGCGCGAATGCGTGCTGGGCAGCTCGTTGTCGTCGTACACCCCGGCGTTCGACATCCAGCAGGCGTGCGGCACCGGGCTGCAGGCCACCATCGCCGCGGCCGACGGAATCGCCGCCGCCCGCTACGACGTGGCCGCAGCCGGCGGGGTGGACACCGCCTCGGATGCGCCCATCGCGTTCGGCAACGACTTCCGCCGCGTCCTGCTTGGCCTGCGGCGTTCGAAGTCCAACGTCGACCGGCTGAAGCTGGTCGGCAAGTTGCCCGCATCGCTGGGTGTGGAGATCCCGGTGAACAGCGAGCCACGCACCGGCCTGTCGATGGGCGAGCATCAGGCCATCACCGCCAAGGCGATGGGCATCAAGCGCACCGACCAGGATGAGCTCGCCGCGGCCAGCCACCGCAACATGGCCGCCGCCTACGACCGCGGTTTCTTCGACGACCTCGTCACCCCATTCCTCGGCCTGTATCGCGACAACAACCTGCGGTCCGATTCGTCCGCGGAGAAGCTCGCCAACCTCAAGCCGGTATTCGGGGTCAAAGCCGGCGACGCGACGATGACCGCGGGCAATTCGACGCCGCTGACCGACGGGGCCTCGGTGGGCCTGCTGGCGACGCCCGAATGGGCCGCGGCGCATGGCATCGAGCCGCTGGCGTACTACGTCGACGCCGAGACGGCGGCCGTCGACTACGTGAACGGCAAAGACGGTCTGCTGATGGCGCCCACGTACGCGGTGCCGCGGCTGCTGGCCCGAAATGGATTGACTCTGCAGGACTTCGACTTCTACGAGATCCACGAGGCGTTCGCCTCTGTGGTGCTCGCGCATCTGCAGGCGTGGGAGTCCGAGGAGTACTGCAAGGAGCGGCTGGGCTTGGACAAAGCACTTGGATCTATCGACCGGTCGAAGCTCAATGTGAACGGCTCCTCGCTCGCGGCGGGCCACCCGTTCGCGGCCACCGGCGGGCGGATTGTCGCCCAGCTGGCCAAGCAACTCGCCGAGAAGAAAAAGGAGACCGGTGTGCCGGTCCGCGGCCTGATTTCGATCTGTGCCGCAGGCGGACAGGGCGTCGCCGCCATCCTGGAGGCGTAGCCGACATACAACTCCAGCGGCGTATCAAAAAAATCCCGGGAGGTTGTAACGGCCACGCGGGGGCGTTCGATACACCGGATAGCTCCGTGTTGGCGTCTGACCCCCCGACCCGACGTCAACACGGGGC
>NZ_DASSCY010000081.1:0-4111 GCF_035697385.1 Mycobacterium sp. | reverse complement strand
CCGCCCGCTGTCCCACCATGCCCGGGGCCCACCGGCGAGCGCGCCGACTGGTGGTGGTACCAACCCTTCCAACCACAACCACCACCGGCCAACAACTAAGTCGGTTATCGGGCCCTCAAATAAGCTGGGGCATTAGGAAATTCGTTCACGATACGCGTACTGACCGCATCGTGAAATCGAAGCTGACATCAAGATCGGCGATGACGTGCGCAGCGATGCGAGCCACGGCGGGTCAAACCCCGGCGGGCTGGAAAACCCGAAAACGCAAAGACGGCCGCACTCAATGGATAACCCCCACACTTCGACACGGGCCAAACACGGATCAACAACTAACAACATCGAGAGATACCTACTACCGGGCGACAAAGAACGCGGCCGATAGGCTGAGCCGCGTGTCAGAACCGGTATTGGTCCATGTCGAGGACCGCGTCGCGCTCATCACGGTCAATGACCCTGAACGGCGCAATGCTGTCACCAAACAAATTTCGGCCGCCCTTCGCGCGGCCGTCGAGGCAGCTGAAGCCAATCCCGACGTGCACGCGCTGATCGTCACCGGCGCCGGCAAGGCTTTTTGCGCAGGCGCCGACCTCACCGCACTCGGCGAGGCGACTGAGGACGGATTGCGTGCGATCTACGACGGGTTCCTCGCGGTGGCCAACTGCGCGTTGCCCACCATTGCGGCGGTCAACGGCGCGGCCGTCGGCGCGGGACTGAACCTCGCGCTGGCCGCCGATGTGCGCATTGCGGGGCCTGCTGCGCTGTTCGACCCACGCTTTCAGAAACTGGGCATCCATCCCGGCGGAGGCGCGACGTGGATGCTGCAGCGCGCGGTCGGTCCACAGGTGGCCCGGGCATCGCTGCTCTTCGGCATGCGCTTCGACGCCGACGCCGCAGTGCGGTACGGGTTGGCACTCCAGGTCGCCGACGACCCGGTTGCCGCCGCACGTGAACTCGCCGCAGGCCCGGCCAACGCGCCGCGCGAAGTCGTCCTCGCCACCAAGGCGTCCATGCGGGCCACCGCCAATCCGGGAGTCATCGACAGCGATCAGCACCGCATCGCCGTCGCCACCGAACTGGGTCCGCAGGCCGCCTCGATCCTGTCACCGGAGTTCGCTCGCAGGCTGGCCACCGCACAACGAAAGTGACTGCCTAAGAGCCGAACACCATCGGGACACTGAGCGGTCCCCGAATCGCCGGTGTGTCGCGCCACCCGACGGACCCGATCAACGCGGGATCCCGCGCGATTATCTGTTGCAACGCCACCGAAGTTTCCAATCGCGCCAACGCCGCACCCAGGCAGTGATGAGCACCGTATCCGAATGCCAGCGGTGGCGGCCCGCTGCGGCCCAATCGGAACACGTTGGGTTCGTCGAATACCGCAGGATCACGGTTCGCAGCGGCGACGACAACAAGAACCTGTTGCCCGCAACCTATTTCGACGCCACCGACGCGCTGCTCCTGCGTCGCAATGCGTCCCGTCGACTGCACAGGACCGTCGAGGCGTAGTAGTTCCGTGATCAGCGAGTCGTCGGACGTGTCGAGGCCGTCGATAATCCGGCTGCCATCCGGCTGCGGCGCAAGGAGCCGAACCATGGCTGCTCCCAGCAGATTCGCCGTCGTCTCGTGCCCGGCGACCGCGATGAGAATCGCCGTAACGACGACCTCATCGAGGAGCAAGTCTGGGTCGGATGCAATGAAACTGATCAGGTCGTCACCAGGATGTGCGCGCCGATCGGCGGCAAGCGAAAGAAACTCCGTTATCAACATGGCGAACGCCGCTGCGCCGGCGGTCATCTCATCCATATCGGCGAGCGCCCCGAGCATGCGGATTATCGCCGGCGATTGCTCGCGCAGCAGGTTTGAGCTCTCGGCATCGAGGCCGAGCCACTCCCCCGCCACAGCGATCGGAAGCGGAAGGGCGATATCGGCCATGAAGTCGAACGCCGTCCCCGCAGCCTGATGTCGGATGACGGCAGACGCAATCGCTTCCACTCCGCCACCGAGGCCGTCGATGAAGCGCGGGGTGAACACGTCCCGTACCGACCCGCGCAGGCGAGCATGGTCAGATCCGTCCGCGAACAACATGTTTTGGGACACCAAATCGGCATCCAGGAACGCAAAAACCGCCTTTGTCTGCGGATTGGCCAACGGATCACTGGTCCAGCCCGATCCACCGAGGACCTGGCGTGCGGCGTGGTATCCCAGGATCAGCCAGGCACCGGCGACGTCATCCCACACCACATCGCCGTCGCCGCGGCGCCGCTCATAGAAGGCGTAGGGATCCTCGGCCTTCCACGGCAGCCGCGGCGCAGTGGTGCTATGCGATGTCATGATTCTCCAGCCCGAAGGGCAGGCCGCGTTGGCGGACCCAGGCGCGGTGCTGCTTGCCCAATGGTGTGATCGGTTCTGCGAGGCCGTCCAGGTCGTCGGCCTTAGCCCGCGCATGGACCGTGGCGTTGAGCGTGGCGCAAATGTTGTTCATGCCGAGCGTGATCCGCGAGAAGAAGACGAAGTCGTCGGGAATCGACATGCGGCGAACAGGGTGGTCGGGTGAGAGAGCAATGAGGCTGCGGATGGCACGCTCCGAGGTTTCCGCTGTATAGGTGACGGGCTGAGGTTCGAGCACCTCGTGGAGAATGTCTGCCATCCACTGGTAGGCCTCGTCCACCGTTAGATCGGAATCGTCTGACAGAAACCCTGTTTCGGCCATCAAGTCGTAAAGGTCGTCCTTGCGCCCGTCAATCGCGGCGCGCGCCATATGCACAAACTTGTGACGCCGATGCTCAGGCAAGACCTTGATACAGCCGAAGTCGACGAAGCCGACTTGGCCGTCAGGACGAAACCGATAGTTGCCCGGATGGGGATCGGCGTGGAACAGATTGCCGTGCCGGTAGGAGCCCAGAACGAACCGCTGGATCACTTCTGCCCAGATGTTCTTGAGATCCTGATCCGCCTGTTGCGCTGCGGTCCAGTTCATTCCGTCGAGATAGGTCATGGTCAGCACCCGATCGCCGGACGCTTCGTACACGACATCCGGTATGCGAATGAAGGGGTGGTCGCGGTAGAGCTCACTGAACGCCGCGATGTTGGCGGCCTCGTTTCGGTAATCAATCTCCTCCGCGATTCGCGCCGCGATTTCCTGCGTCGCCTGTTTCAAATCGGACTTCATCGCGGCACCGGATGCCGAGGAAACGAGCCGGAAGAACGTCGTCAGCAGTTCGGTGTTGGCCAGATCGTCTCGAATCGCCTCCGCCGCACCGGGATACTGGATTTTGACCGCGACCTGGCGCCCGTCGTGCAAAACAGCACGGTGCACTTGGCCGATGGAGGCGGCCGCCATCGGTTCGTCGGTGAACTCGGCGAACAACTCCTCGGCAGGGCGGCCCAAATCGGAGCGCACCACGTCCTTCGCCAGACTTGAATCCATGGGCGGCGCATTCTCCTGCAGCCTGGTCAGCGCCGCCTGATATGGCGAAAATTCGCCGTTCCCAACAAAACTGGCGTCCACCATGGAGAAGATCTGACCAGCCTTCATCAGCACCCCTTTGGAGTGCCCGAGTATCTCGGCATAACGCTCCGCGGTGCGCTCATGAAAATGCGCAACAGCGTCGGTGTTGCCGGCTTTCTCTCGCAGGGCTGCCACCATCCGGCCTCCCGCGGCGCGCGCGGTGAACCCAGCCAACGGCATTGTGCGACGGACACGTCCCCGAGGTACCGGGTTCTCGTTACCCACCATCCGACCTCCTAGCGGCGCGACGTCCAGACTGCTAAAGTCTGTACTTGGTGATACTAAGTGACTACTTAGGAACGGTCAATGAGAGAAGCGCCGACAAGAGAGCGACTGATTACCGAGGCGATGC
Source organism: Mycobacterium sp. (assembly GCF_035697385.1). GTDB lineage: Bacteria > Actinomycetota > Actinomycetes > Mycobacteriales > Mycobacteriaceae > Mycobacterium. The sequence continues at coordinate 251 of NZ_DASSCY010000081.1, read as the reverse complement.
GGCTCTTCGGTGAGCAGGGATATCAGGCGACGAGCGTCGCCCAGATCGAGGCTGCCGCCGGCCTTGCACCTGGCTCGGGGGCGCTCTATCACCACTTCAAGTCGAAAGAAGCACTGCTCGAAGCCGGCATCGACCGCCAGCTGGACCGCCGTCATGCGATGCGCGATATTCGGGCGCTCTTCGCCGGCCTCGGCGATCTCAGAAGCGAACTCACCATGCTCGGGCGGTACGTGCTCACGGTGTTGGACGAG
>NZ_DASSCY010000080.1:0-3571 GCF_035697385.1 Mycobacterium sp. | reverse complement strand
ATGGGTCAACTCATCGGCCGACCCCGACTGCACCATCGCCACCCCGGCAACGATCATGTCCACACCGGCGACCCACGCCCCGCGATCGTGACCGCCCACCAACTCCACACTTCGAACACTAGTTCGAAACACCGACAAATTAGGTGACGCCTACATCAAGCGACCGAGGTCTTCCTCGGCGGTTTGGCGTGGCTGCTCGGGCGGTGTCACCGGAGCCGGGCCCGCGCCGTGCCGGTCATCGGCCTCGGCGCGCTGCAATTCCTCACGGTCTTCTTGCTTGGGTTCTTGCGGTGGCTCCTCGGTGGCACCGACGGAACCGTCCTGTGATTGCTGCGGTTGGCCGCCAGCGGGGGCCTGCCCCTGGCCGGCAACGCCCGCTGCGCCACTCGACGCGCCCCCGGCGCCCTGCCCGCCTGCGCCCTGCCCGCCGGATGACTGCCCGCCAGACGACTGGCCGCCTCCTCCGCCTTGAGCGGCTCCCATGAGCTGTTGCATCAGCGAGCCGAACATCCCGGACTGCCCGCTTGCCGCCTCACCGGCCTTACCCGCCTGCTGGCCCAACTGACCAACCTGGCCGAGCATGCCCGCCAGCTGCCCCAAGGGCTGCCCAGCGGAGTCGTCGGCGTTCTGATACGCCGACTCGGCCGCACCCAACTTGCCTTGGAACATGTTCTCCTTGGCCGACAGCGCCGCAACACTGGTGGCAAGCGGGGCCGTCAACGTCGGAAGCACGGCGGCGATCGTCGCGCTCATCGCGTCCTCACCGGGAGGCAGCAACGGCACCTGGGGAAGTTCTACCGCCGCGGGATCCCAGTTCAGGCCCTCAGGCTTCTCGAGCGGGTCAGTCATAGCGCGTCACCAATCATCGTCAACGTCGTCCTCGGCGAGGTCATGTTCGAGCGGCGGCGGAAGGGTCAGCGACGAAGCGGTGCTCCCGCCCTCACCGCGCTGACCCAGCATGCCCATGGGTCCGCCCATCCCGCCGCCGGCTGCCACCGGAGCGACGCCGCCAACCGCGGCAGTGCTCGCGCCAGCCGCCTCGGGCGCGACACCGGCGGCATGGCTGCCGACCAGGTTCGCCATCAACGGTGTCTGCGGCGCAACGCCGCCTGAGCCGGGCAGCGACGCCGCGCGCACCATGCCGCCCCCGGCGCCCTTGCCCGAGCCGCCCGCAAGCGGGTGGTTGGAGAACGACGAAAGACCCGTCATTGCAGTGCCGTCGGAGCCGCCCTTGCCGGCCTGACCGAACAAAGAGGTGAGCTGTTGCAGCGGCTGCGAGAGCTGCTGGGTCAGCTGTTGGGGGGCCTGAAGCAGCCCGCCGGCCATCTGTGGGAGCTGACCAGCCATGGATCCCATCTGGCTGAGCATCTGCATCGCCTGCTGCGACTCCTGCCCGGCTTTGCCCGCCGCCATCTCCACCGGGGGCTTGCTGACCTGCGGGATGTTCGGCGGCACACCGAGAGTGCTTGCCAGCTCGGTCGTATTGGCCGTCACATACGCGATGTTCTGCGAAAGGCCGAACTTGATCCGGCTCTGGATCAGCTCTTGGGTGTTGCTGACGGGCAACGCTTGAATTGCTTCACATTCGCGTTGGGTCTCGACCGCGGTGGCGTTCACCAGCGCCTTCGTCTTCGCGACGGTGACCTCCATGCTGCGCAGTTGGGCCGCGATCGCGGCCGCGTGGGCCGCGTTGGCCTCATGGCCGCCGATGATCGTGGTGGCCTCCCCCGCCGCCGACACCGCGGCGGTGCCCTTCCAGGTGTCCGACAATTGCATCAGCTGGCCCTGTTGCTGTGGCACCACCGACCCGGTCAGCTTTGCCGCCAACGCCTCATAGGACGCCGCCGCAGCTGCGAGCGCTTCCTCATCGACATTCGGCCAGCCGGGGCCCATCACCGTCTGCGAGCCGTACGGACTGGAATCAGGCATGATCGCCACGGGTCGAGATTACCGTCCGGCCGGGGCCCCTGTAGTCACCAATTGCCCGTCCGATAACCGTAGCCAGCGGTCGATGCCGATCGCGGCGAGGAACCGCTTGTCGTGGCTGACGACGACGAAGGCGCCCTGGTAGGAGTTCAGCGCGGCCTCGAGCTGGCCGACGCTGACCAGGTCGAGATTGTTGGTCGGCTCGTCGAGCAGCAATAGCTGCGGCGCTGGCTCCGCGTAGAGGACAGACGCCAGCGTGGCGCGCAGTCGCTCACCTCCTGACAGCGCCGCCACCGGTAGGTGAATGCGGTTACCGCGAAACAGGAAGCGCGCGAGCAAATGCATACGCCTTGTCTCGGACAAACTTGGCGCGAACGCAGCAAGGCTTTGCGCCACGGTGCGATCGCCGTCCAGCAGATCGAGCCGCTGAGACAGGTACGCCACCCGGCCGTCGGCGCGCTGGAGCACACCGTCGTCCGGTTCGAGCTCGCCGTCGATGATGCGCAGCAGCGTTGACTTGCCTGCACCGTTGGATCCCGTTAGGGCGATGCGTTCGGGACCGCGCACGCTCAGGTCGACATCGGTGAACAGCGTCCGGCCGTCACGGCTCATCCGCAGTCCCTCGGCCGCAACCACTGTGCGACCGGCGGGCACGTTGGTGTCGGGCAGGTCGAGCACGATGGTCTGGTCGTCGCGCAACGCGCGTTCGGCGTCGTCGAGGCGCGCCTTGGCATCAGTGACACGCGCGGCGTGCACATCGTCGGCGCGGCCCGCCGATTCCTGGGCGTCGCGTTTGAGCTTGCCCGCGACGATCTTCGGCAGACCGGCGTCCTTGACGTTTCGCGCCGCCGTGGCACTGCGACGCGCGGCGCGTTCGCGGGCCTGCTGACGCTGGCGCTTCTCGCGTTTGAGTTGCTGCTCGGCGTTGCGCAGGTTGCTCTCGGCCACCCGTTGCGCGTCGTCGACGGCCTGCTCGTAGGCGGTGAAATTGCCGCCGTACAAATGGATTTCACCGTTGCGTAGTTCGGCGATGCGGTCCATCCGGTCGAGCAGCACGCGGTCGTGGCTGACCAGTAGCAGCGACCCGGTGAAGTCGTCGAGTGCGTCGTAAAGCTTGCGTCGCGCGTCGCCGTCCAGGTTGTTGGTCGGCTCGTCGAGCAGCAGCACATCGGGCCGCTTCAGCAGCTGCGCGGCCAGCCCGACGGAGACCACCTCACCGCCGGAAAGCGAACCGAGCCGCCGGTGCAAGGCGATATGGCCCAGGCCAAGCCGGTCGAGCTGTGCGCGGGTGCGTTCCTCGACGTCCCAGTCGTCGCCGATCGCGGCGAACACCTCGTCGTCGGCCTCGCCTGAGGCCAGCGCGGTGAGCGCGTCGATCGCCGAAGCCACGCCGAGCACCTCGGCGACGCTGCGCTCCGCGACGAACGGCAGCGTCTGGGGCAGGTATCCGACGGTGCCGTCGACGGTCACCGATCCTGCGGTTGGCCGATATTCCCCGGCGATCAGCCGCAGCAGCGTGCTCTTGCCGGCGCCGTTGGGAGCGACCAGGCCGGTGCGGCCTTCGCCGACGGTGAAGGACAGTTCGTAGAAGACGGGTGTGTCATCGGGCCAGGCGAACGACAAATTGGAACAGACGATGGAAGAC
>NZ_DASSCY010000079.1:0-10818 GCF_035697385.1 Mycobacterium sp. | reverse complement strand
GGAGTTCGGCTACCCACTCCGGACCCGGTCCGCCGGCGTGCACTTCAAGCCGTGGGGGCTGGCGCCGTTCCTGCCGATGCCCGCGGCCGAGCTGTGTGACCGGCCGGTGACGGTAGAGCAGGTTTGGGGCCGGCCCGCGATTGCTGAGCTGCGAGAGCGGCTGGCCACGGCGGACGGACCGCACGAGATGCTGACGCTGCTCGAGGAGGAGCTAATGCGACGGCTGTGCGAGACCGCCGGCCTGGGGCTGGTCCGCCATACGAGCAGCGTCATCGCGGCGACCAGCGGGGCGGTGGCGATCGGCGACCTGAGGGTTTCAGCCGGTGTCAGCAGCACTCATCTGGCTCAGCGGTTCAAGGAGCTCATCGGCGTCACGCCGAAGCGGTTGGCCCGCACTTACCGCTTCGCCGCCACTGTGTTCTCGATCAACCCCGCCGAACCGATCGACTGGGCCGACCTCGCCAGTAGCGCAGGCTACTTCGATCAGGCCCACTTCGGCCACGAGTTCCGGGCAGTCACCGGGCTCACACCGACACGATATGTCGAAGTCCGGCGGCGGTTCCTGCGCGAACATCCCGGCCACGTACTGGACGGCTGGCCGCTGCCGACCGATTGATTTCTTACAAGAGCGACAGCCCACGAAACTCTAATTTGAGGGCATCCCCCAAACAGAGGAGCGCCCATGGGCAAAGTAGTCATGTACAGCTCGGTGTCAGTAGACGGCTTCATCGCGGACGATAACGACCAGCCCGGACCGCTGTTCGACTGGTTGCTCAACGGTGACGTGCCGTTGGACGAGAGCGGCGAGTTGAAGGTGTCACAAACGTCCTACGACTACACCCGGCCGTACTGGGACCAGATCGGGGCGACAGTCGCCGGCCGCCACGTCTTCGACATTACGGACGGCTGGGACGGGAAGCCCCCAAGCGGGATCGACCACGCGGTCGTCGTGACGCACCGGCCGAAGCCCGAAGGCTGGGACCCCGAGGCGCCGTTTCACTTCGTCGACGGCGTCGAGGCAGCCGTGGCCAAGGCGCAGGAGCTTGCGGGTGACCGCATGGTCGAGGTCGCCGCCGGCGACGTCGGTGGCCAGGTGCTTGCCGCGGGCCTGATCGACGAGGTGCGCATGGACGTCGTACCCGTCGTGTTCGGGTCCGGCAAGCGCTACTTCGGGTCGGTCCACGCGCAGCACCTGTTGGAGGAACCTGACGTGGTGATTCAGGGCAACCGGGTGCTTCACCTGCGCTTTCGGGTGCACCGTTGACCGATCTGAGCGGGTACGCGAAGAAGTCTACTGCGGACGGTGACACCAGATCGGACCTCCGGCTGCGTTTTGCGCAGGCCGGAGGCCGTTTCCCGGTCGGTGTGAAGTCGTGGCCAGACGGGGCTCGCAACGAGGTTGAACGCCAAGTTTAGACGTTGAAGTACTTGGCCTCGCGAATTCGTCGGAACCGTTCTGGCGCAACGGGTCTGGGCTCAGTGAGCACGACGACGTCGTCGCCCTATTAGTCCTCCGGGTTGTAGCCGAGGTTGGGGCCGAGCCAGCGTTCGGCTTCCCTCAGGGTCCAGCCTTTGCGCTTCGCGTAGTCGGCAACCTGGTCCTGGGCTATCCGGCCGACCACGAAGTACTGCGACTGCGGGTGCGAGAAGTACCAGCCGCTGACGGCAGCACCGGGCCACATCGCCATCGACTCGGTCAGCTCGATGCCGGTCCGCTCCTGGACGTCCATCAACTCCCAGAGCGTTGCCTTCTCGGTGTGCTCCGGGCAGGCCGGGTAGCCGGGGGCAGGGCGGATTCCCACGTACTTCTCACCGATCAGCGCCTCGTTGTCCAGCTGCTCGTCAGGCTGGAATCCCCAGAACTCCTTGCGGACCCGTTGGTGCATCCGTTCGGCGAACGCCTCTGCCAGCCGGTCGGCGAGCGACTCCAGCAGGATTGCGCTGTAGTCATCGTTGGCTGCCTTGAACTCGACGATCTTGTCCTGGCTTCCAAGCCCCGTGGTGACGGCGAAGGCGCCGACGTAGTCAGCCAGGCCCGTGTCCTTGGGCGCAATGAAGTCGCCAAGCGAGCGGTTCGGGATCCCGTCCCGGTGCTCGCCCTGCTGGCGCAGGTTGTGCAACGTGGTCCTCACCTCGGTACGAGTCTCGTCGGTGTAGACCTCGATGTCGTCGCCGACCGCGTTCGCCGGAAAGAACCCGATCACCCCGTTGGCAGTCAGCCACTTCTCCTTGATCAGGGTGTCGAGCATCTCCTGCGCGTCGTCGTACAGCTTGCGGGCCGTCTCGCCCGAGACCGGGTTGTTGAGGATGTCGGGAAAACGGCCCTTCATCTCCCAGGCGTTGAAGAACGGCTGCCAGTCGATGTATTCGCGCAGCTCCGCGATGTCGTAGTCCAGGAACTCGCGCACGCCGAGGCCCTGGGCAGGCACCGGCGGCGTGTAGTCGTCCCACTCGATCGGCGTCCGGTTGGTGCGGGCCTTCTCCAGCGTCAGCATCGGCCGCTCGCTCTTCTGGGCGTGCCGTTCACGGAGCGACGCGTAATCCTTCTCGGTCGCCTCCAGCAGGGCTGGACGCTGCTTGTCGTCCAGCAGCGCTGCCGCGACCGGCACCGAGCGGGACGCGTCCTTGACCCAGACCACCGGACCGCTGCGGCGCGGCGAGACCTTCACGGCCGTGTGGGCGCGCGAGGTGGTCGCGCCACCGATCAGCAGCGGGATCTTCAGCTCCTGACGCTCCATCTCGACGGCGAAGTTGACCATCTCGTCCAACGACGGGGTGATCAGGCCGGACAGCCCGATGATGTCGGCGTTGTGCTCCTTCGCCGCGTCCAGGATCTTCTGGGCGGGAACCATCACACCGAGGTCGATCACTTCGTAGTTGTTGCACTGCAGGACGACCCCGACGATGTTCTTGCCGATGTCGTGGACGTCGCCCTTCACGGTCGCCATGATGATCGTGCCGTTGGTGTCCTTACTCGCCCCAGCACCGGAGATTTCCTTCTCCGCCTCGATGAACGGCAGCAGATACGCAACGGCCTTCTTCATCACGCGGGCCGACTTCACGACCTGGGGAAGGAACATCTTGCCTGCGCCGAAGAGGTCACCGACGACGTTCATGCCGTCCATCAGCGGGCCCTCGATGACCTCGATCGGGCGCCCACCTGCGCCGGCGATCTCGGCCCGCAATTCCTCGGTGTCGGACTCGACGTCGGCGTCGATGCCCTTGACCAGGGCGTGCGTGATCCGCTCGCGGACCGGGAGAGATCGCCACTCGGCTGCGACCGGGTCGTCGGCCTTCTCCGAGCTGTTGAACCGTTCAGCGATCTCCAGCAGCCGTTCGGCCGCATCCTCGCGGCGGTTCAGCACGACGTCCTCGATCCGGTCCCGCAACTCGGGGTCGATCGAGTCGTAGGGCACCAGCGCACCCGCATTGACGATGCCCATGTCCAGGCCGGCCTTGATGGCGTGGAACAGGAACACCGCGTGGATCGCCTCGCGGACGGGGTTGTTGCCCCGGAACGAGAACGACACGTTCGAGATACCGCCGGAGATGTGCACCCCGGGAAGGTTCTCCTTGATCCAGGCGCAGGCCTCGATGAAGTCGATCCCGTACGTCGCGTGCTCCTCGATGCCGGTCGCCAGCGCGAAGCAGTTCGGGTCGAAGATGATGTCCTCGGCCGGGAAGCCGACCTCTTCGGTCAGGATCCGGTAGGCCCGCCCGCAGATCTGGATGCGGCGGTCCAGGTTGTCGGCCTGACCCTGCTCGTCGAAGGCCATCACGACGACGGCGGCGCCGTACTTGCGGCACAGCCGTGCCTCGCGGATGAACTTCTCCTCGCCCTCCTTCATGGAGATCGAGTTGACGATCGGCTTGCCCTGGACGTTCTTCAGGCCCGCCTCGATGACCTCCCACTTGGAGGAGTCGATCATCACCGGGACGCGGCTGATGTCCGGCTCGGTCGCGATCAGCTTGGTGAACCGGTCCATCGCGGCGACGCCGTCGATCATGCCCTCGTCCATGTTGATGTCGATGACCTGCGCACCGACCTCGACCTGCTGCAGGGCGACCGAGAGCGCGGTGTCGTAGTCCTCGGCCTTGATCAGGTTGCGGAACCGGGCGGAGCCGGTGATGTTGGTGCGCTCACCGATGTTCACGAACAGGGAGTCGTCGGTGATGTTGAGCGGCTCCAGGCCCGCGAGCCGGGTGGCCACCGGGATCTCCGGCAGCTCGCGCGGTGGCTTGCCCTCGACGACCTTGGCGATCTGGGCGATGTGCGGCGGCGCCGTTCCGCAGCAACCACCGACCAGGTTGACCAGGCCCGCCTCGGCGAACTCGGCGAGGTAGCCGGCCTGACGCTCCGGGGACTCGTCGTACTCGCCGAAGGCGTTGGGCAGGCCGGCGTTCGGGTAGCAGGAGACGAAGGTGTCCGCGATCCGCGCCATCTCGGCGATGTAGGGCCTCATCTCCGGCGCGCCAAGGGCGCAGTTGAGGCCGACCGCGAGCGGCTTCGCGTGCCTGATCGCATTCCAGAATGCTTCGGTGACCTGACCGGACAACGTCCGCCCGGAAGCATCGGTGATGGTGCCCGAGATGATCACCGGCCAGCGGCGTCCGCGCTCCTCGAACAGCGTCTCGATGGCGAACACCGCCGCCTTGGAGTTCAGCGAATCGAAGATCGTCTCGACGATGAGGAGATCGGCACCACCGTCGACCAGGCCGTTGGCAGCTTCGAGGTAGGCGGCGACCAGCTGGTCGTAGGAGACGTTGCGGGCTCCGGGGTCGTTGACGTCCGGCGAGATCGACGCGGTCCGCGTGGTGGGCCCGATGGCGCCGGCGACGTAGCGGGGCTTCTCCGGCGTGCTGTACTCGTCCGCGGCCTTGCGGGCCAGGGCAGCGCCTGCGTAGTTCAGCTCGTAGCTCAGGTCCGCCATGTCGTAGTCGGAGAGCGAGACCGCGTTCGCGTTGAACGTGTTGGTTTCCAGGATGTCGGCACCGGCCTCGAGGTATTCGCGGTGGATACCCTCGATGATCTGCGGCTGCGTCAGGGTGAGCAGATCGTTGTTGCCCTGCAGAGCGGTCGGCCACTCCGTGAACCGATCGCCGCGGTAGCCGGCCTCGTCCGGCCGGTCCCGCTGGATCGCCGTGCCCATGGCGCCGTCGATCACCATGATCCGCTCGCGCAGAGCAGCCGTCAGTTCGTCAGTGCAGTCGGGGCGAATATTCGGCGCAAAGGTGTTCGAATCAACGGCGTTCACGTGCACTCCTTCCTTAGCGGAAGGCGTCCTTGACTCTGCCGAGCGTGGCGGATACCGAGGGGGGACCCAGATCCGTTGCAACGCCTCTCGACCGGACAAGTCTACGTCGTCACCCGATCGACGTCTGGACGCCAGCTCATCGCCGCGTCGACCCGACCAGCTTGGCGATCGCAGTGCCCTTGAGCGACAGCTCGCGGATCTTGTCGGCAATGTTGTAATCAACAAGGTTAACGAGATTGCAGCCGAACATGTTTCATCTCGGCGGCGTCGGCCCCGGCATCAAAGCAGTTCCAGTGGGCAGCTGGGTGGCCCATCGCGCCGTTGCCTACGACAAGTCGCTTCGACAGCGTGTCCCGCAAATCGGTGTCGTACGCACGATTGTTTACATCAGTCACACATACCGGGCAGTCGCACTACCAAATCCGACCCGTGTGGCGATGGACCTCCTAGCCGCCACACAGGGCTTACGCTGGCCTAGTGACCTCGTCGGATGCGAGCGGCCACAGGCCGCCCGACCTGCCTAAACTGAACGACACGATTGTCGTCGCCGCCTTCGAAGGCTGGAACGACGCCGGTGACGCGGCCAGTGACGCGCTGGAACACCTTGACGCGATCTGGGAAGCCGATCTGATCGTGGAGATCGACGACGAGGCGTACTACGACTATCAGGTGAACAGGCCGGTCATCCGGCAGGTCGACGGCGTCACCCGCGAACTGGTGTGGCCGTCGATGCGGATCTCACACTGCCGTCCGCCCGGATCCGACCGCGACATCGTGCTGATGCACGGTGTAGAGCCCAACATGCGCTGGCGCACGTTCTGCGCGGAGCTGCTGGCAATTGCCGACAAGCTCAACGTCCAGACCGTGGTGATCCTCGGCGCGCTGCTGGCCGACACGCCGCATACCCGGCCGGTGCCGGTGTCGGGTGCTGCCTACTCCCCCGATTCGGCGAAGACGTTCGGCCTGGAGGAAACCCGTTACGAAGGACCAACCGGAATCGCGGGGGTGTTCCAGGATGCCTGCGTGCAGGCCGGAATTCCGGCGGTGACGTTCTGGGCTGCGGTGCCGCACTACGTATCGCAGCCGCCGAACCCCAAGGCGACGGTGGCGCTGCTGCGCCGCGTCGAGGACGTGCTCGACATCGAGGTGCCGCTGGCCGACCTGCCGACGGCGGCCGAGGAGTGGGAGCAGGCCGTCACCGAGATGACGGCCGAGGACGACGAGATCGCCGAGTACGTGCAGTCGCTCGAGGAGCGCGGCGACGCCGAGGTCGACATGAACGAGGCGATCGGCAAGATCGACGGCGACGCGCTGGCCGCGGAGTTCGAACGCTACCTGCGCCGTCGCGGTCCGGGGTTCCGGAGTTAGGCCTTAACCGGGGGCGGTGCCTTCCAAACGCCGTTGAGCGCGTCAGGCTTCGGCCAGTACAACCGCAGCACCAGCGTGAACGGCCCGTTCGGCGCAGGCAGCCAATTGGATTCCTTGTCGATGCCGGGTGAGGCGTTCTGGATGTAGAACGTGTAGCCCCCGTCGGGGTCGGGCACCAGGCTCGGCAGCATCGGGGAATTGATCAAGTAGCGCCGAATCGGGTTGTCGACCAACAGACTCTGCGGCAGCTCGTACATGGTCAGCGACCAGAACGCGTTGACCGGCGGCAGTTGATCCTTGGCAAAGCGGTAGGTGTAGTTGTTCGCGCCGTTCAGCGCAGCGCCGGCGGAGTCGTTCGAGAAGCTCGGGTAGATCGCCTCGGCCGCCGTATTGCCGTAGATGCCGAACACCGCTCCGGCCATCCGGTACAGGTAATTGTCCTTGAGGTCCGCCGCGGTGCCGAAGAACTGCGCCGAGCTCACTTGACCGGTGTCGACCTTGTCTTTCTTGAAGGCGTTGAACTCGGCCCACGCGTCGGCCATCCCGCCCTCTATCGCGGTCCGCATCTCCGGGGTCAGTTTGTCGGCGTCGAAATCACCGTCGGGACCGATGCCGATGGTCGCGAACCGGGCGCGCAGGTCCTGTTCGGCGGGCAACGTCGGGGCGAATCGAAGTGCAAAGTTGAGGATCTCGAAGAATTGCGGCGACGTCCGCTCCTGCTCGGAAGTCAACGGTGGAACAAAGTCGATGGGCGGGGCAGGCGCTGGCGCTGGCTGCTTCAGATGGGCCGACAGCGGCTGAACCTGGTATCCGGCCTGGATCTTCTTGACACTATCGAGATCGGACGGGCCGAACAGCTGGGTGCGGTAGAGCACCAATGCCAGCTCGGTGTCCGAGCGGATGACATCGTTGACGCCCTCGGGTTTGTCACCCTTCCAATTAGGGCCTGCCAGAAGGTATTTGCCACCGCCGTTGCCGGTGGTGCGGCTGCCGACGTAGGCGAAGTTGTAGGTGTAGCCGTCGACGAACTGCAACGAGTAGTAGCGGTCCTGCTCGATCGGCGGGACGGTGAGCACCAGCGGCTCTGTGCGCAGGTCCGCACCGACCGCGGAGTACGGAGTATCAGAGTTGGGTGTCTGGACAGTCTTGTCGTCGGGCGTGAAAACCCTTGCGGTGTTGTGAATCTCGTTCCAACCGCCCTTGTATTCGGGGTTGTCCTTGTTCACGAAGTACGCGTATTGGACCCGGTAGTTGTCGACGATCGGAAAGCCGTAGATGTAGGCCTGTTTGGCGATGGCGCGGGCCTGCTCCGGAGTGACGGCGGCCGGCGCAGGCGGGGGCGCTGAGGTTACCGTTTCCTCCTTCGCCCCTTTGGTGCTGCAGCCGGCGGCGAGCGCGACGATCGCTACGAGTACCCCGATGCGACGGATCAATGTTTTTCGATCGCCTCGGTGTGGGCGGTCGTCGACCGGCCCAGAGCGGCAACCTCGGCATCCATCCGCGGTAACAGGTCGGGCACGGACTTCACGGTCTGGGACTCACCGATCGAAGTGGCCAGCAGCGGCCGCAGCCACCGCATCAGGCCTACCCATTCCGGGCAGTTCACTCTGCGCTTGCGACCCTCGATGCCCTTGACGAAGATTTCGCCGCATTTGCGCACCGTCGTCGTCTTGTTCAAGGGGCCCGGCAGGCTCTCGATGAGCTCCTTGATGGACGGCAGGTCGGCCTTGCTGTCGCGCACCATTGCGGTGTCGATCCAGGACATGTGCGCCGACCCGACGTCGACGCCGCGGTGCGCGACCTCCATGCGCAGCGAGTTGGCGAAGTGCTCGACGCCGGCCTTCGACGCGTCATAGGACGCCATCCCCGGTGCGGCGGCGTAGGCCGCTAGCGACGAGACGATCAGCACGTACCCGCGACGGTCGATGACCGACGGCAGCGCCGCGCGCACCGTGTGGAACACGCCGACGATGTTGACGTCGATGACCCGCTTGAACGCCTCGGGATCAACCTGAAGCACCGACCCGTAGCTCGCGACGCCCGCGTTGGCCATCACGATGTCGATGCCGCCGAAACGCTCGACGCCCTTGTCCGCGGCGGCTTGCATCGCCGCCAGGTCACGTACATCGGCCACGACCGTAAGCACGCGCTCCTCGCCGAGCGCGGAGACCATGTCTTTGAGCTGACCCTCGTCCAAGTCGGTCAGTACCAGTTTGGCGCCCTTGGCGTGTAGGCGGCGCGCCACTTCGGCGCCGATGCCGTTCGCACCGCCGGTTATCAGGGCGACTTTCCCGTTCACAGAACTCATAGGCTCGAAACGTACTCCACTGCCGCTGGCGGCGGAACGCTGTCATCCTCGCGAGACGTACACCAAGGCCGTGGCGCGAAGCGGATTCACGACCCTGGTGTAACTCTCGCGAACGCAGCGAACGCAGCAGCTGCGAGGTTCTAGAGCTTCACACCGAGCAGCGCGTCGACAGCCGTCGCCACGGTCTGCGGCGCGTGCGTGTCGTGACCGCCGCAGGTGAGCGCATCGGTGGTCCAACCATCCAGTGCGGCAAGTGCTTTCGAGGTATCCAGGTCGTCAGCGAGGTAGCGCCGTACCCGCGAAATCACATCGGTTGCGTCAGGAGCAGCAGGCAGCGCTGTTGCGCTGCGCCACCGCTGCAGTCGGGCGGTGGCGTCGGCGAGCACTTTGTCGCTCCATGACCGGTCAGCGCGATAGTGACCGGCCAACAGCCCAAGCCGGATCGCCGCCGGTTCGACGCCGTCGGCCCGTAGCCGCGAAACCAGGACCAGGTTTCCCCGGCTCTTGCTCATCTTGTGCCCGTCCCAACCGATCATCCCGGCGTGGACGTAATGACGGGCGAATCGACGCTCGCCCGTTACGGATTCGGCGTGGGCCGCGGAGAACTCATGGTGCGGGAACAGCAGATCGTTGCCGCCACCCTGGATGTCCAGCCCGGTGCCGATGCGGGACAGCGCGATCGCGGAGCACTCCACATGCCACCCCGGCCGGCCGGGGCCGAACGGCGACGGCCAGCTGGGCTCGTCAGGTCGCTGCGCGCGCCACAGCAGCGCGTCGAGTTCGTCACCCTTGCCTGCGCGGTCAGGGTCACCGCCACGCTCGGCGAACAGCGCCAGCATGGTGTCGCGGTCATAGCCCGACTCGTAACCGAACTGCACTGTGGCGTCGGCCCGGAAATAGACGTCGGGATACTCGGCGTCGTCAACGATGTACGCCGCCCCGGACGCCAGCAGCTTTTCGACCACCTCGACCACTTCTTCGATGGCCTCGGTGGCCGCGACGTATTCGTGTGGCGGCAACACCCTCAGCGCGGCCATGTCGTCACGGAACAGGTCCGTCTCGCGGTCGGCCAGCTCGCGCCAGCCGATACCGTCGCGCGCCGCCCGTTCGAACAGCGGATCGTCCACGTCTGTGACGTTCTGCACGTAGTGCACCTGGTGGCCGGAATCCAGCCACAACCGGTGCACCAGGTCGAACGCCAGGTACGTGGCGGCGTGACCGAGGTGGGTGGCGTCATAGGGCGTGATGCCGCAGACGTACATGGTGGCGGTGTCGCCGGGGGTGACGGGGCGGACCTGCCGGTCGGCGCTGTCGTACAGCCGCAGCTGCGGCCCACGCCCCGATACCGCCGGAACGTCCGGAGCCGGCCACGATTGCATAGCGTCGACTCTAAGGTGTTCGGTCAGGTCCGCCTCCTGATGGTGCGTTGCCTACGTCAGCTACAACGCTGAAGGCCGATACATTCCCGCTATCGGTCGCGGTAGGCAGACCAGATCCCCTCGAGCAGCACCTCGGCCAGCTCCGATCGGCACATCAGCAGGTCGGGCAGGTATGGGTCGTGGCGGTTGTACAGCAGCGGCGAGCCGTCGATGCGGGAGGCGTGCAAACCGGCTGCGCGCACCACGCCTGCGGGCGCCGCCGAATCCCATTCCCACTGGCCACCGGCGTGGATGTAGGCATCGACATCGCCGCGGACCACCGCCATCGCCTTCGCGCCTGCCGATCCGATGCGCACGGTCTGGATGTCCATCCGCTCGCGCAGCCACCACAACACGGCGGGTGGGCGGGCGGCGCTGGCGGTGATGCGGATGGGCCCGTCGGCGCGCGGCGACGGTGCGGTGACGGTGTCGGTGCGGTACACCTCGTCGCGCGCAGGCAGTGCCACCG
>NZ_DASSCY010000078.1:0-2068 GCF_035697385.1 Mycobacterium sp. | reverse complement strand
CCGATCCCCACGCACACCACCAACGCCGCGTAGAACACCACAAAGTCCGCGATCCCCTCCGGCGAACGCAGCAGGACCAAGGCCAGGCAGAATCCGAGATACCCGGCGGTGCTCACGATCGCGACGGCCCAGCGGTGCCTCTCCTGCAGCGCACCGACCGAATACAGCGCGGCCAGCAGCCCCAATGTGCCCGCCGTGGCGGGGTACGCAACGACCTCGTGCACCGCAAAACATGTCGCAATCACCGCGAACGACGCGGCGGGCCACCGCCGGCGGCCCGCGAGCGGCACCGTCATTCCCAGCGTGAGCAGGACGGCGAACAGGTCGGGCGGCCGTTTCGGCAGATCCCCGAAACTTGCCCCGAGCACGGCCGTGAACGGCAGGAACCCGAGAACGGTGAACACGACGGCCAGCACGGGATCGGCCATCAGGCCCGTGAACCAGCGCACCGGGCGCTTCGACATGGAGACAGTCTAGCCTCGCAGGTCTTCTGCCGTGTCGGCGAAGCTGCGGCGATGCTGAACCTGTAGCCCATGACACTCTACCGAACAAATTCAGGCAGGCGAATCATTCAGCAGCCCGGCGTCGGCTTCGAGGGGGCGACTTTTACCAGCGGCGCAGGCTTCAACGGGGTTCGCTTCGAACCGGCGGCACCTACGGAGGTCCTTCGGTTGGATGAGAAACAGGACGAACAACGGTTAGGGAGGCTTCCGCCGCTCCCATGGAAACGGGAGGGCTCGGGCTTCCCGTCGGCGCAGCCCTCCAATCGTACTTGTTGCGTCAGCTGGAATATCTCGCCTCACCGGCCAAGTCGGCACTGCTCGGGCCGGCGGCGCGTGTCACGTGTCACCGCCTTCGCTGTCCGCGGCGATCCGGGAACTGGCCGAGAAACTATTGCGCCGCTCGCGTAGGGCCAAAGCGGATGATGACCAATCCGAGAGCTCTTGCCTGGCTGCGAAGGAGCGGCCATATGGTGGGAAGCACTTTGTGGGCGTCAGAACCCGGCGATCGGCCGCCGAAGGGCCGGAAATGCCAAGTGGACCGCGCCGCCCACGACCACGCGGCCGAGATGGCCGGTGGCCAACGGTGGTAGCGCGCTCGACGACAACGGTGGCCATCAGTGAGTGGCCGACGCCGAGGCCTTGCTGAGTCTGCTGCTCACAGTCGAACAGAGCCTTGGCCAGGAGTTTGCCGTGTTCGGCGGAGCGCAGGCCGTCGCCAGCCGGCGCCGTGACGGTCTCGTTCCAGCGATCAGCGAAGGTGGCGAAGAACGTCTCGACCTTTCGTGGAGCGTGACCGGCGGGTACGGCGGGATCGCCTTGTTGAAGGCGAGTGTGGCGGTGTGCCGGCAGAAGCCTTCAGCTTCGCCGGAAGATGGCAGCGATCGTGCCGAGTGGGCCGGTCGGGTCGGTGTACTCGACCTTCTCCTTCTTCTCGAACGTGCCGTCGGGCTTGTGGACGACGGTGGTCTCCGACTTCTTGATGCCGCCCGTGCGCAGGAGGTACATGCCGTACATGCAGGCGATCGCGATGATCCCGACCTCGATGATGGGCAGCTTGTCCTTGGTTTCGGTCAGCACCGCGCGGACCCGGTCCCGTTCGGATTCTTCTTGCCAGGCCGCCGACAGCACGACCAGCGCGGCGTCTTCCAGCAACTGGGGATCGCGGGCGAGGTCGGCGCGGGCCGCGTCGACACGTTCGCGGTCGGCGGCGGAGTACATCGCCTCGAGCATGTCCTCTGGTGGCAGGTCGTCGAGCCGTTCCGCGAGGT
The DNA here is from genome assembly GCF_035697385.1 of Mycobacterium sp. Classification (GTDB taxonomy): domain Bacteria; phylum Actinomycetota; class Actinomycetes; order Mycobacteriales; family Mycobacteriaceae; genus Mycobacterium. The sequence continues at coordinate 297 of NZ_DASSCY010000078.1, read as the reverse complement.
AGTAGCGGAGCGCCTGGTGAATGCCGTCGGTGTCGACGGTGCGGGTGTTGAGTTCGTCGGCGAGCGACGGGGTCATCGCCAGTCTCCTTCGATGATGAGCGCGTGGGCCGACCACGCGGGGACACCACGGTTGATGGCTTCCTGAGCAGTCTGCCGGATGGACTGTGCGAGGGGGGGCCGGTTCAGCAGATCGGTGCGGATCTTGCTGAGGATCGGGATGACGTCGGCCGCCACGATGTCCCACTGTGGCGCGACGAGTGTCCGGAGGCCGACCTGGCGAAGGACGTTGTAGAGGCC
>NZ_DASSCY010000077.1:0-22272 GCF_035697385.1 Mycobacterium sp. | reverse complement strand
AAAGTCGACACCGGTAACCTGCCAGCCGTGTTTGGCCAGATACAAGGAGTTGTCGCCGGTGCCGCAGCCGAGGTCGAGCGCCGTGCCGGCGGGCAGGGCATTGTCACCCTCGACCAGGTCACGCAGGCTCTTGGCCAGTGGGTGGCCGTCCCACGGGACAAAGCCGAGCCGGTAGAACGCATTGAAGAGAAGTTGCCGTGACGACATGGCGCTAGATCGACCCCAGGTCGGCCGAAATCCAATGCTGCGGTTTCATAAAGACGATCACCGACTCACCATGCTCGCGACGAGCGAACTCGAGGTAGGGCTCGACCTTGTCGGGCGCAAGATAGCGCTTCGTCACCTCGACGAGGTGGTCGTCGGTGCCGGGCTCGATGCGGCTGACCGGGCCGTCGACCGCCACGTAACGCACCGTGGGTTCGAGGCGCTGGGCCATCAACGTGAATTCGCCCTGCGTCTCGATCAGGCGATGCTTGCGGGAACCGTTGCCGGTGAGCACCCACGGCTCGCCGCCGGGGCTGTACTGGTACCAGATCGGCACTGTCAGTGGTCCGCGCTTGTCACCTGCGCTTACCGATAACGCCGCGATGTGAGGCTCGGCCAGAAACTGTTCGCGTTCTTCTTTGGAAAGGGCCATGCCCGCCAGGCTAGTCGTCGAGACCGACACGGTCGTAGAGTCGAAAACCATGCGCTTTGGACTGTTCATTCCTCAAGGCTGGCGGCTCGATCTGGTGGACATTCCCACCGACAAGCAGTGGACGGTGATGCGAGACCTCGCTGCCTACGCCGACGACAGCGCGTGGGACTCGCTGTGGGTGTACGACCATTTCCACACCGTGCCGGTGCCGACCAGCGAGGCCACCCACGAGGCGTGGTCGCTGATGTCGGCGTACGCGGCGACGACCTCGCGGATCAAGCTCGGTCAGATGTGCACGGCGATGAGCTATCGCAACCCGGTGTACCTCGCCAAAGTTGCGGCCACGGTAGACATCATCTCGGGTGGCCGCGTCCAGATGGGCATCGGCGGCGGCTGGTACGAGCATGAGTGGCGCGCATACGGCTACGGCTTCCCATCGGCCGGGGAGCGGCTGGGGCGTCTCGAGGAGGGCGTGCAGATCATGCGCGACGCCTGGCGCGACGGACAGGTCAGCTTCGACGGCAAGCACTATCAGGCCAACGGTGCGATCGTGGAGCCAAAGCCGTTGCAGCAGGACGGTCTTCCGCTGTGGATCGCGGGCGGCGGCGAGAAGGTGACACTGCGCATCGCCGCCAAGTATGCGCAGTACACCAACTTCACCTCCGAGCCCGCCGGGTTCGCCCGCAAATCGCAGCTGCTGGCCGATCATTGCCGTGACGTCGGTACGGACTACGGCGCGATCGTGCGGTCGGCCAACTTCAACGCCGTGATCGGGGACTCGGAAGCCGACGTCGCCGACCGCATCGACCGGATCCGCGCCCGGCAGGTCAGCAAGGCGAATCCAGCCGCTGTCGACTCCATGCTCAACATGCTCAAGGCTCCCGAATCTGCCAGTGGCACACCGGAACAGGTCGTCGAGAAGCTCAAGCGCATGCGCCAACTGGGTTGCGAATATGCGATCCTGTACTTTCCCGAGGCCGCCTACGATCGGTCGGGGATCGAGCTGTTCGAGCGGGAAGTGATCCCGGCGCTCAGCTAGCTCCCGGCCGTCCACACGCCCGTCGCCGCGGTCTCACGGGCGTACTCCGCGAAATCCTTCGGCTCGCGTCTCAGCGCACGCTGCACACCGTCGGCCAATTGCGCTTTGCTGCCAAGCACTTCGGTGAACAGGTGGTTCAGCAGCCAGATGAAGTCCTGCGGCATCCCGTACTCGGCCAGCATCGCGACGTAGCCGTCGATCGAGACTGACACGAAGTCGATGTCCCGTCCGGCGGCCGCCGCGACCTCGGCCACCGCGTCGCCGAAGCTCAACAGCCGCGGCCCGGTCAGCTCGTAGAGCTGGCCGACGTGGTGGTCCTCGGTCAGCGCCGCTACGACGACGTCGGCGATGTCGTCGGCGTCGACGAACGGCTCATGGACGTCGCGCACCGGAAGCGAAACGCTGCCCGCGAGAATCTCATCCAGCCAGGCGCCCTCGCTGAAGTTCTGCGCGAAGAACGCCGCCCGCACGATGGTCCACTCCAGGCCGCACGCCTTGACGACGTCCTCGGCGCGTTCGGCTTCTACTTCGTTGCGGCCCGACAACAGCACCAGCCGGCGAACGCCTGCGTGCGTGGCCAGCGCCGTGAGTTGTCGAACCGCGTCGACCGAGCCGGGGACGGCGAGGTCCGGGTAGTAGGTGATGTAGACCTTGTCGACGCCGGCGAGCGCAGGCCCCCAGGTCTGGGGTTCCTCCCAATCGAACGGGATGTCGGCCGAGCGCGAGCCCTGCCGGACGGGGATGCCGCGCGCTTCGAGTTGGTCTGCGACGCGCTTTCCGGTCTTGCCGGTGCTTCCGATGACGAGAATGGTGTTGGTGGTTGTGTTGTTCATGCCTCGAAGTCAACGGGTCGAAAGTGAGACGATCCATAGTCGATCCGCTCGATAACATGTCCGAACGTCTGGAAGGGGATCACCGGCGATGGAGAAGATCTCGCTCACCGCACTCGCACGCCAACACTTGGAAACGGCACGGGCATCCAGTAGCGGGCGCAGCGCCCACACGGTGTACGGCGGCCACGAACACAGCCTGCGTCAGACCCTGATGGCGATGACGGCGGGCAGCACCATGGACGACCACGAAAGCCCTGGCGAGGCCACGCTGCAGGTGTTGCAGGGCAGGGTCCGGGTGACGAACTCGCAATCCGGATGGGACGGATCGCCGGGCGATCACATCATCCTGCCCCGCGAACGACACGGCCTGCACGCGATTGAGGATTCGGTCGTGTTACTGACCGTGTCGAAACCCGTTGGGCCGCATACCTAGTTCGCCCGCTGCGACTGGCGCTTCCGCTTCTCGGCGGCGGCGAGTTTCTCTACTCGGTTCGCCTGCGCGCGCTTGCTTGCAGCTTCGTTGCGTATCGCCGCAGCATCGTCGAGCTTGGACTTGGCAGCGGCGGAGGCCTTCTGCTCGCTAGCGCGAATCCTGGCTTGTGCATCGCGCCTAGCGACTTCGGCCGATTTGTTTCGCTGGGCAGCCGTTTGGTCGGCGCTCTGCTTCGCGGCGGCGGCACGCGTTTTTGCGGCCTCTTCGGCGGCGCGCTTGCGATCTTCGGCAGCGGTCCGCGCGTCTTCGACTTCGCGCTCCTTCACCGCCCGTGCGTCGTTCCGGTCCTTGATCGCCTTGTCGCTCTTGGCTTTCAGCTCGGCATCGGCCTGCTCTTTTGCCTGAGTCGCCTCAGCGTCGAGTTGGGCCGCATGACGCAGCGCGTCGCTACGCTCGGCGAGCGCGCCGCCACGCTTTTCCAGCTGACGATCGGCCAGTGCATTGCCGACGGACACGTCCAGCAATCCCAGCGACCGCTCGTAGAACAGTCGCGCTGGCGTTTCCGGATCCAGCCGAGCAACGACGCGCTCCTCGATCAATTGAAGCGGGAAGCGAACTATCCGGTACTGCAAACGCAGAACTGCGCGTGAGGCGTTGGTGAGATTCATTGATAACTCCTGGGTCTTGCCGCTGCTCAGGGCAGGCCGGCTTCGTTGGTGAGCTTGTCGGCCTGGCGTCTGATGCGATCGGCTTCCGCTTTGGCGCTCGACGCGCCTTTCACCGCGGTCTGATGTTCGTCCACGGCGTCGACGACTTCTTCAGCCGCGGCACTGACTTCTTCGCGCTCATCGGCCTTGGCCCGCTGCACGTCGGCCTGCGCGTCGAGTTCGGCACGCGTTTTCTCTTGGGCAGCAACGCGTTGTGCGGCCTGCTCGGCCGCCTGCTTCTGCGCAGCTTGCTCGGTTCGCACGGAGTTCTCAACGGCCGCTGTCTGCGCGTTGACCGTGATTCGCTCCTTGGCGCCTTCCGCCCTGGCTTCTGTTGCCTCGGCATGGGCCTGGGCGGCCTCGGCGTCGGCGACCGCTTCGACGCTGTTGGCCTCTTTGCGCTCGTGGGCCTGGGTCTGCTCCAGTTGTCCCTCGGCAGTCAGCGAGTCGTTGCCGGTTACTGCACCGGCGATTTCCTTCGCCTTGCCCTTGACCGAATCGATCAAGCCCTTCCGCGCCTCGCCGGCCTTGCTGTGCTCAGTCATCTGAGTCTCCTTCACGCATCGATCGACAGCTCAAAAAGGAGTGTCGAGGGGTTATGGGTGCGGGCACCGCCCCCGGGCGCTTGACAGCGACCCAGGGGCGGCAACCGTTCGTTGTCAGACGCCCGGAGCGTTCCGGCCGCGAACCGCCGGGGCCGCGGTGACGTCGCGATCGGTTCGGCGTTTCAGACCGACGAGTCCGATCAGGCCCAACAGGCCTGCCAAACCCCAAAGACCGGTCGTGTCACTGTCACCTTCGTCGGTATCGGCGGCCAGCGTCGTCGTGGTGGATGCCGGCATCGGATCGATAGGCGTCGTTGCCTGGGCGATGCTCGTGCCACCGAATAAAAGGGCGAGTGCGGTCGCGGACACACCAAGTGTCTTGTGCATTGTTTCTGCTCCAGATAAATCGAATCGGTCCATGGCGACCGGGAAAGGTCTGCGGACCAGCTGCTCTAGTCGTGCTGCGCGGCCCGCCATGACTCGCTGGGCCCGCCTCAACTCGCAGCCCAGGGATTACCCAGCCTCGGCAGGATCAAACCCGCTGGCTAATTCGCGTGCCTCAAGACATTGACGACGTTGCCTGCGGGATCCGCGAAGAAGAACCGTCGCACACCCCATTCCTCATCGCTGAGCGGATGGACGATCTGCAAACCCGCGTCGATGGCGGCCTGAAAGGCGGCGTCGACGTCGTCCACCTCGATAGACACGGTCGGGTTCATCGGCGCCGTCGCGTCCTTGGTCATCAGGCTTACTTGATGGTGAAGCTCTTCGTCGGCCAACGTGACGATCCAGCCGAGGTTCATCACCTCGCGCAGCCCGAGAACCCGCACGTATGCCTCACGCGCCGCGTCCACGTCGGACACAGTGAGCACAGGCATCACCCGTTTGACGGTCATATCGCCGGGCCCAGCATGTCGTCGGCGTCCTTGATCACATAGCCGTAGCCCTGCTCGGCAAGGAAGCGCTGCCGGTGCGCGGCGTATTCAGCGTCGAGGCTGTCGCGCGACACCACCGAATAGAACATCGCGCCACCCCCGTCGGCCTTGGGCCGCAGCAGCCGCCCCAACCGCTGTGCCTCTTCCTGCCGTGATCCGAACGTCCCCGAAACCTGAACGGCCACATTGGCTTCAGGAAGATCGATGGAGAAGTTCGCGACCTTGGACACCACCAGCGTCGGGATCTCGCCGCGGCGGAACTCGTCGAACAGCGCCTCCCGCTCGGCGGTCTTCGTCGAACCCTGAATCACCGGCGCGTTCAACTCCCGGCCGAGTTCGTCGAGCTGGTCGAGATAGGCGCCGATCACCAGCGTCTGGTCACCGGGATGGCGCTCAAGGATCGATTTGACCACCGCGATCTTGCTGTGCACCGTCGAGCACAGCTTGTAGCGCTCTTCGGGTTCGGCTGTGGCATAAAGCATTCGCTCGTTGTCGGTCATCGTCACCCGCACCTCGATGCATTCCGCCGGAGCGATCCAGCCCTGCGCCTCGATGTCCTTCCACGGCGCGTCGTAGCGCTTCGGACCGATCAACGAGAACACGTCGCCTTCACGGCCGTCCTCGCGAATCAGCGTGGCGGTCAGCCCGAGTCGCCGCCGCGACTGCAGGTCCGCGGTCATCCGGAACACCGGTGCGGGCAGCAGGTGCACCTCGTCGTAGATGATCAGACCCCAGTCGCGGCTGTCGAACAGCTCGAGGTGCCGGTACTCGCCCTTGGTGCGGCGGGTGATCACCTGATAGGTGGCGATGGTGACCGGCCGGATTTCCTTTCTCTCCCCGGAGTATTCGCCGATCTCCTCCTCGGTCAGCGAGGTCCGGTTGATGAGTTCACGCTTCCACTGCCTGCCCGCCACGGTGTTGGTGACGAGGATGAGCGTGGTCGCGCCGGCCTTGGCCATCGCCGCGGCGCCGACGAGCGTCTTGCCCGCACCGCACGGCAGCACCACGACACCCGAGCCGCCCTCCCAGAACGACTCTGTTGCCATCTCCTGGTAGTCGCGCAGATGCCAACCGTCCTGCGCGAGGCTGATCGGATGCTTCTCGCCGTCGACGTAGCCGGCCAGATCCTCTGCGGGCCAACCGATTTTGAGCAGCATCTGCTTGACGCGGCCGCGCTCGCTGTTGTGGACCATGACGGTGTCGTCGTCGATGCGGGCGCCGAGCATCGGTGCGATCTTCTTGTTGCGCAGCACCTCCTCGAGCACCGCGCGGTCAAGGCTGACCAACGTCAGGCCGTGCACCGGGCTCTTCACCAGCTGCAGCCGGCCGTAGCGGGCCATCACGTCGACGATGTCGACCAGCAGCGGCTGCGGTACCGCATAGCGTGAGAATGACACCAACGCGTCGACCACCTGCTCGGCATCGTGGCCGGCGGCGCGGGCGTTCCACAGCGCCAGCGGGGTGATGCGGTAGGTGTGGATGTGCTCGGGCGCACGCTCCAGCTCGGCAAACGGAGCGATCGCTGCGCGCGCGGCGCCCGCCTGCTCGTGGTCGACTTCGAGCAGCACCGTTTTGTCGGACTGCACGATCAGGGGGCCGTCGGTCATTTTGTCTATTATCCAGGCTCGGCGGACACCACCGACGTCACGCGATGGATGGCGAACTCGCGGACCCGCCCTGACGCCGGATCGTAGGCGGTCAGCTGGCCGCCGCGGACGTTGATCGGCGCCACAACGCGCTGCGTGGCGACGCCCGCCGGGTCGACGTAGCCGATCACGACCGACGCCTCGTGGTGTGCGGCCTCCTGCAGTTCGGAGATCGCGACGGTCGGGTCGAGCCGCATGTTGCCGAACGGGGCGGACGCCACCTTGCGCAGCACCGCGACGATCGCTTGCAGCGTCTGACCCGTCGGGCTCGGCATCGTCCTGTAGGCCCGGCGGCGGCCCGGCGGTGCGGGCACCCGGGCCCCGCGGGCCCGCAGGTCCACGATCGTGCCCGACGAGTCTTCGGCCGCCGGTGCGAAACCGGCCCCGCGCAGCGCGGCGAGCACCTCGGAGATCGGGGCCTGCGATACCGCGACAGTCGGCGCGAGCAGACGTATCTCCAGATCCTCGGTAGCGGGCGCGGCAACCACCTGAGCCAGCAGCGCTGGGTCCTCACACCGCACGAACGAGGCCGCGATGCCCACCCTCAACTGTCCGTGCCTGCGTGCGACATCGTCGATTAGATACGTCAATCCTTGTGGCACAGGAGTTTTGGAGTGCCGTTTGAACAGCGTGTGCAACTCGCTTGCGGTCCTGCCGGTGTCAAGGGCGCGCCGGATGGAGGCCTCGCTGATCCGGTACACCATCGCCGCGCCTGCGGACTCCACGGTCGCAACGGTGGCCAGCTGCTCGGCCAGGTCTCGTTCCAGCGGACCCGGCACGGTCACCGTCAGGTCTGCCTGCAGCAGGAAGTAGTCGATGGGCGCGGGCAACACCTTCGCCATCGCAGCGATGACGTCGTCGGGCGGGTCACCGGCCAGCAGGCCCCTGGCCGGCGTGGCCAATGCGCCGCGGCCCATCACACCCAGGGCGTGCGCCTCCGCCAGCAGGTCGGCCACCGGTTCGGGCTGCAGCCGAACCGCCCAGCGGGGCCGCCGCCAGATCATCGCCTGCGACGCCTCTGCCGCGTCCACGCCCGCACCCCGCGGCAGGTCCGCCAGGACGTCGAGGAGCAGGCGCCGGTCTAGTGGCGCGGCGGTCGAGAACAGCGAATCCGACAGCGCCGCATAGGGTTTGCCGTCTGGTCCGCGACTGCCGATCAGTCCGGGCCTGCCCGGCAGGTCCAACCACGTCGACGCAAGCAGGTGCCATTTGAACGCCGTCGGCGACTCGACGTAGCGGTCCATCGCCACCGTCGGCGCCCAATACGGACCCGAGCCGTCGACGGGCTCAGGTTCGGGCATCCCGACCGCGATGAGCCCCGCCGCGGCGGCCACTTCGAGAATCAGTCCCAGCCGCCGTTCGTCGATGCCGGTGGTTTTGGTCAGCCGCTTGACGTCGCGTACGCCGAGGCCCCCGCTGCGCAGCTCGGGAACCGGTGTGGCGCTGAGCGTTTCGAGCACGAGATCGACTTCGCGGAGCAGGTCGATGACGGCACCGGCTGCCACCGCATCGACGTCGGCGACGGTGGTGGTCGTGACAACGGGGTCGGGTTCGGTCAGTGCCACCGGCCCCGGCTGCTCGCCGCGCAGTACCTGACCGACCAGCCGCGGCAGGATCACCGTGTCGTCGTCCACCTGGCGCAGAAGGCCCGCCGCGAGCAGCCGCTGCACCGGGCGATCCGGCGGGGTGCCCGGTGCTGCATCACGCGTCCGCCCCATCGGGGAACCCTCGAGCAACTTGTCCAGCAGCTCGCGCTGAGCTTCGTCGGCCTCGGCCAACCGGTCGGCGATCGCCACGGCTGAGTCGTCGGTCTCCACGATGGCCTGGCCGGGGTACCAGGGCAGCCCTGCCGCCGCCTCAGTGGTCACCCGCACCTCCGAGTCGCCCCAAATGAGCGCGCGCTCCCGCAGATCGTCCACGGCGGACACCACTGTGTCCTCGCTCGCACGGTCGCCGACCAGCTCGAACAGCTTGGTCAGCGGCACCGCGGTGGTGTCTGCGTGTAGCACGAGCAGCCCGTCTAGCAGCGCCAAGCGCAGGAAGTCGAGCTCATCGGTCGCGGCCTTGACCGACTGTCGGGCCTGCGCGCGGGCGGCCAGCGCCGCTATGGTGCCTGGCGGCGGTTGGGTAAGGTCGGGCCGCAACTGGAGCAGCCGGATCAGCCGCTCATCGGGAAGCTCGGCCAACCAGGCGCCCAGGGGCACGCCCGGAGTCTGTGCGGTCATTGCTGACCAGCGTAACTTTCAAGGCCGCCCAACCTCGCCGCCGCTCGCATCGCCTGCCACAATGTGGGCGTGGCTGAGAACAAACGGCAGAAGAAGCAGTATGTCGATCCGGGCTGGCCCGTGCTCGACGGCGAGGACGATCACGCGGTCAGCGAGCTGGCCACTGACCGCACCGGCGCCCTGTCGCCCTTCGGAGAGCTGACGTTCCCGCTGCCGACCGACGACATCCCGTACGTGCACCCCGTCACGGTCGTCAACAAGTAACGGTGTCCGACGGCCCTGGTGCTGATCTGCCCGGCTCCGCCGGGGCCCGCCTCTCGCACCTCGACGAATCGGGCGCGGCGCACATGGTCGATGTGACCGGCAAGGACGCGACCAAACGCACCGCCGTCGCCGCGGGCAGGCTGAAGACCCGGGCCGACGTCGTCGAGCTGATCGCATCCGGCGGGCTGCCAAAGGGCGACGCCCTTGCCACGGCGCGGGTGGCGGGCATCCTCGCCGCCAAGCGCACCAGCGATCTCATTCCGCTGTGTCACCAGCTGGCCCTCACCGGCGTCGACATCGACTTCACGATCGGCCCCGACGCCGTCGAGATCACCGCCACGGTGCGCAGCACCGACCGCACCGGTGTCGAGATGGAGGCGTTGACGGCGGTCAGCGTGGCGGCGTTGACGATCTACGACATGATCAAGGCGGTCGACCCGGCCGCACGCATCGACGACATCCGGGTGCTGCGCAAAGAGGGCGGCAAGACGGGGCCGTGGGCAAGGTGATGAGCGCTTGCGCGAAGAACAGACAACGTTGAGCCGCTCCGCGCGAGTCATCATCGCCTCTACGCGTGCTTCGGCAGGCGTGTACGAGGACCGCTGCGGACCGATCATCAACGACTGGCTCAGTGGTCGCGGATACGCCGTCGCCGATCCCGTCGTCGTGGCCGACGGCGTGGACGTGCGCCGGGCGCTGCGCGCGGCGCTGGCCGAAAACGTCGACGTGATAATCACTTCCGGCGGGACCGGGATCTCCCCGACCGACGCCACCCCGGAGGCGACGGAGGGTGTGCTCGACTACCAGATCCCCGGCCTTGCCGACGCCATCCGGCGATCCGGACTGCCGCACGTGCCGACGTCGGTGCTGTCGCGAGGCGTATGCGGGGTCGCCGGCCGCACGTTGATCGTGAACCTGCCGGGATCGCCCGGAGGCGTCAAGGACGGCCTTGGCGTGCTCGACGGCGTCCTCGAGCATGCGCTCGATCAACTCGGCGGAAAGGATCATTCGCGATGACGATCGTCCTGCGCGCCGGGCTGTCCGAGGACGCCATCGAGCTGAGCGAGCACGAAGCACTGGTTGCGCACCAGGCGGCCGGGGCGGTGGTGGGATTCGCGGGTGTCGTCCGTGATCACGACGGCGGACGCACGGTCACGCGGTTGGAGTACTCCGCCCACCCGTCAGCGCAGCAGACCCTGGCCGAGGTGGCCGCCGAGATCGCGGCCGACTGTCAGGGTGTACGGGCCATCGCGGTCAGCCACCGAATCGGAACGCTGCGGATCGGTGATGCCGCCCTGGTGGCCGCCGTTGCAGCGGACCACCGAGGCGCGGCATTCGAGACGTGCGAACGACTGGTCGACACCGTCAAGGCCCGACTACCGGTGTGGAAGCACCAGTTCTTCGCAGACGGCACCGACGAATGGGTCGGATCCGCCTGAGCGCTTAGGCAGGCGGAACCGGCGGCAGGATCGGTGCCGGTGGCGGCGGTGCGGCCGGATCAGCCGGTCCCACAGGCAGATTCGGCGGCGGGCCACCCGGGGTGTCCGGCGTGGTCAGCGGACGCTGGGTCAGGGCCAGCAGCGCGTCCTTGCCGCTGATGTCCTGAGTCTGGATCGCGTGCCAGATCTCCCGCAGATACGTCGTGTTCGGTCCCTGCCCCGGCGCGGGCGGCAGCTCATCGACGGTGCCGGGAGGCAGGTTCTCCGGGCTCACCAGGTGCGGCACCTCGGCCGGCACCGGCGGAAGGGCGGCGGCGGGATCCGTCGCCGCCTGATTGGCCGCGTCGAAGACCGGCCCCGGGATGTTGCCGGCGTTGAGCGGAGCCAGCGGGTCGGCGGGCGGAGGCGCCGCCACGGCCCCCGGCGCGGGCGGCGCCGGGGGAGCCGGTGGGGCGGGCGGGAGCGGCGGCAGTACGGGTGGCTCCAGCGGCGCTGGAACTTGCAGGGCGGACTGAACGAGGGTGCCCTCGATCGGCGCTGCATCAACGGGCGGAGGCGGCGGCAGCGGCGCGTCGAGCGGAAGTGCCGCGTCGACGATCGGCGCCTCGACAGGCGGCGGCGGTGGCGGCGGCTCAGGCAGCGGCGGGGGTGGCGGCGCCTCGGGCAGCGGGGCCGACATCGCATCGAAAGGTGCCGGCGGTGGCGGGGGAGCGAACGGGTCGATCGGTGGTGGAGGCGGAGGCGCCTCGGGCAGAGGAGCGGCCATCGCGTCGAACGGGGCTGGCGGCGGTGGAGGCGGCGGGGCGAACGGGTCGAAAGGCGGAGGCGGCGGCAGTTCGCCGTTCAGGCCGACGGCATCGAGTGCCTGGTCGACGACGTTGCGCGGCGTCGCGCCGGACAGCGGGCCACCGCACGTCGGCCATGCACCCTTGCCCTGGCTGGCCAGCACGCGCTCGGCAACGGCAATCTGCTCTTCCTTGGTGGCCATATGAGCGGCGGGCGCATACTCGCCGCCGCCGTGGCCCGACCAGGTGCTCGGCGAGAACTGGAGCCCGCCCTGATATCCATTGCCGGTGTTGATGGCCCAGTTGTTGCCGGATTCGCACTTGGCGACCTGGTCCCATTCGCCGTCGGTTGCGGCGCCAGCATGCCCTGCGAGGGCGAGGCTTCCACCACCGATGACTGCGCCGGTGAAGGCGATCTTTGCGACGTTTACGGCCGATGTAGTGGGCTTGCGATGCCGTCCACTCATAGGTGCAGTTGGTCCTCTCTCATGCGCCCGCGAGGTCAGCTGTCGGGTTCGGGCTGGAGAGGTCGCCCGGCCGGCATCGTCGATATGACGACGACGGCTTCACCCCAAGGAGCCGCAAGCGGCCCCTGGTCCATCTACTCGGTGGACCGGTGGGTCCCCCGCCTCCATCCAAATTGTTTGTCGTTGGCCATATCCGAACGGATGGAGCTCGGCGCTATCCGGACACAGCGGGCCACCCGATTAGGGTCGAGGGGCTTGGCTCAAGACCGTAACGGCTCGTGGTATTCCCGTCATCTTTTGCTCAGCGCGGCGTTTCTGCTGATGGCAAATGATAAAGAAGGTCTAAATGCCCAGGATTACGCGCCGTTTCCCCAGGTGCCACCGGCCAGGTAACGATCCGTAGCCAGCTTGTGACCATTTCGTTATGTGACGTAAATCACGCTTAGCCGCCGGCGAAGGGCGGCAGCACGTCAACGGTCTGCCCCGGCGCCAGCGTCGTCGCGGTATCGCGCACTGCGAAGCCGTCGCACAGGAAAGAGCATCGCTTCAACACCTTGGCGAGTTCGGCGTTGCGCTGGCCGAGTTGATCGACCAGATCGGCGACCGTGGTGCCCGGTTGAAGGCTGACGGGCTCGGTCTCGGCGCCCGCGGCGGCGCGGGCCGCGGCGAAGAAGCGGACGGTCACCTGCACCGTCGTCGTCATCGACATTGCTCAGCCGCCGATCGCACTCATCGGGCGGTCCGGCTGCACGAAGCCCGGGTCGTTGATGCCGTGCCCAGCCGCCTTGGCCCACATCGCGGCGCGCCACGCGGCTTCGATCGCTTCGTCGTCCGCGTCGGTGCGCAGGAGGTGGCGCAGGTCGGTCTCCTGCTGGCTGAACAAGCAGTTGCGGATCTGTCCGTCGGCGGTCAGCCGGGTGCGGTCGCAGGCCGCGCAGAACTGATGTGACACGGACGCGATGACGCCGACCCTGCCCCTGCCCCCGTCGACCTGCCACAGCTCGGCTGGGGCCGAACCGCGCGGTGCGGAGTCGGGGGTCAGGTCGAAGTGGCGCCGCAGCGCGGCCAGCACGTCGTCCGCGCTGATCGCTTTCCCGCGCTGCCAGGCGTGGCCGGCATCGAGAGGCATCTGTTCGATGATGCGCAGCTGGTATCCGTGATCGAGGCAGAAGCGCAGCAGCGCCACCGCGTCGTCGAGCCCGGTGACCGGGTCCAGCACCGCGTTGACCTTGACCGGTTCTAGCCCCGCTTGCTTGGCGGCTTCCAGGCCGGCGAGCACGTCGGCCAGCCGGTCACGGCGGGTGATGTGGGCGAAGCGTGCGGCGTCGACGGTGTCCAGCGACACGTTGATCCGGTCAAGCCCGGCCTTTTTCAGCTTCGCCGCACGCTTGTCGAGCCCAATACCGTTGGTGGTCAACGTGATTTCGGGACGCGGTGTGAGTGCGGCCGTCGCGGCGACGACGTCTTCGAGGTGCTTGGCGACCATCGGCTCGCCGCCGGTGAAGCGCACGCTGGTGATGCCGAGCCGGGTGACGGCGATGCGCAGCAGCCGGATCAGTTCCTCGGAGCGCAGCAGCTGTTCGCCGGGCAGCCAGTCCAGCCCTTCGGCAGGCATGCAGTAGGTGCACCGAAGATTGCATCGGTCGGTCAGCGACACCCGAAGGTCGGTGGCGACCCGGCCGAAGGTGTCGATCAGTCCGCCGCTCATTGGCGCTGCGGCGAGGGGACGCTGGATCGACGGCACGCCGAGAGCGACGACGGTCATGCGGCGGCCCGCGAATTGATGGACATTGAGTGCGCCTCGTCGACGGGCACGATCTCCTTGCCCAGCGGCATCAACGACACCGGGATCAGTTTGAGGTTGGCCAGCGCCAGTGGGATTCCGATGATCGTGATGGCCATAGCCACCGCGGTGATCACGTGGCCGATGGCCAGCCAGACGCCGAACAGGATGACCCAGATGACGTTGCCGATCAGTGCGCCGGGCCGCGGCCCGGGTTTCTCGACGATGGTGCGGCCGAACGGCCACAACGCGTAGGAGGCGATGCGCAGCGAGGCGAATCCGAAGGGAATGGTGATGATCAGGACGAAGCAGATCAGGGCTGCCAGCAGGTAGCCCAACGCCAGCCACAGGCCGCCGAAGATCAACCAGATAATGTTCAGGATCAGGCGCATCTTTCCTCCAGCGGTCGTTTCAGACTACCGACTAAAGAGGATGCTGCGCCGGGCGGCGTCCGAGTAGGATCAGCCCCATCGCGTCCCGGCGCAGGCGGGACGCTTTCCTATTGTTCAGATGTAGTCGTTCGCAAGAGACAAGCAGGTGAGACCAGTGCCGACCGGCCGGGTTAAGTGGTACGACGCCGAGAAGGGTTTCGGCTTTCTATCGCAGGAGGAGGGCGAGGACGTCTATGTCCGGTCCTCGGCGTTGCCTGCCGGTGTCGACGGTCTCAAGGCAGGACAGCGAGTCGAGTTCGGCATGGCGGCGGGCCGTCGTGGTCCGCAGGCGCTGAGCCTGAAGATTCTCGACTCGCCGCCGAGCCTGACCAGGACGCGACGCGAAGCCGCCGCGGCCGAGCACAAGCACACGCCCGACGAGCTGCACGGCATGGTCGAGGACATGATCACGCTGCTCGAAAGCGCGGTGCAGCCGGAGCTGCGCAAGGGCAAATACCCGGACCGCAAGGTGGCGCGCCGCGTGTCCGAGGTAGTCAAGGCCGTCGCGCAGGAACTCGACGCCTAGCGCGACGGGCGGGCGCGAGGCCGGGACATATTTTCGATTTGCCTGCGTAGCGAGCGACAATCGCCGATAGCGTTGCAGCGCAACGTCTGTTGTCGCTCGCTACGCGGGCACTTTTGAATATGCCTTCCTACTGCTTCCCGGGTTTTTGTCATGCGTTCAGGGCATCCTGAAGGCATGAGCTACGTCGCGAGCGGTGGCGATTTCAACCGCGACACCGACTACATCACCACCCGTATCACCGCCGACGGCCGGGACGGCTATCCCGTCGAGCCGGACCGGTACCGGCTGATTGTCGCCAGGGCCTGCCCGTGGGCCAACCGCACGATAATCGTGCGCCGGCTGCTCGGGCTGGAAGACGTTCTGTCCATCGGCTTTTGCGGCCCCACGCACGACGAGGACAGCTGGACCTTCGACCTCGACCCCGGCGGCGTCGACCCGGTGCTGAAGATCCCCCGGCTCAAGGACGCCTTCCTCAAACGGTTCCCGGACTACCAGAAGGGCATCACGGTGCCCTCCGTTGTCGACGTCCCGACCGGTGAGGTCGTCACCAACGACTTCGCGCAGATCACGCTGGACTTCTCCACCGAGTGGGCCAAATTCCACCGCGAAGGCGCGCCGCAGTTGTATCCCGAAGAGCTGCGCGACGAGATCGACGAGGTCGCTCAGCGCATCTACACCGAGGTCAACAACGGCGTCTACCGCTGCGGTTTCGCCGGGTCGCAGGAGGCCTACGAGAAGGCCTACGAGCGGTTGTTCACCGCGCTGGACTGGCTCGAAGAACGCCTCGGGAATCAGCGCTATCTCGTCGGCGACACCATCACCGAGGCCGACGTCCGGTTGTTCACCACGCTGGCCCGCTTCGACCCCGTCTACCACGGCCACTTCAAATGCAACCGCTGCAAGCTTTCCGAGATGCCGGTGCTGTGGGCCTACGCGCGCGATCTGTTCCAGACGCCGGGCTTCGGAGACACCATCGACTTCGTCCAGATCAAGCAGCACTACTACATCGTGCACAAGGACATCAACCCGACGCAGATCGTGCCAGCGGGTCCAGACCTGTCCAACTGGCTCACCCCGCACGGTCGGGAAGCCTTGGGAGGCAGACCCTTTGGCGACGGCACACCGCCGGGCCCGACGCCAGAAGGCGAGCGGGTGCCAGCCGGTCACTCTGCCGGCTGAGGCCAAACCGTCCGCACGGACCACTCCGCGTGCGGCACCGGAAACTCGTTGCCTGCCTCATCGCGGACCAGCGTCGGTAGTTGTACCGCGAAGCCGGTCAGCTTGCCGCGTTGTGGGTCGACTGTGGGGATGGTGACCGCCAGCCTGCTGTCCGGCCGGAATTCCTCGATGACGTCGGATCCCTCATAGGCGCGCAACAAAATCCATGGTGCGTGCGCGATGCTCGCCGGGACAGATAGCTGCACGGGGTGCCGTGCGTCGACCGCGAGTTCGCCTTGGGCACCCGGCATCTCGCAGTCGGTGGGATTGAGCACTTCGCAGTACCGGTACGGCCCGACCCGCGCTGTCTCGCCATGCGAATATGCGCTGATTTCAGGGCGTTCGGGCTCGTTGTGCAATCGCCAGACCAACACGCCTGTGCCGATCGACGCCACGACAACCACGACCGCCAATGCGGCGACAACCCGTTTCACTCGGGCGCCACCGCCGCGGGCCGACCGCCCTCCTGCTCCGCCAACACAGGACGGTTGCCGCCGAGGCCCGGAATCAACGACTCGCCGCGGTAGCTGACCACCGTCTGCGCAAGCCCAAGGATCAGCACCGCGGAGATCGTCGTAAAGCCCACCCACAGATCGGTGTAGATGAGCACGCCCGTCGCGCCGCCGGCAACCCAGGCCAACTGCAGCAGAGATTCCGAACGGCCGAACGCCGAGGCGCGTGATTTCTCCGGAAGATCATCCTGAAGCGATGCGTCCAGCGATGCTTTCGCGATCGCGCTCGCGCCCGATGTGACCAGGGTGGCGACGGCGGCCACCAGCAGATTGCCGGTGACCGCGGCGGCCAGTGCGGCGGCGGTGACCGCAATCGTGGCGCGCACCACCAGCTTTGCGGGATGGCCGAGCTTCAGTCGCGCGCTGGTGAAGTTGCCCGCGAAGTTGCCGATCGCCGCGGCGGCGCCGATCAGGCCGAGAATCCGAAGCTGCTCCCAGCCGCTGGCGTCGTGCGACTTGGCCACAAACGCGGGGTAGAGGAACAGGAAGCCCACCATCACCTTGATTGTGCAGTTGCCCCATAGTGCGGTAATGATGTTGCGGCCCAAGGGTTGTCGGGCGGCACCCGATGGATTGTAGTGCTCCGGATGCCGACGCAACTCCCCGCTGCGGCCGTGGTAGGACAGTGTCGCGGGCACCTCACCCGCTGTGCTCTCCACCCACTTGGGTATCCGCATCGACAGCGCCGCGCCTGCCACGGTCGCCGCGACGATGACGTATAACGCCCCGGGCAGATGGAACAGGCCGAACCCGTATTCCGCGGCCGCGGCGATCGCGCCGCCGACCATCGTCCCTCCGAGCAGGCCGAACATCGTCAGTCGCGAGTTCACCCGCACCAAGTCGATCGTCGGGGGCAGCACCCGCGGGGTCACCGCACTGCGCAGCACACTAAATGACTTGGACAGCACCATCATTCCCAGCGCGCACGGATAGAGCACCCAGGAAGGGAAGCTGCCCGTTGCGCCGTCGTAATTCGCGATCAGCACCACCACCAACGCCGTGCGCAACATGAACGACGTGGCCAGCGCGACCCTGCGGCCGTGCTGCAGGCGGTCCAACGCAGGCCCGATCAGCGGTGCGATGACCGCGAACGGCGCGATGGTGATCAAAAGGTACAGCGCGACCTTGCCCTTGCTTTCCCCGCTGGCCGCGGCGAAGAACAGGGTGTTGGCCAGCGCGACGGCCATCGCGGCGTCGACGGCGAAGTTCGCGACCACCGGCCACGTCAGCGCGGTCAGACCCGATTTGTCGGCACCGTCGGCGGTGGCGGCCCTGTGCACCAGGCCGTACATCTTCGAACCCATTTCGCGGCTGCGCTGCGCGGCCGCCCGTGTGACGGTGACCTTCTGTCCCGCAGCGGCACCGACATTGGGCGGCGTGTCGGCGTACTCCCTGGACGGTTCGTTCAGCGGCGGCAGCCATCTGTTGGCGCTCGGCATGGACCGGCGCGACCGGCGATAGCCGCCTTCCATGCCAGGATCGCTGGGATAGTTGGCCATGCCGGGATGTTCTTCGCCGGGTGGGCGCGGCGGGTAGTAGCGGGGGTCACGCCGCGATCCGGTCACACAAGAGATTCTCCCCCATGGCGGCGGTAGCGGACGTGCAGGCGACCGGTGTGGCTACACGTTCGCCGGTCAGGCACTATTGGTGGCGATGGACAGCGTGACCGACACAACCGACCGCCCCGACCTGGAGGCGGTGCTTAAGGGCGCCGTTGAGCAGGCGCGCGCGGCGATCGTGGAGATCAGCGGCGAAAACACGGTCGGGGAGTACCTGGGCGCCAGTCTCGAGGATCCGACGGCGGCCACGCACCGGTTCCTCGCCGACATGCCGGGATACCGCGGCTGGCAGTGGGCCGTCGTGGTGGCGGCCTGGCCTGGCGCCGACCACGCCACCATTAGCGAAGTGGTGCTGGTGCCAGGGCCAACGGCGTTGCTGGCGCCCAAGTGGGTGCCGTGGCAGGAGCGAATCAAGCCGGGCGACCTGAGCCCAGGCGATCTGCTCGCACCGCCGTCCGAGGACCCCCGGCTGGTGCCGGGCTACACGGCCACCGGAGACCCGCAGATCGACGACGTCGCGGTGGAGGTCGGCTTCGGCCGCAGGCAGGTGCTCAGCCCGTGGGGGCGGGGCGAGGCCGCGCAGCGTTGGCATGACGGGGATTACGGGCCGGGTTCGGCGATGGCACGGTCCACCCGCCGCGTGTGTCGCGACTGCGGCTTCTACCTTCCGCTGGCGGGCGCGCTGAGCTCGATGTTCGGTGTCTGCGCCAACGAGCTTGCCGCCGACGGCCATGTGGTCGACGCCGAATACGGTTGCGGCGCACACTCGGACACTCCGCAACCGCCTGGCACGGGGACGCCGCTCTTCGACCCGTATGACGACGGCGTGCTCGACCTCGCCGAGCCGCGGGACTAACTTTCGGCCGCGGCCTTGATGCGGGCCAGCGACTGGTTCATGCCGTCGACGAGTTCACGCTCGAAGTTCGGCACCCCGCCCATCAACGCGTTGACCGTCATGTTGGAGAAGGCCTTGACGCCGTTCTCGGCGTGGCGGGTCTCTACCACGCGCGTGCCGGTCTCGGTGGGCTCCAGCTCGTAGCTCCATATTGTGTTGTTGGCGTTCACCCGGAACGCCAGCTTCTTCTCCGGAATGACCTCGGTGACCGTGGACGTCGTCGGCCAGAACATGAAGTTACGACGGTTGAGGTTGAACGTCCGCGTGCCTTGACGCAGCGGGCCGAACGCCTTCATCAATCGGCACTGCGGGCTCCATTGCGGCATTCGGCCGAAGTCGGAGACCAACGCCCACACCTTGGAGACCGGAGCATTGATGTCGATCTGCGCTTGCAACTGCGGCGCTGCCATTGCGTCCCCCTTCAGGTCCTTCAGTCCAGACCGCCTTGTGCCCCACGGGATCCGCGGCGCACGGCGTGACGTTGCCACAGAAAGATCGACGTGCCAAGCGCCCCAACGCCAAGCCCGGCGATCGTGATGGGCCGCCAGTCGTGCAATCCGGGAACCGTGAAGGCCAGCACCACGGCGATCGCCCAGCCCGTGGCGATCACCACGATGACCGGCCATGGCTTGAGCAGCACGGCTGGCAGCTGGGGCGGTTCGGGGCTCATCGAAGACAACGTAACCGATTACGCGTACGTCAGAAATGCCCGCGGTTTCGCCGTCTTTCGACAGATCCGCTAGGTATTGTTTGCCTCGTGAAAGACCACGACGGCCAGCTGGCGAGCGATTTGTCGCTGGCGGTCATTCGTCTTGCTCGCCAATTGCGGTTCCGCCGCCCGGAATCCCCGGTTTCGCTGTCGCAGCTCTCAGCGCTGTCGACGCTTGCCAAGGAGGGTGCGATGACCCCCGGCGCGTTAGCCGATCGGGAGCGGGTACGCCCGCCCTCAATGACGCGGGTCATCGCGTCACTCGCCGAACTGGGCTTCGTCGCGCGCACCGCGCACCCCGCCGACGGCCGGCAGGTGCTGGTGTCGGTATCACCTGCCGGGACCAACCTGATCGAGGCCGAACGCCGCGCCAGCCAGGAGTGGCTGAAACAACGACTGGCCCGGCTCGACTCCGATCAACGCAATACGTTGCTGATGGCCGCCGACCTGATGTCGGCGATTGTCGATGAAAGCGCGTGAGCCCCAACGTAATCGACGTCAGCGACCCTGCCGACCCCCGGCTCGACGACTTCCGTGACCTGAACAGCGTCGACCGCAGGCCGGATCTGCCGAGCGGCAAGGGGCTGGTGATCGCCGAGGGCGTGCTGGTTGTGCAGCGCATGTTGGCATCGCGGTTCGTCCCGCGCGCGATGCTGGGCACCGACCGGCGGCTGGCCGAACTGTCGTCCGACCTGGACCGCGTCGATGCGCCCTACTACCGGGCGGCTGCCGATGTCATGGCCGACGTGGTCGGATTTCATCTGAATCGCGGGGTGTTGGCGTCGGCGTCGCGCCCGCCGGAACTGTCGGTGGCCCAGGTGCTCGACGGTGCCCGCACCGTCGCGGTTCTGGAGGGCGTGAACGACCACGAGAATCTCGGCTCGGTCTTCCGCAACGCGGCAGGCCTCGGCGTCGACGCGGTGGTGTTCGGCAGCGGCTGTGCCGACCCGCTGTACCGGCGCGCTGTCCGGGTCTCGATGGGACATGCGCTGCTGGTGCCGTATGCGTGGGCGGCGGCATGGCCGCAGGATCTTGAGTTGCTGCGGGACAACGGTTTTCGGCTGCTGGCCATGACTCCTGACCCGTCGGCCCGCACGGTTGCGGAGGCGATGACGGCGCTCGCCGACGACAGGGTCGCGATTCTGGTGGGCGCCGAAGGTCCGGGGCTGACCGAACGGGCGATGCGCGCGGCCGATATGCGGGTGCGCATCCCGATGTCGCGGGGCACCGACTCGCTCAACGTCGCGACGGCGGCGGCGCTGGCGTTCTATGAACGAGCTAGGCTCGCGCCGTGACCGACGACTCGACGCCGTGGGCAATGGGTTTGACGGTGGCCGCTTTCGTCGCCGCGGTGACCGGCGCTGCCGTTGTCGTGCTGAGCGTGGGCCTGACGCGCGTGCACCCGTTGCTCGCTGTCGGGCTCAACCTGGTAGCCGTCGGAGGGTTGGCTCCGACGGTGTGGGGTTGGCGCAAGCTGCCGGTGTGGCGGTGGTTCGTGCTGGGCTCCGCCGTCGGGGTGGCCGCGGCGTGGCTGGCCCTGCTTGCCATGGCCGTTGGGGGATAACGGAATTCAGCCGATCAGCGCCTCGGCCAGCCGGGCACGCCACTCCGCGAAATCGTCGACGCCCAGGATCCGCAACACCACCTGATCGGCGCCTGCCGCACGGAACTCGGCTATGCGGGCCGCGATGGCGTCCAGATCGCCCCAGGCCACGATGCCATCGAGCAGCCGGTCGCTGACGTCATCGATGTCGGATTCGGAGAAGCCCTGGCGCATCAGGTTGCGCCGATAGCCGCCGACTTTCGTCAGGAAGTCCAATGGTTGCGCCACCGCCCGTCGCGCGGCTTCACGGTCGGCGACGGGGGCGACCATCACCAGCGTCGCCAGAGTCCGGTCTGCCCCGAGCACCGCTCGCGCGTCCGTCACGTACGACGGCGTCACCAGGAACGGATACGCGCCGCCGGCCCGATCACGCGACAGCGCAAGCATATTGGGCCCCAGCGCGGCCAACACCCGAGCCGACGCCGGGACACCCGCGGCGTCCAACTCGTTGAGGTACGTGTTGAGAGTCTCGAGGGGATGCGCGTCGTGCGCGCCGCCGAGGCCGACGATGAAGCGGCCCGGGTGGTCGCGCTGCAGCGATTGGTACGTCGCGACGACATCGGCGGAGGGCACGCTGGCCACGGGGATGATCCCGGTGGCGACGGGAATGGTCGTGGTGGCGCGTACCGCCGCCTCGAGCATCGGCAGATTGCCGGACCGCCACAGTGTGGAGAATCCGAGGCTCTCGACGTGCTGCGCCTCGTCGGCAACAACCGCGGCGTCGTCGGTGTACGGGTTACTGCTGGCGAGGCCGATTGGCCCAAGCGTGGTCATGTCGACGCACGTTAGGACCTCAACGACACTTCAGGTCAAGCCGTCAGCGCTGGCCGCCCGAGCGCACCCCGAGCAGCACGTCCTCCCACGCTGGCACCGCGGGCTTGCCCTTGCGGGCGCGTGGCTTGGGCGCGGCGGGCGGCTCGGGCGCCGGCTCGGGGGACTCGATGGGCAAGGTTGGCTCAGGCTC
The DNA here is from genome assembly GCF_035697385.1 of Mycobacterium sp. Taxonomy (GTDB): domain Bacteria; phylum Actinomycetota; class Actinomycetes; order Mycobacteriales; family Mycobacteriaceae; genus Mycobacterium. Next base: position 117 of record NZ_DASSCY010000077.1, on the reverse strand, counting down.
TTCGAAGGCGAGCGGTGCGACCGCAGCGACCGGGCGCAGCGGGCGGGCGAAGTCGGGATCGATCAGTTCACACGCTGCGTCGTCGAACGCGGTGGCGGTGCCGCCGTGCGCGCCGGG
>NZ_DASSCY010000076.1:0-7061 GCF_035697385.1 Mycobacterium sp. | reverse complement strand
TACCCGGGATCGTTCGATGGGCGGCGGGGCGTGGGGCCGTCGGCGTCAGCTTCGAGGGGTCGCCGGTGTCACCGCCGCACTGGCTGTAGCGCGACCCCGTCCCAAGCAATACAGGTCCCATCCCGCGTCAGTCCACCGCTCGCCGTCAAGGCAATTGCGGCCGTCGACAACGACTTTGGCGCGTACCGTGGTCGCGAGCTCATCGGGGTCCAGTTCGACGAATTCGCGCCACTCTGTGAGCACCAGCACGGCGTCGGCGCGCTCACACGCCTCCACGACCGATGTGGAGTAGTTCAGGGTCGGAAACAGGCGCTGCGAGTTCTCCATTGCCTTGGGGTCGTAGACGTTGACGGTGGCGCCGTTGAGCTGCAGCATGCCGGCGACGTTGAGTGCCGGGGAGTCGCGCACGTCGTCGGACTCAGGCTTGAACGCCGCGCCCAGTACCGCGACGTTGGCGCCCAGCAGAGAGCCGCCACACGCCATCGTGGCCAGCTCCACCATCCGGGTGCGGCGCCGCATGTTGATGCTGTCCACCTCACGCAGAAACGTCAGCGCATGGTTCGCGCCGAGCTCACCGGCCCGGGCCATGAACGCGCGAATGTCCTTGGGCAGGCAGCCGCCGCCAAATCCAAGGCCGGCGTTGAGGAATCGACGCCCGATCCGCGGGTCATATCCCAGCGCGTCGGCCAGCAGCGTGACATCGGCATCGACGGCCTCGCAGACCTCGGAGATCGCGTTGATGAAAGAGATCTTCGTCGCCAGGAAGGCGTTCGCCGACACCTTGACCAGTTCGGCGGTCTGCAGGTCGGTCACCAGGAATGGCACCGAATCGTCCAGCAGCGGTGCATAGAGTTGACGGATCGCCGCTTCGGCACGGACCGAATCGCGTTGCACCCCAAGCACAATGCGATCAGGGTGCAGTGTGTCGTGAACGGCGAAGCCTTCGCGCAAGAACTCAGGATTCCAGGCCACTTCGACGTCGACGCCGTCCGGCGTCAGCTCGCGGGCGCGGCTGGCCAGCTCGGCGGCGGTGCCCACCGGCACCGTGGACTTGCCGACGATCACCGCGGGTCGTCGCAGGCGCGGCACCAGGGTGTCGATCACCGCATGCACGTGGCGCAGATCGGCGCCGTACTCGCCCTTCTTCTGCGGTGTTCCGACACCGAGGAAGTGCACGTCGGCGAATTCCGCTGCAACGTCGTAGTCGGTGGTGAAGCGCAGACGCCCGGCAGCGATGTTGTCGCTCAACACCTTTCGCAAGCCGGGTTCGTAGAACGGGATATCGCCGGCGGCCAGCTTGGCGACCTTACCCGGATCGATGTCAACACCGATCACGTCGTGCCCGAGCTCGGCCATTCCGGCCGCGTGGGTGGCTCCGAGGTAACCCGTGCCGAATACGGTGCATCGCATACTGCCTCTATATGCAGCTGCGATGAGCTAACCGCTACGCGACACCAAGCGGCAAGCCAACGGCAGGTGACGGACGGGTGCCGAAATCTGAAATGCCCCTAGAAATCACGAATGCCCCATCTCGTTGCGCATTGGCAACGATGAATGGGGCATTGTGCGCGCCGGGCGGACTGATATGCAGCGCCGGGCGCAGAAGACCGGGGTTTAGACGGCCGTCACTCCGACTGCCTGAGGGCCTTTGGCGCCCTGTTCGACCTCGAACTGAACTCGCTGGTTCTCTTCGAGCGATTTGTAACCGCTCCCGCCGATCTCGGAGTAGTGAACGAACACATCCTCCGCGCCGCCGTCGGGAGCAATAAAGCCAAAGCCCTTATCGCTGTTGAACCACTTCACAGTTCCCTGTGCCATACTGTTAACTTCTTTCATTCGAATGGATGTACGAAAAACACCCAAAATCAGTCTAACACGGGAAAAAACGGGAAATTTCGCTCGCGCTGCTGCTAGCCGCAGAAGATGAGGAAACAGTTCCCGCCTGAGCCTCCGCTGCCCGAACCTCCGCGTCCGCCAGAGCCTCCGGAGTCGGAGCCGCCCGAGCCACCCGGCCCATAGCCACCTGAGCCACCCGGCCCGTAGCTATCTGAGCCGTCCGAACCCGAACCACCTGAGCCCGAACCTGAGCCCCCGCCCGGCCACTGCGGCCATTGCGGCTGCTGCGGTTGCTGCGGTTGCTGCGGGAACTGAGGTTCCTGGGGTTCTTGCGGTTCCTGCGGCCATGGGGTTGGCCACGGGGGCGGCGGTGTCCACGTCGGCTTGGGCGGTGTCCAGGTCGGCTTCGGTGGCGTCCACGTCGGCGTCGGCGGTGACCACGGCGGATTCCAGGGGTTCCACGGATTCTGCGGCCGTGGATACACAACCACTGGTGGCGGCAAGACGACCGGCGGGGTGTAGACCGGAGCCGGCGCAGGCGGAGGAGCCGCTGGAGGTGGAGGCGGCGCAGCTGGTGCCGGGGCCGGCGGTGGCGCCTGCGGGGCCGGCTGCTCGACGTACACAGTCCGCGGCGGCGCCTGCGGGGCTTCCTGCACCACCGGAATCGGCGCCTTGATGGTCTCGGCCGGCGGCGGCGGTGGCGCCTGAACGGGCTGAGCCTCCTGCTGCACCGGTGCAGGGGCAGGAGCCACGGTGCTCGGAACGATCGCGCTCTGCGCGGGACTCGGCCGCTGATCAACAGTCGGCCGGATGCTCACCGCAAGCGAAATAGCCAGTGCCACAACGCCAACCACGAAGATCGAGGTGAGCGCGCTACCGACGAGCAGGAAGGGCTTGCGCTCTTCCCCGACCGGAAGGTCCATGTCAGTGTCGGCCGCGTATTCGTCGACCAATGGGGCGCCGTCGCTGACTGGTGCGAGCTGGGTTTCGGCGGCAGCGAGGCCGGGGTAGGCGGCGCCAGCGGTGGTGCCGTCGGGGTCCTGCGAGTAGGCCAGCCCGACGGTGGTGGCCTCGAACGCGGGCGCGTTGGCAGATGCCAGCGCGGCGCCGCGGGCCAAGGCCAGCTCGGGCTCCTCCGGCGCGCTGACAGGCAGGCTGATGAGGTGCTGCAGGTGTGCCTTCACCGAGCTGACGTCGACGCCGGAGCCGACGACGAACATGGCCTGTGGCGGTGAATCCTGCGCGTCCACGGCCGCGGCCATATCGGTCAATACGGCCATCGCGTCATTGCTGTGCAGCGTGCGGCTCAACACCTTCACGACGGAGCCGTCGTCGGTCTGCACCACAGACAGCGTCGCGGTGTCGCGATCGATGAAAAGCAGCGCGGTGGTGTCGCATCCGACGGTGCGGCCGACGGCCTGCGCGAGGGCGGCTGCGGCGTGGCCATCGGAGACGAGCATGACGTCGTCGATACCGTGCGCAGTTAGGGCATCGCGCAGCACCGACGCTTCGGCGTGATCACTCCATGTCACGCCGATCGACTTGAGGTGATGGCCGCCAGCCTCGGCGCTCTCCTTGGTGCCAAGCACTGCGGAGATCACTTGTTCGGCTGCGTTCGAAGTTGCTGAGCCTTCGTTCGCCGTCACGTCGAAGGCATCGTGATCAACGGTTACCCCGTCGGCCTTCTCGCCTTCGACCAGCACCATGCGGACCGTCGTAGGTGTCATCGACACACCTAGTACGATGTCCACTGACCCCTCCAAAATGTTTGCTACGTCTATTATTTCGCCGTTAGGCAGTCATCCCGTACGAGCCGACAACTAGATATTTCATCGGCGCGATCAGCCGGTGCGTTACAACAGATGGCATTAGCTGATGGCGTTGAAGTTGTCGCCGGATCGCAACGGCATGGGTGCTCGCCGACGCCGGTATTTAGGACCCTACTCGGCTCAACGACAACACGCCCCTGGCGGTTCGAATTCCCCTGGGCTGTTGGGTATCAGCTTCCTTCGGCGGTCTCAGGTCGAGGCGCCAACAGGCCGGGGATGCCGGGTGAACCGGGACGGCGCACCGGCTGATGCCCGTGCACGGCCTCGGCATACGCCGTCTCGGCGTGCTGGGTGAAGTCGACGCCGGTGGTCTCGTCGTCGGCGCTGACACGGAACCCGAGGACGCGATCGATGATCTTGGCCAGCACGTAGGACACGACGAACGCGTACACGCTGACGACCAGGGCGCCCAGTGCCTGCTTGCCGAGTTGAACGAGCCCACCGCCGTAGAAGAGGCCCTCGGGGCCGGCCGTCATCACTTCGTTGGCCAGCAAGCCGATCAGCAGCACACCGACGAGACCGCCGACATAGTGCACGCCGACCACGTCCAGCGAGTCGTCGTAGCCGAACCGGAACTTCATACCCACCGCGAAGGAGCAGATGATCCCGGCGGCGAGGCCGACGACGAGCGCGCCGAGGGTGTTCACGGTTCCGCAGGACGGCGTGATGGCGACCAGGCCGGCGACCACACCCGAGGCGGCGCCGAATGTGGTCGGCTTGCCGTCGCGAATGCGTTCGACGGTGATCCAGCCCAGCATGCCGAGACATCCGGCGACCAGCGTGTTGAGGAATACCGCCGCAGCCGTGCCGTTGGCGGCCAGCGCCGAGCCCGCGTTGAACCCGAACCAGCCGAACCACAGCAGACCCGCGCCGAGCAGCACGAACGGCAGGTTGTGCGGACGCATGGCGTCCTTCTTGAAACCGATACGCGGGCCGAGCACCAGCGCGAGCGCCAATGCCGAAGCGCCGGAGACGATTTCGACGACCAGACCGCCCGCGTAGTCCAGCACGCCCAGCTCGAACAGCCAGCCGCCCGGCCCCCACACCCAGTGCGCCACGACGGCGTACACCGCAACCGTCCACAGCGGGACGAACGCCATCCAGGCCGCGAACCTCGCGCGGTCGGCGATCGCACCGCTGACCAGAGCGGCGGTGACGATCGCGAATGTCAGTTGGAACGTCGCGAATAGGAGTTCTGGAACTGTTCCGCGTGCGGTGGTCGGATCAATGCCGAGCATCCCGAAGTGCGCGAGGTCGCCGACAAGACCGCCTCCGGCATCCTCGGAGAACGCGACGGAGTAGCCGACCAACAGCCAGGCCACCGTGCACGCCGGGATCGCGATGAAGCACATCATGATCATGTTGAGCACACCGGTGGTGCGGACCATACCGCCGTAGAAGATCGCCAGCCCGGGCGTCATGAGCAGGACCATTGCGGTTGCGGCCAGCAGCCAGGCGGTTGCGGCAGGATCGATCTCTTGCACTTAGGGGCTCCCTCCGGATCGGAGAAGAGCATAGGGCGCGCGTTTCGGCAGAGTTACCGAATGCTGACAGCCAGCCGCTTGACTTCCCGCGTTGACTCTGCGCGCATGGCGCAAAAGTGCGAGTGGCCGTCGCCCTCACCGCAGAATGAACGGCCCAACCGCGCGCGTCAGCTGGATTTGATGAAGTTCTGATACGAGCGTGACGGAGTCGGCCCGCGCTGGCCTTGATACTTGGAGCCGGCTTGCGCGCTGCCGTAGGGGTGCTCGGCTGGACTGGTCAGCCGCAGCAGGCACAGTTGGCCGATCTTCATGCCTGGCCACAGCGTGATCGGCAGGTTCGCGACGTTGGACAGCTCAAGCGTGATGTGCCCGGAGAATCCTGGGTCGATGAAGCCCGCCGTCGAGTGGGTCAGCAGCCCGAGTCGGCCGAGCGACGACTTGCCTTCGAGGCGGCCGGCGAGATCGTCGGGCAGCGTGCACAACTCCAGCGTCGAACCGAGCACGAACTCGCCGGGATGCAGCACGAACGGCTCGCCGTCGATGGCGGTCACCAGAGTGGTGAGCTCGTCCTGCTGAATGGACGGGTCGATGTGGGTGTAGCGGGTGTTGTTGAAAACCCGGAACAGGTTGTCGAGCCGGACGTCGATGCTCGACGGCTGCACGAGGCTGTCGTCGAAGGGCTCGATAGCCAGCCGTCCGGCGGAGATTTCGGCCCGGAGGTCACGATCGGAGAGCAGCACGCGACGAGCGTAGCCGCTCAGATGTTAGCCTTCGTGGTCGAACAGGCCGATGTAGTTCAATGGCAGAACATCAGCTTCCCAAGCTGAATACGCGGGTTCGATTCCCGTCATCGGCTCCAGTGTGACCGGGCACGATGTCGTTCGATTCGTACGAACAGGCGCGCTCGGTGTCACAGACTTCCCCGTGAACAAGTCGCGGCACCCACCGTGTTCACCCTCCCCTGCCGCTAAGTCCCGCCGGCAAACGGAAGTTAGGGCAGGGCATGGACGGCGACAACAGCCCTGGCGGCAACGGCGGTGAAGGCGGGACCGGCGGCGCCGGCGAGGTCGGCGGCACTGGCGGCAACGGCGGCACCGGCGGCACTGGTGATTCCGGCTTCGTCGGCGGCAGCGGCGGCGCGGGCGGCGAGGGTGGCACCGGCACCACGACCGGCGGCAGCGGCGGCAACGGTGGCCAGGGCGGAGTAGGTGGCGAAGACCTCGGCGCGGGCGGCGATGGCAGCACCGGCGGCACAGGTGGCACCGGCGGCAAGGGCGGCACAGGCAGTGTCGACGGCGGCGACGGCGGACTGGGTGGCACGGGCGGCACCGGCGGCGGAGGCGGCACGGGTGCCGATGCCACCGGCGGCGGAGGTGGCGCAGGTGGAACCGGCGGTGAAGGCGGCGAGGGCCAAAACGGTGCAGGCGGCACGGGCGGCGGAGGCGGTACCGGCGGCACCGGCGGCTTCACCGGCGCTGGGGGCACGGGCGGCGACGGCGGCACCGGCGGCCAGGGCGGCGACGGCGGTCCCGGCAGCAGCGGCAATCTCCCCACCCCCGGCGGCAACGGCACCGACCCCGGCGACAACAACAACGGCTCTGAGGGCGGCGACGGCGGGGCGGGCGGCAACGGCGGCGCCGGCGCTCCCGCTGCAGACTGATCGAGAGCTGAGGGGTCGGCCGCACCCTGTCCCTCGGGCAGGGTGCGGCGCGGTTCTTGCAAGCGTGCATGTGTTGTCATTTCGTATGCATTGCACGGGTGGACGCATTCATGCGAAACGCCTTGCAAGACAACGTTTTAATGCGCGGCAATGGCGCCACACGATCCCATCACGTCAGCTCGAGGGGACGAACATAACGTTCGTCAACCAGCCCAGAACGGCACCGTCGCGGGTTCCGTCGCTAGTGACGAA
>NZ_DASSCY010000075.1:0-2708 GCF_035697385.1 Mycobacterium sp. | reverse complement strand
GCCTGCGCCGCGCCCACCAATACCACCGGCCACAGCACGCCCGCTAAGGCGGCAGTCAGCACTCGCCCGACCTTGGCCGACACCGCAAAAACCGCAGCTGAGGTGATCAGCGCACCGACGCAATACACCGCGAGCAGCAGGCCTGCACTCATGTTGCCCTTCCAGCTACTTGCTCCGATGACGCCAGCGCATGGCACCTGCGTGTAGTTTGCCACGGTGTGGGCGTGTTTCGCTAGACATGACAATTCGCTCGCTGCGATAACAGCAAGCGATTACTGGGTCGTGTCATGCGAAGGTGCCTGGGTTTGTGAGGTGCCGTCGGTCAGGTGCATGCCGCGAAGGGCGGCGTGTTCTGGCTGTGGTCCGTCCTAGTGTGCCCGGCACCCCTGGGAGGTTACGACTGCACGGCGAAAATGGGGTAGTCGACTACTCCATACACGCGTGCTCCAGGGCCTGACGATGGCGGTACAAGAGCAAACGCGCAGCCGTAGTCGTCGGGAATCGGCAGTCACCCCAAGGCCTGCAATACCGCACTGGCGAGACGGACATGGCGGCGTGCCTTACGAAAGGAACACACCATGAATCGAGTTTCGCGGTTCGCAGTGACTGCGCTGGCGTCTGGTGCTTTGGGTCTGGCTGGTTTGGGGCTGGGCGCAGGTATCGCCGCGGCGGCGCCGCCGTCCGGGCCCTATACGTGGTGCCCGGGGGACGACCCTGGCGGTGGACCGGGCGGCCCATTCAATTCACCGGGCCCACCGAACTGGGACTGGAACGTCTGCCATACCTGGTACAGCGTCAACTGGGGGCAGGGCAACGTTTCGCTGACTATTTGGGACGGACCGAATCCTCCACCAGATAACCGTGGCCCCGTGGGGCCGTGCTCGCTGCTCGACACCAGGGGTTGCTAGGTCCGCGGCTGCCGTTCAGTGGATACAGCGAAGGCCCGGCAATAGCCGGGCCTGACCTGCGTTGATGTTGGTGCGCGATACTGGGATTGAACCAGTGACCTCTTCCGTGTCAGGGAAGCGCTCTCCCGCTGAGCTAATCGCGCCGGGAACCTCAATGGAGGTGGAGACGGGAATCGAACCCGTGTGCACGGCTTTGCAGGCCGTTGCCTCACCACTCGGCCACTCCACCGCTGGGGTTGATGCCACTGCACCTTCGAGCGGATGACGGGATTCGAACCCGCGACCCTCACCTTGGCAAGGTGATGCGCTACCAACTGCGCTACATCCGCGCGCCACGAACGACATGTCGCCCGTCGCGAAGGACGACGATAGTCCACCAAAGTGTAGCCGCACAAATCCCGACGACGGCCGTCGCGCCGTAGCGTCCGCCGCGGTCAGAACAGCCGATACGCCTCACGGGAAATCGAGAACCCCTGGCCGGTTTCGACATCCCGACAAGTGATGCCCGACTCCGCGCTGTCGCACTGCACCGGCCCGGCGGTGATCGACTCGCCGTAGGGGAGAGGGCTGGCGTCCGGCGCGAGTGCCGTGTCGCCGGCGCAGACGAATTCGGCGCTGCCTCCGGGCTCGAGCGAGATGCCCTGCCCGTAGTCGAATTCGCAATCCGCCGGGCGAGGCGGTGGCGACCAGTCGGCCTCGGCGATGTCGCAGCGGACATAGTCCACGTCGATGAAGCAGCCGACGTTGCCGCTCGGCGACCTGAACCCGGTGAACTCGTACACCTCGCGGTAGGTCGCCGGCTGACCGGTCGATCTGTCGGGCTTTGCCACCGTCGCAGATACCTTCGTCTGCTCGGTGATCGGCGCCGAACTTCCAGATTGGGTGTCGGCCGAGCCGCTGCTGCACGCAGCAAGCACCGCCATTGCGACTGACAGAGCGGGCACCACGACACCGGGGCGGATCATGCTGCTGGACGATACCGGCGCAATCTTCGTCGACACCTCAGAACAGCTCGTTCGCATCGTAAGAGAGCGAAAAGCCGTGGCCCGTTTCGGTATTGCGGCACGTGATGCCCGAATCCACGCTCTCGCATCGAAACGCGCCGGAAGCGATGGATTCGCCATCGGCGAGCAGGTCCTCGCTACCGAAGACGGTGTCGTCGGTGCAGATGAACTCCGCGGGCTCGTCGATCCCGATCGCGATCATGTGCCCGTAGCTCCCTTGACAGTCCGCGGGAGTCGGCGGTGTCGGCCAGCTGGCATCGATAATGTCGCAGCGAGCGCCCACGTTCATATCGACGTTGCAGGCGATGTTGCCGTCCGGCGACAGGAATGACGCGCTCTCGACGGCGTCCCCGTCAGGTGCTGGTGAGGTCGACTGCACGGGCCGCGCCGGCGCCGTTGCCTGCCCGGTGACCGGAGTTGCGGTGGACGCGGCCTGCACATCTGTCGGGCTGCCGCAGCCCGACAGGGCGATCACCGCGGCGAATCCGGCAACTGCAGCGGCGAGGCGTTCGGCACGGTGAGTCATCGCGTGACCATAGCCCCAGCAACGCTCAGCCGCCGAAGGAACGACTCAACGCATCGGCTGTCTTCGGGCACATGCGGAGTGATGCCGATTCCGGCCAGGCGCCCCACACGTGTTAGTCTTCGACGTCGGTCCCCGGTCTCGTAGCTCAGGGGGAGAGCGTCCGCCTCACACGCGGAAGGTCACTGGTTCGATCCCAGTCGGGACCACCCTCAATCACATCGCGGCCTAGCGGAGTAGCAGCGCGCGGCTCAGAACAATCCGCAGCCGCGA
>NZ_DASSCY010000074.1:0-10254 GCF_035697385.1 Mycobacterium sp. | reverse complement strand
TTCTGCTGTTCCGGCCATGGGTCACGGCAGCGGCCTCAGGCGGCGCGCCGCCGTCGATGCGCCGTTATGCCTGGCACCGGGTGCGACGGATCATGCCCGCGTACGTCGTCACGGTGTTGGCTGCCTATCTGCTTTACCACTTTCGCACCGCGGGGCCGAATCCCGGACACACGCCGATGGGGTTGTTTCGCAACCTGACCCTGACGCAGATCTACACCGACAACTACCTGTACTCCTATCTGCACCAAGGGCTTACGCAGATGTGGAGCCTTGCGGTGGAGGTCGCGTTCTACGTCGTGCTGCCGCTGCTGGCGTACTTGCTGCTGGTGGTGCTGTGCCGGCATCGCTGGCGGCCGGGCCTGCTGATGACCGGGCTGACGGCGATGGCATTGATCACGCCGGCGTGGCTCGTCCTGGTGCACACCACCGACTGGCTGCCCGACGGTGCGCGACTGTGGTTGCCGACGTACCTCGCATGGTTCATCGGCGGCATGATGCTGGCGGCGCTGCAGCCGATGGGTGTGCGGGCGTACGCGCTGGTGTGTATCCCGCTCGCGCTGGTGTGCTACTTCATCGCGTCCACCCCGATCGCAGGCGAGCCCACCACGTCACCGCACGAGCTGCGCGAAGCACTGGCGAAGGCGGCGTTCTATGCCGTCATCGCCACGCTGTTGGTCGCGCCCTTGGCACTCGGTGATCGCGGACTGTATGCGAAGTTTCTGGCCAGCAGGCCGGTGGTCTTTCTCGGCGAGATCTCCTACGAGATCTTCTTGATCCACCTGCTCATCATGGAACTGGTGATGGTGGAGATCCTTCGCTTCCCGATCTACACGGGCTCAATGGCCATGCTGTTCGCGGCGACGTTCGTGGTGACGGTTCCGCTGGCCTGGCTGTTGCACCGGTTCACCCGCATCCGCTCCGAATAGGCTCGCTGAGGCTCCGGCCCATCGCGGCCCCCGCCTACCCGACCGAGGTTAGGTTAAGCTGGCCTAAGTAATCGATGCAAAGGGTAGGGCTGATGTCGGACAAGACGCCAACACGAGGGTTCCAGGGCACGGTGCTCAAGCTGCTGCGGGCAGGCGATTACCAGCTGACCGTGACGGGGCGGCGCGAGATCAGCCCGCACTTCCTCCGGCTGAGCTTCGAAGCGGGCGGCATGCTTAGCGACCGGCCGCTGCACCCCACGATGTGGATACGCATGTGGTTCGCCGACGGGGACAAGCAGCATCAGCGCGGCTACACCCTGGTCGACCCGAACCCGGAAGCCGACACCGTTGATATCGAGTTCGCGCTGCACGACGGCATCGCGTCGCGGTGGGCCCAGAACGCCCAGCCCGGCGACACCATCGAGGTGACGGTGCTGGGCAGCAACTTCACGCTGCCCGAACCGGCGCCGAAGGGCTATGTCATCGTCGGCGACACGGCCTCGCTGCCGGCGATCAACTCGCTTCTCACGGCCATCGGCGACACCCCGGCGCGGGTGTACCTCGAAGCCGGGTACGACGACGACAAGCAACTCCCCGTGGCCCGCAGCGCCGACGTCGTGTGGGTGGATCGCAAGAACGCCGGCGAGGCGCTCGTGCAGGCGGTGAGCGAGTCCGCGTTCGATGCGTGCGACCATTTCGGCTGGGTCGCCTGTGACAACAGGACCACGCGCGCGGTGGCCAAGGTGTTCCGCGAGACCTACAACATTCCACGCAAATCCATCAAGGCCCAAGCATATTGGTCGGCGTGACGGCTCGCGTCAAACCGCGTCCTTGACAGGCAGGTCGGCATAGTCTGACGCCCTCGGGCTCAACCAGAGGAGTCCGAGCGAGAGGACGATCATGCCTAGCTCGTCAGCCCAAAACAACGGTCATTCAAACGCGTGGGCGGACACGGTCCGGCGCGACATCCTGCCCATTCCCGACCCCCAGCACGTCGGCTTAACGACGTATGACGCCAAGGACCCGAACACGAAGTACCCCCCGATCACGACGCTGCGGCCACCCAAGGGCGCGCCGAACGTGCTGATCGTCCTGATTGACGACGTCGGCTTCGGCGCATCGTCGGTCTTCGGGGGGCCGTGCAATACCCCCACCGCTGAGCGGCTCGCGGCCGGCGGTGTGAAGCTCAACCGCTTCCACACCACCGCCCTGTGCTCACCGACCCGGCAAGCGATGCTGACCGGGCGCAACCACCACTCGGTCGGCATGGGTGCCATCACCGAGATGGCCACCTCCGCGCCGGGCAACAGCAGCATCCGCCCCAAAGAGAAAGCACCCATCGCCGAAACACTGAAGCTCAACGGATATTCGACCGCACAGTTCGGCAAATGCCACGAGGTGCCCGCTTGGGAGGTATCGCCGGTCGGGCCCTACCACGCCTGGCCCACCGGGTCCGGGTTCGAGCATTTCTACGGCTTCATCGGCGGCGAGGCGAATCAGTACTACCCCGGCCTGTACGAGGGCACCACCGCCGTCGAGCCGCCCAAGTCACCTGAGGAGGGCTACACCCTCAACGAGGACCTGGCCAACCGCGCGATCACCTGGGTCCGCCAACAGAAGGCGCTGATGCCCGACAAACCGTTCTTCATCTATTACGCCCCAGGTGCCACCCACGCGCCACATCATGTGCCCAGGGAATGGTCGGACAAGTACAAGGGCAAGTTCGACGAGGGCTGGGATGCCTTGCGGGAGAAAATTATTGCCAGCGAAAAGAAGCTGGGCGTGGTGCCTCAAGGCGCGGAGCTTACCGAGCGGCACGACGAGATTCCCGCTTGGGACGATATGCCGGCCGAGCTGAAGCCGGTGCTGGCCCGCCAGATGGAGATCTACGCCGGCTTCCTCGAGCAAACCGACCACGAGGTGGGCCGGGTCATTGACGCACTCGACGACCTCGGAATCCTGGAAGACACGCTGGTGTACTACATCCTCGGCGACAATGGCGCCTCAGCTGAGGGCACGCCCAACGGTTGCTTCAACGAGATGGCCACCCTCAACGGCCTGCCTGGTATCGAGACCACCGAGTTCCTGTTGTCGAAGATCGATGACTTCGGTACCGCGGCCGCCTACAACCACTACGCGGTGGGCTGGGCGCACGCGTTGTGCACGCCGTATCAGTGGACCAAGCAGGTCGCGTCACACTGGGGCGGGACCCGCAACGGCACCATCGTGCACTGGCCCAACGGTTTTAGCGACAAAGGGGCCACCCGCGACCAGTTCCACCACGTTATCGACATCGCTCCGACCATCCTGGAGGCCGCCGGACTGCCCGCCCCTTTGTGGGTGAACGGCATCGCGCAGGCACCGCTGGAAGGGGTCAGCATGCTGCAAACGCTGCAAGCCGCCCAAGCGCCCGAGACGCACGACGTGCAGTACTTCGAAATGTTCGGCAACCGTGGCATCTACCACCAGGGCTGGAGCGCGGTCACCAAACACCGCACACCGTGGAAGACCGACCCACCACCGCCCTTCGACGACGACATCTGGGAGCTCTACGGGCCCGACGACTGGACCCAGGCGCACAACCTCGTCGCCGAGAACCCCGAGAAACTCGCTGAGCTGCAACGCTTATGGCTCATCGAAGCGGTCAAATACAACGTCGTTCCCCTCGATGACCGTTCATATGACCGCATCAACCCTGATATCGCTGGGCGGCCGCAGCTCATCCGCGGAAACAGCCAACTGCTCTTCTCCGGCATGCGGGTCGCTGAAATGTGCGTCCTGACGCTGAAGAACAAATCGCATTCGGTGACAGCGAACGTCACCATTCCCGAATCCGGCGCGACGGGAGTGATCATCACGCAGGGCGGACATGTCGGCGGCTGGTCGCTCTACGCTCACGAAGGCCGGCTGAAGTATTGCTACAACTTCCTCGGCATCGAGTACTACATGGTCACGGCGGACGAGGCGATCCCGGCTGGTGACCATCAGGTGCGGATGGAGTTCGCCTACGACGGTGGCGGTTTGGGCAAGGGCGGCGATGTCACGCTGTACTACGACGCCAAAGCCGTCGGCACCGGCCGGGTGGAACAAACCCAGCCTATGGCGTTCTCCGCCGACGAGGCCTGCGACGTCGGCTCCGACACCGGCTCGCCGGCGTCAACCGACTACGGACCAACCGGCAACCGGTTCACCGGCGAAGTCCACTGGGTGCAGCTCGATATCGGCGATGACAGCCAAGATCACCTCATCAAGACTGAGGACTTGTTCAGCATCGCGATGTCGCGCCAATAGCTGTGCCCCATCAACATCGTCGTGCGAATCACGTTGGCGTCCCGTTATTTCCGGAATCTTTCACGAGAGGATGATCATGCCTAATTCGACACCCGAGGGTAACGGCCAAGCAGGCGGTACCGGGCCACAGCGGTCCCAGATACGCCGCGACATCCTGCCCATTCCCGATGCCCAACACGTCGGCTTGACCACATACGACGCAAAAGACCCGAACACCACGTACCCGCCGATCACGATGTTGCGGCCACCCGACGGCGCGCCGAATGTGCTGATCGTGTTGATCGACGACGTGGGGTTTGGTGCTTCGTCGGCGTTCGGTGGACCGTGCAACACCCCGACGGCCGAGCGGCTCGCTGCGAGCGGCGTGAAGCTCAACCGCTTTCACACCACGGCACTGTGTTCCCCGACTCGTCAGGCGCTGCTGACTGGCCGGAACCACCACTCAGTCGGGATGGGCGGTATCACCGAGATTGCCACGTCTGCACCGGGCAACAGCAGCGTGCGGCCGAAGAACAAGGCGCCGATCGCGGAGACGTTGCGGCTCAACGGATATTCGACGAGTCAGTTCGGCAAGTGCCACGAGGTGCCGGTGTGGGAGGTCTCGCCGGTCGGTCCGTTCGACAACTGGCCCACCGGGTCGGGGTTCGAACACTTCTACGGATTCGTCGGCGGGGAGGCCAACCAGTATTACCCGACTCTGTTCGAGGGCACCAAGCCCGTCGAGCCGGAGAAGTCGCCGGAGGAGGGCTACACCCTCACCGAGGATTTGACGGACCGGGCCATCACCTGGATTCGTCAGCAGAAGGCGCTCGCCCCTGACAAGCCGTTCTTCATGTACTTCGCGCCGGGCGCCACCCATGCCCCGCATCACGTTCCCGCGGAATGGTCGGACAAGTACAAGGGCAAATTCGAGGGCGGGTGGGATGTCGAGCGGGAACGAATCATCGCCAGGCAGAAAGAGCTTGGCGTGGTGCCCGAGGACGCCGAGCTGACTCACCGGCATGACGTCATTCCGGGGTGGGACGACATGCCCGCGGAATTGAAGCCGGTGCTGGCCCGTCAAATGGAGATCTATGCGGGATTTCTCGAGCAGACGGACTATCACGTCGGTCGACTGGTCGACTCAATCGAGGACCTCGGGGCTCTCGACAACACGCTCATCTTCTACATCCTCGGCGATAACGGTGCGTCGGCCGAGGGCACACCGAACGGCTGCTTCAACGAGATGTGCACATTGAACGGGTTGGCGGGCATCGAGACGCCCGAGTTCTTGTTGTCGAAGATCGACGACTTCGGCACTCCCAACGCGTACAACCACTACGCCGTGGGCTGGGCGCATGCTCTGTGCACTCCCTATCAGTGGACCAAGCAGATCGCCTCGCACTGGGGCGGCACCCGCAACGGCACCGTTGTGCACTGGCCTAAGGGATTGACGGATAAGGGCAAGACCCGCAACCAGTTCCATCACGTCATCGATGTCGCGCCGACGATATTGGAAGCGGCGAAGATACCGGCGCCGCTGGTCGTGAACAGCACGACTCAGGCGCCGCTGGAGGGCGTAAGCATGATGTCGACGTTGCGCGACGGCGCCGCTGCGGAAACCCATGTCGTGCAGTACTTCGAGATGTTCGGCAATCGTGGCATCTACCACGACGGCTGGACGGCCGTCACCAAGCACCGCACACCGTGGCTGGAAGACCAACCTGCACTGGCGGACGACGTGTGGGAGCTATACGGACCCGATGACTGGACCCAGGCAAACGACTTGGCCGCGGAGAACCCGGACAAGCTCGCCGAATTGCAGCGGCTGTGGTTGATCGAGGCGGTCAAGTACAACGTCGTGCCGATCGACGACCGGTCCTTCGAGCGATTCAACCCCGATATGGCTGGCCGGCCACAGCTGATCCGCGGAACGACCCAGATGCTTTTCCCCGGCATGAGGCTCACCGAGAATTGTGTGCTCACCATCAAGAACAAGTCGCACTCGATCACCGCAAAGGTCACGGTTCCCGAGTCAGGCGCGGCCGGAGTGATCGTCACTCAGGGCGGCAAGGTCGGCGGCTGGTCGCTGTATGCGCATGAGGGCCGGCTGAAGTACTGCTACAACTTCTTCGACATCGAGTATTACTTCGTCACCGCCGACGAACCGATTCCCGCTGGCGAGCATGAGCTGCGGGTGGAGTTCAACTACGACGGCGGCGGCCTCGGCAAGGGCGGCGACGTCACGCTGTACTACGACGGCAAAGCGGCCGGCACCGGCAGGGTGGAGCAGACCGAGCCGATGGCCTTCTCCTGCGACGAAGCATGCGACGTCGGTATCGACACTGGTTCGCCGACGTCACCGGACTACGGCCCGCACCAGAACAAGTTCTCCGGCAAGATCGATTGGGTAAAGCTCGACATCGGCGAAGACAGCCAGGATCACCTCGTCACCGCAGAGGACAAGCTCAACATCGCGATGGCGCGGCAGTAGCGCCGCTAGGCCGTCGTTTCGCGCGCTACCGGCACCACGATCGGCACGACGAACTCCTCGAGCATCGAGCGTTCGTCAACCTCGTCGTGCCCGGGAAACACCAACAGCGACGTCATCACCCGCACCAGCCACCGGGCCCGGTGTGCAACGACCTCGGGGTCGTCGGGCGCGAGTGAGATCACGAACGCCTCGGTGAGCGCCCTGATCACCTCGGAGTGCTCGGCTATCTCACCGCCGATCGGCCGCTGGGTGGTGGCGAACCACGAAGAGAGAGCCGGGCTTTCGCGGACATTGCGCAGCGAGGTGATGATGCCTTCGATGAGCCGCTGCGCCGGATCGTCGACGCTGGCGATCTGATCGGCCATCTCGCGGTACAGCCGATAGCTCTCGCGATGGACGTAGGCGGTGTAGAGCGCTTCGCGGTTCTCGAAGTATCGATATAGCGTTGCGCGGGAACAGCCTGCCGCCGAGGCGATTTCGTTCATTCCCACGGTGGCGGCTTCCTGCCGGGCGAACAGGTCGTTCGCCGCGTCGAGGATCCGGTCGGCGGCCACCTCGGTGCGCCGTGCGGCCAGCCAGTCGCCGGGCATCAGGCCGTCACCCGCATCGGCACCGACAGCGGGCGGCGGACGTAGCTGCCCCCGGCCCAGACGATTCCGGATTCGTCGACCTCGAAGTCCGGGCACCGAGCCAGCAGCTCGGTCAGCGCGATGCGGGACTGCATCCGGGCCGCCGCCGCGCCGAGGCAGAAGTGGGCGCCGTGGCTGAACGTCATGATGTTGCGCGGCCGTCGCCGGACGTCGAGTTCGGCAGCGTCAGGGCCGAATTCACGTTCGTCACGATTGGCCGACCCGTAGAGCAGCAGTACCCGCCGTCCCGCGGGAATCGTGGTGTCGCCGATCGTGACGTCGCGAGTGACGGTGCGGGCCAGCCCCTGCACGGGGGAGGTCAGCCGCAGGAACTCATCGACCGCGTCGGTGATCAAGTCGGGGTCCTCGGCCAGCAGCCGTCGCTGGTCCGGCCGTTGATGCAGCAGCTGCACCGAACCGCCGAGCATGCCGGTCGTGGTGTCGTTGCCGCCGGTGACCATCGTGAAGGTGAACGCCAGAACCGACAGTGTGCCGGCGATGTCGCCGTCGGCGCCGACACCTGCGGCCACCAGATGCGAGATGGTGTCGTCCTGTGGCTCGCGGCGACGCAGCTCGATCAGCTCGGAGAAGTAGGCCATCATCGAGCCGACCGCGTCGCCCACCGATGCCATCGCGCCGGTGATGCCGCCCGATGTGGTGTTGGCCGCGACGATCGCCTCGGTCCAGCCGTCGAACTGCTTGCGGTCGGACTCCGGTACGCCGAGGTAGTGCGCGACGACCATCGACGGCAGCGGCTTGAAGAGCTCGGCGACGATATCGCCGCCGCCGTTGGCGCGTATCCGCTCGATGCGCTCGATGACGAACTCGCGAACCTTGGGCTCGACGGACTCGACCTGCCGCGGCGTGAACCCGCGCGACACCAGCTTGCGAAACTCGGTGTGCACCGGCGGATCTTGCATCACGAACGGCGGATTATCTTGCAGACCAATGATTTCCAGCTCGCCGTAGTTGACGGTGAGCCCCTGGGCCGACGAGAAGGTCTCGTGGTCGCGGGCAGCATGCCACACATCGGCGTGCCGGGACAGCACCCAGTAGTCGCCCTCGGGGTTATCTGCTGGGACGACGTGATGCACCGGGTCGTGGTCGCGCAACGCGGCGTACATCGGCCACGGGTTGGGCCAGGTATCCGCATCGGCGAGCTGGAACCGGACCGGCGAATGATGAGACAGAGTAGCTGTCATGTCTCATTGGTACGACACTGCCCGGGAACGTGTCAATAGTCACCTGCGATTTGTGTGCGAAAACGAGCGGTGACGAGCGCAACGAAACGCACACAAATCAGCGCTAAAGCGCTGCGCCCGGGTTGAGAATGCCGTCGGGATCCAACGCCTGCTTGATGCGGCGGTTGAGTTCCATCGCCTCGGGCCCGAGCTGGCCCGCCAGCCACGGCCGCTTGAGCCTGCCAACGCCGTGCTCGCCCGTGATGGTGCCGCCCAGCCCGACGGCCAGATCCATTATCTCGCCGAACGCCTGTTGGGCCCGTTGCGCCATCGCCGCGTCCGCAGGGTCGTAGACGATCAGCGGATGGGTGTTGCCGTCGCCTGCGTGCGCGATCACCGAGATCATCACGTCATGGTTCGCGGCGATCTTCGCGACGCCGCCGACCAGGTCGGCCAGCGCGGGCAGCGGCACGCCGACGTCTTCGAGCAGCAGCGAGCCTTTGGCCTCCACCGCGGGAATCGCGAACCGGCGCGCAGCGACGAACGCTTCGCCCTCGTCTGGGTCGGATGTCGAAAACACTTCCTTCGCACCATGTTTGGTGAAGACGTCCGCCATGAATTCGGTGTCTTCGACGCCGGACGGTCCACGGGAGTCGGTAGCGGCCACCATCATCGCGGCGGCGTCTCGGTCAAGACCCATCCGTAGTTTGTCCTCGACGGCGTTGATCGCCGCCGAGTCCATGAACTCGAGCATCGACGGCCGGATCTTGCCGGTGATCGTGACAACTGCTTTGGCGGCGGCTTCTACCGAGTCGAACGTCGCCACCACGGTGCACGCCGGGTGCTGAGCCGGCAGCAGCCGCAGGGTCACCTCGGTGATCACGCCGAGCGTGCCCTCGCTGCCGACAAAAAGCTTCGTCAACGACAGCCCGGCGACGTCCTTGAGCCGCGGACCGCCGAGCCGCACCGCTGTGCCGTCGGCCAGCACCACCTGAAGGCCGAGCACGTAGTCGGTGGTGACGCCGTACTTCACACAGCACAGCCCGCCTGCGTTGGTCGCGATGTTGCCGCCGATGCTGCAGATCTCGAACGACGACGGATCCGGCGGGTACCACAGCCCGTGCTTGGCGACGGCCTTCTTCACCTCGGCGTTGAGCAGGCCGGGCTGGACGACGGCGGTGCGGGTGACGGGGTCGACGGCGATGTCACGCATCTTCTCGGTGGTCAGCACGATGCCGCCGTCGAGAGCCGTCGCGCCGCCAGACAGACCGGTGCCCATGCCTCGTGGCACGACGGCGATCTTGTGGGCGGTAGCCCAGCGCAGCACCGCCTGCACATCTTCGGTGCTGCGGGGCCGGACGACGGCTAGTGGCATCGCCGCGCTCGGGTCGAAGGCGCGGTCCTGCCGGTAGGACGCCAGGATGTCGGGGTCGGTGACGACGGCGCCCTCGGGCAGCTGCGCGATCAGGCCGGCCAGCGGATCCGCGTTCACGCTGTTCATGCTACGAGCCGCCGGCTAGCCAATTCAGTGAGCTTCGGCGTGCCGATTCTGCGGTAACCGTCCGGCGCAGGTAGGTTAGTGCAACCAACGGGTACAGATAACTGGGAGGGGTCATGGCGCAAGACCTGACCGACCTGCACCTACTCAAAGAACTTGAGCCGGTGGTGGAGGCGAATCTCAACCGGCATCTGCGGATGCGCAAGGACTGGAACCCGCACGACTACATCCCGTGGTCGGATGGCAAGAACTATTA
>NZ_DASSCY010000073.1:0-2195 GCF_035697385.1 Mycobacterium sp. | reverse complement strand
CCGCGCTGCGCCGGGAATCCGGCCTAGCGGGGTTGGCACGGTATCTCGTGGCGTCGACAACGCGGATCGCAGACCACCTGGCCAGCAACGGGATTGACGCGCGGTGCGCACGCAGCTTCGACGATTTCGATCGGGCCACCGAAATCAGCTTCGAACGCGAAATGTGGTCGGCCATCAAGGGTCGCAGTACCTTCACCGCCGCGTACAGCGCGCCGGGAGGCCCGGATGTGTGGTGGTCGGCGCGTGCGGATCACACGATCACCCGGGTGCGGATTCGCCCCGGCACCGCACCGACGACGACGGTGCTGCTGACGACGTTGGCGAATCCGACCACACCACGCGGGTTTTCGTGCTTGTTCGGCGGGCAGCGCGCAGCGTTGCAAGGCGAAAGTCCGGTGACTGACCGGCATTACGAATTGCCGATCGGGTCGGCGGGTGTGTTGGTGGGCGAGACCGCGGACCGGTATCCGGTGTACATGCCGTTCGACGACGTCGACGTGAGCATCAACCTGGGCGATGCGCGGCTGTTCACACAGTTCGTGGTGCGCTCAGCCGCGTCGGGTGCAGTGGTCACGCTGGGCCCGCAGTTCCGCGAATTCGCTGGGTTCATCAACGGCCGCATCGGGCAGGTGGCCAAGGTGTCGTGGCCGAACTCCACGACTTATCTAGGCCCGCATCCGGGTATCGGTCGGGTGGTGCTGCGGCACAACTTTATCGACACACCGCGCCACCGTCAGCTCCCAATTCGGCTGATCAACCCGCGTGAGGAAAGCCGCTACCAGATGGCTCTGGAACAATGATTGGTAGTTTGCTGGGCACGGGGCCGCAGCCCCGTCACGAGGAGGCAGCATGACGTCGGGGGAGCTTCGGGTCGAACCCGCCGACTTGACGGCGAAAGCGGGTGCGCTCACCACGGAAACCAGTGACGCTTCCGCCGAACCTGCGGCGCCATGCAAGTTTGCGTTTGTCATGTCCGCCGCGAATCGGGTCGTCGCCGGCGCCGAGACACTGAAAAACTATGTGGCATCGGGGAACGCGGAGGCTGACCGATTGGCCGCCGTTCTCAACGCCGCGGCGAGTGCCTACCAGACGGTCGATGACCGTGCGCGCTATGCGCTGTCCCAAGACCCGCCGCAGCCGATTCCAAACGATCCTGTGCCGATAACCCCGATGCTGCCGCCCGTCGTCCCCCCGATCGAAAAGCGAGCGGTGATGGCGGAGATTCCCGGAGGTGATACGGGCGACGGTTACATGGATGCGAAGACCGCGGCGCAGATCATTCACTCGGGCGATCCCGGCCCGATGCGAACGTATGCGGGTGACGCTCGCAAGTTCGCGAATTCCCTGCGCGAGCAATCGAATGCGTTCTCCCTCGAGGGCGTCAGTTGGGAGGGAACCGCTGCCGAGGCAGCTGGCGAGGCTTTGCGCCAGCACCAGGAGTGGTTGATCAAGATGGCCGAGCAGTACGACCATCTCGCCGCACAGGCTGAGGACCTCGCGGACGCGCAGGAGAAATGGGCGGATCAACATCCGACCGTCGAGGAGATCGAACAGGTCGAGAAGGAGATGCAGGCGGCGATCCAGAACCAGGACCGCGTTGCATTGCGTGTGGCACAAGATAAGTACGCAGCGCTGTTCGCCAAGTCTGAGGAAGTGCGCGTCAGCTACAGCGCTGACGTGACCGGCAAGGGGCTGCTGGGTGTCCCGAAGCCGCCCAGCGGTGCCGCAAAGGTTGAACCTGTTACCGGCAACGGGGATCCGCGTAAGACTGATCAGCCCCCGTCGGAAGGCGGTGGCCCGCAGCAGCCCGGTGGTGGCGGAGGCGAAGCCGCGGGACAAGCCCCTCCACCCGCAGCTGAACCTTCGCCGACGACGTCGCCGGCCTCGGCGCAGGGCGAAGGAAAGCCGTCCGGCGGTGCGCCGTCTGGTGGTGGCGCGCCATCTGGCGGCGAGAAGTCCGGGGGCGGTGCGCCGGAAGGATCGCCGGGCGGGCAGCCGGGTGGGGGACCGCCTAAGGGTGAGCCGAGGCTCCCGACGGATCCCAGCCTCAGGCCGGCCGCGGCCGGCGGCGGATCGGGTGGCGGTGGAGGTGGCGGCGTTCCGGCAGCACCGTTGTCGCCTGCGGTGACGGCGGAGACGGTTGCGCCGGCGCCGGCAGTGGGCGCGGCGCCGGGTCCATCGGCAGGGACGGCTGT
>NZ_DASSCY010000072.1:0-55933 GCF_035697385.1 Mycobacterium sp. | reverse complement strand
CGATGGCTATCGAGGTCGGGCCGGGCAGCGGTCTCACTGAATCAACCGACCGACCGATCGGAATCACCGTGGCGAACAACACCTCTCAGCGTCGCGCTCAGGCCTGCCACTCCGGTAGCGAACTGCTCGAGGGCTTCCGGATGCTCGCCGGCCCGCCGTCGGGCGACTACGCGCCGACCGGTACGTTGCCGCCCGGCGCGTCAGTGAAGCTCTGGGCGTTCTACACAGCGCCACCGGCAGACGTCACCACGGTCGACGTGGAAATCGGCGGCTTGGGCACGGTGGAGCCGACACCGATCACGAGCTGAGTCGCTCAGGCGAACTGTCCGTCGCCGAAACTGTATTCCGGCAGGCGGTTACTCGAACTTCTTCTGCATGGCTGCAGTCTCGACGGCGTCCCAGCCCCTAAGCCGTTCCGGGCACCAGCCAATGACCGGACACGGCGCGCCAGCCGACGAACACCAGCCGCAGCACCATGAACGTGCTCAACCCCGCCCAGATCCCGAGCAGCCCCCAACCGAACGCAAGCGACAGCCAGATCAACGGCAGGAACCCGACCAGCGCGCTGATCAGCGTCGCGTTGCGCATGAACTTGGCGTCGCCTGCGCCAAGCAGCACGCCGTCGAGCGCGAAAACGATTCCCGCTATGGGCAATTGGGCCACCATGAACCACCACGGCACGCCGATCGCATCAAGCACCGAGCGGTCGTCGGTAAACACACTGGGGATCACCGATGCGCCGACGGCGAAGATGCCCGCAAGCACCGCGGAAGCCAGCGCCGAAAAGATCGTCACCCGCCACGCGACCGACTTGGCGTGCGCCAGCTGCCCAGCCCCCAGCGCCGCACCCACCAGCGACTGCGCGGCTATCGCCAGCGAATCGAGCACCAGCGCAAGGAAATTCCACAGTTGCAGAACCACTTGGTGTGCCGCGACGGCCGCCGCACCGAATCGGGCGGCTACGGCTCCGGCCGACACGAAGCAGGCCTGAAATGCCAGCGTCCGCAACACCAGATCACGACCCATGACGACCTGAGCGCGCAACACCGGCGGCTGCACTCGCAGTGGCACCCGTTCGATCAACAGCGCACGGCAGAACAGCAGCGCGGCAAGCCACTGCCCCACCAGATTGGCGACCGCCGATCCGGCCAATCCCATCCGCGGCATGCCGAGCCAGCCGTACACCATTAGCGGGCACAGCACTGCCGACACCGCGAAGCCGACGACGACGTAGCGCAGCGGCCGGCCCGTGTCCTGCACACCGCGCATCCAGCCGTTACCCGCCGCCGAGACCAGAATCGCCGGCACACCCACGACCGCAATCCGCACCCACGGCATCGCCGCCTCGGCAATGTCGCCGCCAGCGGCCAGCGCGGACACCAGTGGCACCGCCGCGGCCTGCACGACGATCACGATCAGAGCGCCCAGTCCGAGTGCCAGCCAGGTGGCCTGCACACCTTCACCGACGGCCGACGCCCGATCACCGGCGCCGAAGAAGCGGGCCGAGCGCGCCGTCGTGCCATACGACAGGAAGGTCATCTGCGAGCTGAGCGTGCTCAGGATCAGGCCGCCGATGGCAAGCCCGGCGAGCGGCATGGCGCCCAGACGTCCGACAATCGCGAGATCGAAGAGTAGATAGATCGGTTCGGCGGCCAGCACGCCGAGCGCTGGCAGAGCGAGTCCCGCGATGCGCCTGCCGGTGGCCTGCGCTACGGGAAAGTCGCCTTCTGGTTCAGCCAAGGGCCGCGCGAAGCGCCGCAACGACCTCGTCGGCGGATCCGGTCGCCGAATAGCCTGCGGCCAACCGGTGCCCGCCGCCGCCGAATGCGCTTGCTACGGCTGCCAGGTCATAAGATTTCGCACGCATCGACACCGACCAGTGCGCCGGCTCGATCTCCTTGAAGACCGCGGCCACCTCGGCCTGCTGCGTCGTCCTCACGATGTCGACGATGCTCTCGACTTCCTCCGGCCGAGCGTTGGCCCATTCCTGGTGTCCCACAACGGCATACACCAGTCCTCGACCGCTCGCGGCGTCGGGCAGCAGCTGTGCTGAAGCCAGCACGCGCGACAGCATCGGCAGCCACGCGAACGGATGAGTGTCGAGCAGCGCGCGGCTGATCGAAGCGTTGTCGACGCCGATATCGACCAGCCGAGCCGCCAGCCGGTGCGCGCGGGCACTGGCCCAGCGGAACGACCCGGTGTCGGTAGTCAGCCCGGCATACAGGCAGTGCGCGACGCCGATGTCGATCGGCTTGCCCCAGGCGTCGAGCAAGTCCGCGACCAGCATGGTGGTGGAGTCCGCAGATGGATCGACGAAATTGGCGGTGCCGAACAGCAGATTGGAGGCATGGTGGTCGATCACCAACACCTCCCGACCGGGATCGGCGAGCTCACGCAGCGCGCCCAACCGGTTGACGCTGGGAATGTCGACGGTGACGACCAAATCGGCGTCGCGACGCATTGCATGGGGTTCCACCAGCAGGTGACCACCGGGCAGCGACTGCAGGGATTCGGGCAGATCGGCAGGTGCGGCGAAACTCACTTCGACGCTCTTACCGGCGTGGTCGAGCACCAACGCCAATGCGAGGCCCGCGCCAATCGTGTCGGCGTCGGGATAGACGTGGCACACCACGCTGACCGTGGCCGAGGCGGCCAATAGGTCAGCCGCATTGCGTGCGTCGACCCGCGCGCCCTGGATTACAGGGGCGTCAATCATCTTGTCGATCGCGGTCACCGGCGTCCTCAGCATCGAGCTCGTTGTCCCCGGCGTCCTCCACCCCCGTAACACGGTACGGGTCAGCGTCGCCTGCGTGCTTGGCACCCTGCCTAACTCTCGCCAAATCCTCATCTGCGGCGCGGGCGCGGGCCAGCAGCTCCTCCATGTGGGCGGCGGTATCAGGCACTTTGTCGAGGACAAACGACAACGTAGGCGTGTACCGCACGCCGGTACCTGCGCCGACCCTGGTTCGCAGGGTCCCCTTCGCACGTTCCAGCGCAGCGGCCGCGGCCGCGTAGTCGGGTTCGTCCTGCAGGGTCTGACCGCGCACCGTGTAGTACACCGTCGCGTCGTGCAGGTCGCCCGTCACCTTCGTGTCCGTGATGGTCACGAAGGCCAACGGGGGATCCTTGATCTCGAACTCGATCGCCGAGGCGACGATGGTGCCGATGCGTTTGGAGAGCCGGCGTGCCCGGCCCACATCAACCATCTACGCCCTCGCCTTCTCCACGAGTTCGTACGTCTCGATGACGTCGCCTTCCTTGATGTCGGAGTAGGTCAGCGTCAAGCCGCACTCATAGCCGTCGCGAACCTCAGTGACGTCGTCCTTCTCACGCTTGAGCGACGAGATGGTGAGGTTCTCGCTGACCACGACGTTGTCACGCAGCAGCCGTGCCTTGGAGTTGCGCCGGATGACACCTGACTGCACCAGGCAGCCGGCGATGTTGCCGACCTTCGACGACCGGAAGATGGCGCGAATCTCGGCGCGGCCGAGCTCACGCTCCTCGTAGACCGGCTTGAGCATGCCCTTGAGCGCGCTCTCGATCTCGTCGATGGCCTGGTAGATCACCGAGTAGTAGCGGATCTCCACGCCTTCGCGGTTGGCCAGTTCGGTGGCCTTACCCTCGGCGCGGACGTTGAACCCGATGATGATCGCGTCCGAGGCCGACGCCAAGTTGACGTTGGTCTCGGTGACACCACCGACGCCGCGGTCGATGACGCGAAGCTCGACCTCGTCGTCCACCTGGATGCCGAGCAGGGCTTCCTCCAGCGCCTCGACGGTGCCGGCGTTGTCGCCCTTGAGGATCAGGTTCAGCTGGCTGGTTTCCTTCAGCGCCGAATCCAGGTCCTCCAGGCTGATCCGCTTTCGGGTGCGTGCGGCCAGCGCGTTGCGCTTACGCGCGCTGCGCCGGTCGGCGATCTGGCGGGCGATGCGGTCCTCGTCGACGACGAGGAAGTTGTCACCGGCACCCGGCACCGACGTGAAGCCGATGACCTGCACCGGTCGCGACGGCAGCGCCGCCTCGACGTCCTCGCCGTGTTCGTCGACCATGCGGCGGACGCGGCCATACGCGTCGCCTGCCACCACCGAGTCGCCGACCCGCAGCGTGCCGCGAGTGATCAACACGGTGGCGACCGGACCGCGGCCGCGGTCCAGATGCGCCTCGATCGCGACACCCTGGGCCTCCATGTCGGGATTGGCCCGCAGGTCCAGGGCGGCATCGGCGGTCAGCACGACCGCTTCCAGTAGCGCCTCGATGTTGATGTTCTCCCTGGCGGAGATGTCGACGAACATCGTGTCGCCACCGAAGTCCTCAGCCACCAGGTTGTATTCGGTGAGCTGCGCCCGAATCTTCGCCGGGTCGGCACCTTCCTTGTCAATCTTGTTGACCGCCACCACGATTGGCACATCGGCCGCCTGCGCGTGGTTGATGGCCTCCACCGTCTGCGGCATCACACCGTCATCGGCGGCAACCACCAGGACCGCGATGTCGGTGGCCTTGGCGCCGCGGGCACGCATGGCGGTGAACGCCTCGTGACCGGGGGTGTCGATGAAGGTGATCAACCGCTCGTTGCCGTCGAGGTCGACCGCCACCTGGTAGGCGCCGATGTGCTGGGTGATACCGCCGGCCTCGCCTTCGCGGACATTGGCCTTGCGGATGGTATCGAGCAATCGGGTCTTGCCGTGATCGACGTGGCCCATGACGGTCACCACCGGCGGACGGGTCTCGAGATCTTCCTCGCCACCCTCGTCCTCGCCGTAGGTGAGATCGAAGGACGACAGCAGCTCGCGGTCCTCGTCCTCCGGGGACACGACCTGCACGACGTAGTTCATCTCGTTGCCGAGCAGTTCGAGAGTGTCGTCGCCGACCGACTGGGTCGCGGTGACCATCTCGCCGAGGTTGAACAGCGCCTGCACCAGCGAGGCCGGGTTGGCGTCGATCTTCTCGGCGAAGTCGCTCAGCGACGCGCCGCGGGCCAGCCGGATGGTCTCGCCATTGCCGTGCGGCAACCGAACGCCACCGACGACCGGCGCCTGCATGTTCTCGTATTCGGCGCGTTTCGCCCGCTTGGACTTGCGGCCACGCTTGGGCGCTCCGCCGGGACGACCGAAGGCGCCTGCGGCTCCGCCGCGCTGGCCTGGCCGTCCGCCACCTCCGCCTGGCCGGCCGCGATAGCCGCCGCCGGCACCTGCGGGAGCACCGCCGCCGCCGGCTGCACCGCCACCGGCGCCGCCGCCGCGGTAGTTACCGCCGGCACCGCCACCAGGACGACCGCCGGTGCCTGCACCGGGACCGCGACCACCTGGGCCGGGCCTGGCGCCGCCCGGACCTGGCCGGGGGCCACCGGGACGGCCGCTGGGGGCCGGACGAGGACCGCCGGGGCGCGGCGGCATGTTGCCCGGCGACATCCCTGGCCGTGGCGTCCCCGGACGGGGCGCCTGCGGACGTGGAATCGGCCGGTCAACCGGCTGCGCCGAGGAGAACGGGTTGTTGCCGACGCGTGGGGTGCGCGCGGCGGGCTTGGGTGCGCTCGGCGTCGGGCCGGGACGCGGACCTGGCGTAGCGCCGGGGGTCGCAGTCGGTGCCGGACCGGGCCGCGCAGCTGGCGCGGCCGGAGGGGCTGGTGCAGCTGCGGCCGCGGGGGGCGCAGCGGCAGGCGGCTCCGCAGGGGGCGCGGGTGGTGCCGGCGCTGCGGGCTTGGCGACGGGCGCCTTCTCCGGCGCGGCCGGGGTCGCCGCGGCCTTGGCTGGTGAGCCGTTGCCGCCGGACTTGACCTTGTCGGCGGGCTTTGGTCCACCGAATGATTCGCGCAACCGGCGCGCTACGGGGGCCTCCACTGTGGAGGACGCGGATTTGACGAATTCGCCTTGTTCGCTAAGCCGGGCGAGAACTTGCTTGCTTGTTACACCGAGTTCCTTTGCCAACTCGTGTACGCGGGCCTTGCCTGCCACTACATCTCCATCTCTAGAGGCGACAGCGGTGGTAGGCGCCGCGCCTCGGGTTAACTATGACGCATGGTCATCGGGACTTCACGGTGTGCTCATGTTCTTCGCTACCTGTTCTCTCGCCGGGCTTTTCTTGCTTGTCAGCAGCACTGACATGCTCGATTACCGCGGTCATGTCCGGTGAACCGGTGATGCGCAACGCTCGTACGAACGCTCGCCGCCGAATTGCTGCGTCTAGACACTCCTGATCGGGGTGCAGCCAGGCGCCCCGCCCCGGCAGTTTTCTCGCTGGGTCAACGGTCACGGCGCATCCGCCATTCCCGTCGACGGCGACCACTCGAAGCAGTTCGACGGCCAGCTCTCGCTTCCGGCACCCGATGCAGGTCC
The DNA here is from genome assembly GCF_035697385.1 of Mycobacterium sp. GTDB lineage: Bacteria > Actinomycetota > Actinomycetes > Mycobacteriales > Mycobacteriaceae > Mycobacterium. The sequence goes on along the minus strand of NZ_DASSCY010000072.1, from coordinate 49,601 downwards.
GCACCGGTCCGTCCGGGCGTCGATGCATCCGAGCCGAAGTCTCGCGCTGGATCACAGCTGAGTCTACCGTCACTCTGCTTGCGAACTGAAACGGCTATGAGTCGCCCCGCGCGCTGGGGACTAGCGGTCGTGCATCGCCCCGTGCGCAGCATCGGGGTTGGCCTTGGGCACCGGCGCGGCATCGCTTCGAATATCGATCCGCCAGCCGGTGAGCCGGGCCGCCAAGCGGGCGTTCTGGCCCTCCTTACCGATCGCCAGCGACAGCTGAAAATCGGGTACCACCACGCGGGCCGCGCGCGCGGCCTCGTCGATGACGCTCACCGACACCACCTTGGCCGGCGAAAGGGCGTTGGCCACGAAACGGGCCGGGTCCTCGTCGTAGTCGATGATGTCGATCTTCTCGCCGGACAGCTCGCTCATCACGTTGCGCACCCGCTGCCCCATCGGCCCGATACAGGCGCCTTTCGCGTTGAGGCCCGGCACACGCGAGGTGACCGCGATCTTGGACCGGTGACCGGCCTCGCGGGCGACCGCGACGATGTCGACGGAACCGTCGGCGATCTCGGGCACCTCCAGCGAAAACAGCTTGCGCACCAGGTTCGGATGCGTCCGCGACAACGTGATCAACGGCTCGCGGGCGCCTCGGGAGACACCGACGACGTAGCAGCGCAACCGGTCACCATGCTCGTAGCGTTCGCCGGGGACCTGTTCGGCGGAGGGTATGACGCCCTCGGATCCTTTGGTCTCGCTGCCCATCCGGACGACGACAAGGCCGCGGGCGTTGGCACGGGCGTCACGCTGGATGACCCCGGCAGCGATGTCACCCTCGCGCGCGGAGAACTCGCCGTAGTTCTTCTCGTTCTCAGCGTCACGCAGTCGCTGCAGGATCACCTGACGTGCAGTTGTCGCTGCGATGCGGCCGAAACCCTCTGGCGTGTCGTCCCATTCGGAGATCACGTTGCCGTCTTCGTCCGTCTCGCGCGCCATCACCTTGACGACGCCGGTCTTGCGGTCGATCTCGATACGCGCGTCGGCCTCGTGGCCCTCGGTATGGCGGTATGCGGTGAGCAGCGCCGATTTGATCGTCTCGACGACGACGTCGACCGTAATGCCCTTGTCGGCCTCGATGGCGTGTAACGCCGCCATGTCGATGTTCACGCTCAGGCCTCCTTCCCAGATTGCCCAGCCAGCTCCAGCTCCCGCGGATTGGGAGGCGAAAATTCAACCTGGACAACGGCTTTCGCAACATTGCCCAAAGCAAGTTCACGTATCGAGAAGTTGGCCCTTGCCCCCTCGCGAACCACCAGCCGCAGTGTGCCGCCGTCGGTTTCGCCGAGGCGGCCCGTCAGTTGCGAACCGTCCGACATCGTCAGCTCCACTTTGCGACCGCGGGCGCGACGGTAGTGCTTCTCTGTGGTGAGTGGCCGGTCCACGCCGGGCGAGGTGACTTCCAGGACGTAAGGTGTCGCGGGGTCGTCGACGCTGTCGAGCAACGCCGACGCGGAACGGGACAGCGACGCGATCGAGTCCAGGTCAAGGGGTTCGTCACCGTCGGCCACCACCGTGATTCGGGCCGGACGCGCGGCGGCGTCGATGACCACGTCCTCGATTTCGTAACCTGCGCGCGCGAACTCGCCGTCGAGTAGCTCGATCACCTGTTTCTGCGACGGTAATCCCGCAGAACGCTCCGTCACGGCGAGCTCCTCATCTTGAGTTGTCCGGGCACGATTCCTGCGCGGCGCAAGTTGGAACCGACCTTCAACGATACGCCAGCGCCGCAGTGGCTAGCGGCAAACGCGCGGCGACGTCCAGCGAATACACACTGCCATTCGTCGATGTGTAACCCCAAGTTCGGCGATGGCAGGATGTTGCTCGTGCCGAGCCCCCAGCCAACTCTCAACAGACGCCGAGTGCTCCTGTCAGCGGCGGCCCTGACTCTGCTGGGTGCGACGGCCGCCGCGTGCGGGTCGTCGCCACCACCGCCGGAAGTCGGCGAGCTGACCGCCCAACTGGACCGTGCGCGCGCCGACAGCCAGCTCGCGACCGATGCCGCGACGTCCGCAAGGCCGGACGTCGCGCAGGCGCTCAACGCCGTCGCGTCAGAACGGTCGGCGCACGCCCAGGCGCTGTCGGACGAGCTTGTCCGGATTGTCGGCCACGAGACGCCGACGGCAACGCCGACAAGTACCACCGCCGAGCCCGCGAAAGCGCCGACGGTCCAGGACGTGATCGGCGCGCTGCGTGCGTCGGCGGAGAGCGCCGCAGAGTTGGCGGCCACATTCTCCGGATATCGCGCAGGGCTGCTCGGCTCGATCACGGCCGCGTGCACCGCGGCCTACACCGTCGCCCTGGTTACACCGGAGGCCGCGCGATGACGTCTCCCGAGCCAACACCGACGACAACCACGTCGTCGCGGGCGGCAGAACCCACGAGTGCGGCGCGGCCCGCGGACGCCGCCGACGGTGCCCTGTACGACGCGATCGCCACCGAGCACGCGACCATTTACGGGTACGGACTGGTGTCGGCGCATTCGACTCCTGACGTCAACGACCTGGTCGCCTCGTCGATGGCCGAACACAGGGAGCGGCGCGAAGCGGCGATCGCGATGCTGGGCGCCCGGTCCGTCGACGAACCGCTGCCCGCCGCCGGCTACGAGCTTCCGATGGAAGTCGACAACCCGACGGACGCCGCGAACCTTGCGGTGCGCATGGAGGAGGACTCCGCCGTGGCGTGGCGGGCCGTGCTCGAGCAGGCCACCGACGAGCAGGACCGAGCCTTCGCGGTCACGGCGCTGACGCAATCGGCCGTCACGGCCGCGCGATGGAGCCGCGTGCTTGGCGTCTCGCCGATCACCGTCGCCTTCCCCGGCGGTTCCGAGTAGCCGCGAGCTAGGTGGCCAGCGCCGCCGCGATGTCCGCCGCCGCGTTGTCGACGGCGACTTCGCGGGTCTCGCCGGTGAACCGGTTGCGCAACTCGACGACGCCGTCGGCCCAGCCGCGGCCCACCACGACGATCCACGGCACCCCGAGCAGCTCGGCGTCCTTGAATTTCACGCCCGGCGAGGCTTGCCGGTCGTCGAGCAGCACCTCGAGACCGAGCCGGTCCAGCTCGGCGGCCAACTCTGAAGCGCCGGCGCGTGCGGCGCCGTCCTTGTTGGCGATCACCACGTGCGCGTCGAACGGCGACACCGACGATGGCCAGCGCAGCCCGAGCTCGTCGTGCTGCTGCTCGGCGATCACCGCCACCAGCCGCGACACCCCGATGCCGTAGGAGCCCATGGTCAGCCGCACCGGCTTGCCGTTTTCGCCGAGCACGTCGGCGGCAAAAGCGTCGGTGTACTTGCGGCCCAGCTGGAAGATGTGGCCCACTTCGATGCCGCGCGCCGACACCAGCGGGCCCGCACCGTCGGGCGAAGGGTCGCCGTCGCGGACCTCGGCGGCCTCGATGGTGCCGTCGGCGACAAAGTCACGGCCGGCAACCAGGTCCACCACATGCTTGCCCGGCTCGTCGGCCCCCGTGATCCACGACGTGCCGTCGACGATCCGCGGATCGACGAGATAGCGAACGCCGTTGGCCAGCAACGCTTTCGGGCCGATATAGCCCTTGGCCAGGAAGCGGTGCTTGGCGAAATCGGTTTCGTCGAGCAGCGCGTACTCGGCCGGGTCCAGCGCAGCCGCAAGTCGCTTCTCGTCGACTTCGCGGTCCCCGGGCACACCCACCGCGAGCAACTCCCAGTCGCCGCCGGGCCTGCGGACCTTGAGCACCACGTTCTTCAGGGTGTCGGCGGCGGTGACCTCACGATCGAGGGCTGAGTTGGCCCACTTGACCAGTGTGGCGATCGTCGGGGTGCCGGGCGTGTCGTGGACCTTGGCTTCGGGAAGTCCCTTGATCGGGCGCGCTTGCGGCACCGCGGTGGTGACGGCTTCGACGTTGGCGGCATACCCCGATTCGAGGCACCGCACGAACGTGTCCTCGCCGATGTCGCTCTCGGCCAGGAATTCTTCGGACGCGCTGCCACCCATCGCTCCGGAAACCGCCGAGACGATGACGTAGCGCACGCCCAGCTTGCCGAAGATCCGCTGATAGGCGTCGCGGTGCGCCTGGTACTGCGCCTTGAGCCCGTCGTCGTCGACGTCGAATGAGTACGAGTCCTTCATGAGGAACTCGCGGCCGCGAAGGATCCCGGCGCGCGGCCGTGCCTCATCGCGGTACTTGGTCTGGATTTGGTACACCAGCAGCGGGAAGTCCTTATAGCTGCTGTACTCCCCCTTCACCGTCAGCGTGAAGAGCTCCTCATGCGTCGGCCCCAGCAGGTAATCGTTCTTTCGCCGGTCCTGCAGCCGGAACACGCCATCGCCGTACTCGGTCCAGCGATTGGTCACCTCATACGGCGCCTTGGGCAGCAGCGCGGGGAACAGAATCTCTTGTCCGCCAATGGCATTCATCTCATCGCGGACAATGTTCTCGACCTTGCGCAGCACCCGCAGCCCCAGCGGCAGCCAGCTGTACAGCCCCGGCCCAACCGGGCGGACGTAGCCGGCCCGGATCAGCAGCTTGTGGCTTGGCACCTCGGCGTCGGCCGGGTCGTCGCGCAACGTGCGCAGGAACAGCTCGGACATGCGGGTGATCACAGCCGACAACCTTAGCCGGGTGTCGAAATGGGTTTCGTTGCGCCGATGTCGGTGCGCGGCCATGCGCCGGCAGGTGTCGGCCTCGCAAACTATCGACATCGCGTCCGCAGGCACTGCATTCAGACAGCAGAGAATTCTTGGGATCGGCAGCGCGGGCTCCCTTGTGAACTTGCCTCAACGACGCCGGACTGAGCGGCGCGCAAACCGGAAAGAGCACAACTTGACCACTCACAACCGAAAGCGGATCATCGCCGGAGCACTGATGTCCGCCAGCCTGGCTATAACCGGTCTGGGTTTGTCCACCGGTGTCGCCGATGCCACAGTCCCTCCGCGCGGGCCACATACCTGGTGCCCCGGGGATCCGCCGGTGGAGACCGGAAACAAGAGGTACAACCCGGTGCGCTGGGACGAAAAGCATCTGCCACGAGTATTGGTTCGTCTACCACGGGCAGGGCAATGTCGCGCAGAACATCTGGGACGGACCGAATCCGCCAGCGCCGCCCCCACCACTGGCGGTTCCCGCCCCTTCCGCCGGGCTGGTGCTGGGCGATGTTCCTTCCAGGGCCGTGCCCCCAGGGAGTCCAGGGGCCGACTCTCTAATTGGCTTGCTGACCACGGACGTTGGTGACGGCGAGGCGGGGCGTAAACGGCTACGCCCCGTCTCGATACTCCCCGTCGGGTCGTGAGCCTTACACAACGGTCCCCCAGCCCTACACCCGGCAACCGTCATAAGCATGGACCGTTACCCGTCAGCGCCGGGGTCGCCATCGGCGCTGCCCGCCGTGCCGGTCGCGGTGCCGCCGGCGCCGCCGTCGCCGCCCGGTGTACCAGCGTCGCCGCCGTCGCCGCCAAACGCCTGCCCGATTGGATTCATGGCATCGCCGCCGTCGCCGCCGTCGCCGCCGATGCCGTTGTCGCCACCGTTGCCACCGTTGCCGCCGATAGCAACGGGATCGCTGACGCCACTGCCGCCGCCGAAGCCGCCGGCGCCTGCCCGGCTGCCGTCGCCGCCGTCGCCCGCTACGACGAACCCGCCATTGGCGTTGCCGCCGTCGCCTCCGTCGCCGCCGGTGGCGTTGCCATCCGCGAAAACCCCTTCTGCGAAATCACCAGGCGCGGACGCGTTCCCACCATCGCCGCCGCTACCGCGCACGGCATCGCCGCCGTCGCCGCCGTCGCCGCCGACCGCGTCACCCCTCGTACTGACGACGTCGTTGCTGCCGTTGCCACCGTTGCCGCCTTGGGTGGCCATGCCGTCGCGAATGCCGCCGTCGCCACCGTCCCCGCCGTTTCCGCCCGTCGCGGTGGCGCCCAAGCCGGTAGTCCCGGCGATCAGGCCGGCGTCTCCGCCGTTGCCACCGTCGCCATTGGCGCTGTCGCCGCCGCTGCCGCCATTGCCTGCGGTGGCGTCACCGTTGGTGGTGGCGGCGCTGCCGCCGTTGCCACCCTCGCCGCCACCGAGCCCGCCGTCGCCGCCGTCACCGCCGTTGCCGCCGGTCGCGGGCCCTGAAAGGGAGTTGTCGACCCGTTCGCCGTTGACGATTCTGATCGTGCCAGCGTCGCCGCCGTCGCCGCCGTCTCCGCCAAGGCCGCTGGCCGCGTAACCGCCAGCGCCGCCGTCGCCCGCTACACCGCCGGTCCTCGAGGTCACGTCGCCACCATCGCCGCCGTCCCCGCCATCGCCGCGCAACAGGCCGCCGCTTCCGCCGTTTCCGCCGTCCTGCCCCGGACCGCCGTCGGCGCCGTCGCCGCCGGTGCCGCTGAACAGGCCGGCGTTGCCGCCGTTCTGACCTGGTGCCACACCGTCGGCGCCGTTGCCGATGAGTAGGCCGCCGTTGGTTCCGGCGATGACAGCGTCACCGATGAGCCAGCCGCCCGGCCCGATCACATTTAGCGGGTTGGCCAGGATCTGGAACGGTGCGCTGACGAGGCGCGCGAAAACTAGGTCGAACGTGCCAACGAGTGCCTGGGATTGTGTCGGCGCCACCGGCAACCCGGTAAGCACGCCGCCGCCTCCGATTAGGGCGCTCGGCGAGCTGGGCACGCGGGAGGATCCCCGGCCGGTCAACGCGATCGGCACCGACGCGCTCGATGACGACGGCACGCTCGCAGGAGCCCGACCGACCAAGGGGATCGACGCGTTCACGAGCGTCGGCCCGCGCCCGCTGGGCGCAGTGGGCACCAGCCCGCTGGGCGCAGTGGGCACCAGCCCGCTGGGCTCGGCAAGCGCTCCACCTTCGGAGGAACTGCCGCTGACGCTGGCCAAGGCGGTGGTGACAGTCGATGCCGTCAGCAGGCTGTTCGGCGTGGGAACCTGCAGCCCGGCCAGCGCTGTGGCCGTGCTCAATGGCGCGGCGGACATCGGTTGGTCCCCGATCAGAGCGGCACTGGCAGCAACCACCGTGCCTGTAGCCATCGCCGCGGTGAGGATCCGGAGCTGGGCCGGGGAAGACTTCCGTGCATGCTTCGACATGGGAGGGCCCTTTCGCGAAAAGGAACGGTTACTGGTTCGCGGTATGTTTGCCAAAACCTAAGTCCGCCGAGACGGGCCGGCTGGAGTAGTTGACTACCCCACTCTCGTCGGGTGGACCAAGCCGCATGAGGTATCGGAGCCGGATCCGGATTGGGGTAGTGGAATACCCCAGCGAATGATGGCGACAGCGTGCATCTTTCGTCTATGGCCACCGACGCTCGCTGGGATGAGTCCCTGCGACGGTTGCCGTTGCCGTATGCGACCGCGCTGCGGTTACGCGGCGCGGGGATCGCCGACGACGTGATCGCTGAGTGTGTCGGCGTGGACCTCGCGGCGTTGCCAACGTTCATGCGGGTGGCCGAGGCGAAGCTCGCGGCCGCGTCTAAGGAGTCACCGACTTAAGTGCTTGCTTGAAAGCGGAGACAGGGCGCCGCTACTAGTTAGAATTTGCCAGTGATCCGCCGGTGGCCGCTTATCGGGCGATCGGAGGAGCTTCAAGTGATCGCCGACGCCACGCGGGCCCGCGACGACCGCGCCCGCGGGATCGTGCTATCCGGTTCCGCCGGTGTCGGCAAGACGCGGGTGGCGCGCGAAGCCGTCGCCGGCTGCGGCAGCCGTGACACGCGTCGGCACTGGATCGTCGGCACCGCATCGGCGCGCAGCGTTCCGCTGGGCGCATTCGCCGACATCGCCAGTGACTTCGGCCCCGATCCCTTGCGACGGGTGCGTGAGGTGCTCGACGGGCTCATCGGCACAGCTCGCGACGGCGAGGTGGTCGTCGGCGTCGACGATGCCCATCTGCTCGATGACTTGTCGGCATTCACGGTTCACCAGCTCAGTACCCGTCGGCTTGCCACGGTCATCTTGACGATCCGGTCGGGCGAACCGACGCCGGACGCCATCACCGCGATCTGGAAAGATCAACACCTGGAACGCCTTGAACTACAACCACTCTCACTGCCAGAAATCGAGAGCTTGGTGGAGCACGTGCTCGGTGGCCCGGTGGACTCCTTTAGCGCACAACGACTTTGGCAGTACACCCAAGGCAACGCGCTTTATCTGCGTCACCTGCTCGAGAATGAGGCGAACGCCGGTCGGATGACACAGCGCTCGGGCGTGTGGCTGTGGGACGGGCATCCTCGGCTCTCGCCAACGCTGGCAGAGTTGCTCGCGGCGCGGATCGCCCACGTGCCGAGGTCCGTCCGCGATGTTCTCGATGCACTCACCGTGGCAGAGCCGTTGGAGACCGACATTTTGGAGTCGATCGCCGATTCCGACGCGGTGGCCGAGGCCGAATCACTCGGCCTGATAAGCGTTGACCCCAGCGTGCGGCCCGCGTCGGTGCGGCTTGCTCACCCCATGCTTGGCGAGGTCACGCACACGGGCGCCCTACAGTTGAGGCGGCTTCGCGGGCGCATAGCCACCGAACTCGCCCGAAGGGACTCAACCGATCCCAGACACCTGGTGCGACGGGCGGCGCTCACGATGGAGTCCGACCTCACGCCTGACGCTGGAGTACTTGTCGCCGGGGCGTCGGCCGCCTTGCAGCTCGGTGATCTGCGACTTGCAGAGACCCTGGCCCAGCATGCTGCGGCAGGTGGCGATCTGCCGGCGAAGATCATCCAGGCGATGGCGATCACCTGGCAGGAGCGCGGAACCGACGCGGAGGCCGTCCTCGCCGAACTCGCCGGCGAGACGAGCGGCCCGACCCGTGGTCAGATCGCGATCCTGCGTGCGATGAATTTCGCCCTCAGCCTCGGTGATACGACCAGTGCCGAAAGAGAACTCGACGAGGAAATATCCGCCGACGATGAAGCGGCGCAACCGCTTGTCAACGCTCTGCGGGCACTGATCGATCTGGTGCGCGGCCACTCCAGGGCCTCCGATCGAGCCAGCACCATCCTCGCGAGTACACCGACCAACGACATCGCACAAATGTTGTCGATCTGGGTCTTGGTCAGCGGGCTGGGCGACCTCGGCCGGATAGACGAGATCGAACCGGCGGCAAACGCCGGCTACCGACTCGCCGAGACGTCCGCCGAAGCCTCGCATCTGCGCCTGCCGATGGCGGAGGTGCAAGGTATCGCGTACCGGCTCGCCGGTGCATTGACATCCTTGGACGCACTGATCGCGCGCATTCGGCGCGAAACGATCGACGTTCCGTTTCAGCAAGCATGGCACAGCTTTTTCACCGGCCTGTCGGCGATGAGTCGCGGCGATCTCATTGCGGCGCAACGATCCTTGCAAGAGACGATCGCCCATCTGGAAACCGGCGGGGGCGGGCGGATGACGAAGACCTTCGCGCGATCGTGGTTGACGGCAGTGACCGGTATGGCTGGCCGAGCAGTCGATGCGCGACGCGAGTTCGCAGCCATTGAGTGGTCGGCGCACGACGCCGAAGCCGGAGTGTGGGACCTCGAGCGATTCATTGCCGAGGCCTGGACGTACGCCGCCGAAGGTGCCACGTCGCAAGCGATCTCGATCGTCCGTGACGCGGCGGCAAGAGAATCTGAGCGCGGCCGACCTGCCTGGGAAGTCGTGCTTCTGCAGACGGCGACACAGTTTGGCGACCCGACCACCGCCCCTAGGCTTGCCGAACTGGCTCATGACGTTCAAGGACCACGCGCGCCCGCCGCCGCAAGCCACGCCGCCGCGCTGGCCGCTGGAGACGGTGATGCGTTGATCCGTGCGTCCCGCCACTATGAGGAATTCGGTGACCGACTTGCCGCCGCCGATGCCGCGGCCCAAGCCGTCGTGACATACCAGCAAGCCGGATTGCGAGGCGCGGCAATGAACGCGTCCGCCACCGTCGACCGTCTCGCCGCGGAATGCCCAGGCGCCCAAACTCCCGCGTTGCGGGCCGCTGCGGCGCCACAGCCGTTCACTGCCCGTCAGCGCGAAATCATATCGCTTGCCTCACAAGGGCTTTCGAACAAAGAGATTGCCGACCGGCTCACCATGTCGACTCGCTCTGTCGAAGGGCACCTCTTCCGCGCCTCGCAACGCGTCGGAGCCAACAGCCGCGAGCAGCTGATCTGCATTCTGCAAGGGTCCTAGAGTCCCTCACAGCTCCCCCGCCTCCACCGCCTCACGGGTGTGCTGGGCTGCCGCGATCTGTCGCGCCGAGAAGCCGATCCAAAACGCCGTGACACCGACGATCACCGCGATACCGGCGACCCACAGCAGCGAATAGGTGTACCCGTAACCCAGTGCATCGAGCTGAGCCGGGGTCATGTCCTTCACCGGCCCCGTCGTGCCACCCAGAAACAGCGTGCGCGACGTCTGCACGGCCTGGACGACGACAAGCACAACCGGCCCGCCGAGGTTGTACACCATCAGCGTGATCGACGACACCGGGCCGATCTCCTTCGGGCCGACTTCTGCCACGGCGCACAGCGGCAGGATCACCGCGATCATGCCGATGCCGAGGCCGCCCACCACGATGGGCGCGAAGAGGTCCGGGAAGTACGGGATGTCACGGGTCAGCGTCGAGCCGTACAGCATGGCGCCCCACACGAACAGCCCGCCGCCGATGATCAGCCAGCGGGGTGCGATGTGTGGGGCCAGCCGGGCCGCGAGCGCGCTGCCGATGGCGAACGCGACCGCGAACGGGATGAAACAGATACCCGCCCGCAATGCCGAGTACCCGAGCACGTCCTGCACCAGCAGCCCGATCATCACGCTCAGCGTCAGCATCACACCGCCGGCCATGAACAGCGACACGAACGTCATCACCCGGTTGCGGTTGTCGAACACCGAGAACGGCACCAGCGGGTTGGCAGCCGTGCGCTCGACGAAGAGAAAGGCGATGAAGAACACCACCGCGGCGATGCCTGCACCGATCACCCACGGATCGACCCATGCCCGCGGCGGGCCCTGGGTGAACACGAACACGGCCGCGGTGCAGCCCAGAGTGGCCAGCAGCGCACCGGTGATGTCGAGCTTGAGTCGCTCGTGATGGGTCTCGCGAACTCGATAGACCGCGATCGCGATGATGACAATGCCGATCGGGACGTTGATGAGAAATGCCAACCGCCACGAGACGACGGTGAGTGCGCCGCCGAGCACCAGGCCCATCACAGAACCGATGCCCTGCATGGCGACCGAGATCGCCATCGCGCGATTGCGTGCATGCCCGACGGCGTATGTCGTCGCGATGAGGGCCAGGCCGGTCGGCGCGGCTACCGCGGCACCAGTGCCCTGCACCGCACGGGCGACGATCAGTGTGATGCCGTCGGTGGCCAGGCCGCATACCAGCGAGGCGATCGTGAACACCCCGACACCGGAAAGGAACGCGCGTTTATGGCCGATCGCATCGCCGACGCGCCCGCCGAGCAGCAGCAGCCCGCCGAACGTCAGCACGTACGCGGTGATGACCCAGCTCTTCGCGACGTCGGACAGGTCAAGGTCAGCCTGCATCCGCGGCAGCGCGACGATGACGATGGTGCCGTCGAGCGTCGACATCAACTGCATGCCGGTGATCGCGACGATCGCGATGCCCAACACCGACGAGGACAGCGGTGCCGTGGTGCGCGCGGTCGCGTCCGAAGAACCCCCCAGGCTGGACATGGATAGCCAGCCTACCGAGAGTGATTTCGGTGTGACTGGTCGCGCTCAGCGCAACCGCTCACGCCGAAATCAAAGCTCTCCGGCGTCGATCGCGTCCTTGACTTCCTGCGCGTGCCCGACCTGCTGAGCCGTGTAGCCGATGAACAACGCCGCCAGGCCGACGATCACCGCGACCGCGGCCACCCACAGCAGGCCGTAGGTGTAGCCCTGGTCGAGCGCGTGCAACTGCGTGCTGTCCATGTATTTCACCGGGCCGGTGGTACCGCCCAGATACAGCGTCCGCGACGTGATGACGGCCTGAATGATGGCCAGCACCACGGGTCCGCCGAGGTTCTGCAGCATCAACGCGATCGCCGACACCGGGCCGATCTGGTCGAAGCCCACACCGGCGATGGCTGACACGGTCAGCGGCACGACGATCATGCCGATACCGAAGCCGCCGATGGTGATCGGCAGCACCAGGTTCGGGAAGTACGGGATGTCGCCGTGCAGCGTCGAGCCGTAGATCATCGCGCCGAGGACCATGACACCGCCGGCGATCACCAGCAACCGCGGCGGGAACAGCGACACCAGGTGCGACGACAAGCCAAGCCCGATGCCCAGCGCGATGACGAACGGGATGAAGCCGATACCGGCCCGCAATGCGCTGTAGCCCATGATGTCCTGGACGTAGAGGCCGATCAGCACCGTCAGCGTGAACATCACACCGCCGGCCAGGAAGACCGCGGCGAACGTCGCGACCCGGTTGCGGTCCTTGAACAGGTCGAACGGGACGACGGGGTTATCCGCCGTGCGCTCGACGTAGAGGAACGCGATCAGGAAGGCCAACGCGGCAACGCCCGAACCCAGGGTCACCGGCGACAGCCAGCCCTGCTCTGGGCCCATCGAGAAGCCGAATACCGCCGCCGTGCAGAAGAGCGTGGCCAGGAGGGCGCCTGCGGCGTCCAGCTTCAGCCGCTCGCGGTGCGTTTCCCGCAGCGTCTTGCGCGCGAGGTGGATCATCAGCAGGCCGATCGGGATGTTGATCAGGAACGCCCACCGCCAGGACACCTCCGTCAGCGCACCGCCGACGATCAAGCCCATCACCGAGCCGATACCGGTCATCGCGGCGAAGATCGCGGTGGCCGCGTTACGAGCGGGTCCCTTCGGAAAGGTGGTCGCGATCAGTGCCAGAGCGGTCGGTGACGCGATTGCGGCGCCAACGCCCTGCAACAGCCGCGCAACGACGAGTGTGGCCTCATCCCATGCGATACCGCACAGGATCGAGGCGATGGTGAACAGCGCGACGCCGACGATGAAGGTGCGCTTGCGGCCGATGGTGTCGCCGAGGCGGCCGCCCAGCAGCATCAGTCCGCCGAAGGTCAGAACGTAGGCCGTGATGACCCAGCTCCTGCCTGCGTCGGACAGGCTCAGCTCGTCCTGAATCTTAGGAAGCGCGACGATCGCGACGGTGCTGTCCATGGTCGCGAGCAACTGCATGCCACCGATAGCGACAACCGCGGCGATGAACCGCCGCGACGGCAACCAAGCCGGGTACCTGCCGGTTTGCTCTACCGCAGTGTGTTCCACGTGCACCGGGAGCGACCGGTTAGCCCCGCCCTCGGCGTCACGGCGGATGGCGGCGCGCTCTGCATCATTGAGAGCCGTCATGACTGGTTACCTTACAGTAATCTTAAGAATCCTTTAACCGCCGAAGGCGGCGACCGCCCCGATGACGATGATCGCCGGAGGTCGGATGCCCTCGGAACGGATCCGCTCGGGCGCGTCGATGAGCGTCGCGCGCAAAGTCTGCTCCGACGCCGTGGTGCCGTGCTGCACCACCAGGACCGGCGTATCCGCTGGTCGGCCGCCATCCAGCAGCGCTTTGGTGAACAGTTCGATGCGCTCCACGGCCATCAGCAACACGATCGTTCCTGACATCGCGGCCAGCGCATTCCAATTGACTAACGATTCGGGGTGCCCGGGCGCAACATGACCGCTGACCACCACAAACTCGTGCGTCACGTGCCGATGCGTGACCGGAACGCCGGCCAGCGCCGGAACTGCTATGGCACTGGTCACACCCGGCACGACAGTGACGGGAATCCCGGCGTCCGCGCATGCGAGCACCTCTTCGTAGCCCCGCGCGAACACGAACGGATCGCCGCCCTTGAGCCGCACCACGAACTTGCCCGCCTTGGCGCGGTCTACGAGGACCTCGTTGATCGCGTCCTGTGCCATTGCTCGGCCGTAGGGAATCTTCGCCGCGTCGATGACCTCCACATGCGGCGGCAACTCAGCGAGAAGCTCCGGTGGCGCCAGCCGGTCTGCGACCACGACATCGGCGTGGGCCAGCAGACGCCTGCCGCGGACTGTGATCAACTCCGGATCGCCCGGTCCGCCGCCGACCAGCGCCACGCCGCCATGCACGACACCAGGGGTCTCGGCCGTAATGAGCCCCTGCTGCAGCGCCTCGTGGATGGCCGACCTGATCGCTGCCGACCGACGGTGCTCGCCGCCGGCCAGCACGCCGACGGACAGGCCCTCGTACTCGAATGAAGCGGGCGTCACCGCGGTGCCCTCGCGGGCGATGTCGGCGCGCACACAGAAGACTTGTCGGCGCTCGGCCTCCGCGACGACGGCGGCGTTGACGTCCGGGTCGTCGGTGGCCGCGATCGCATACCACGCGCCGTCGAGATCGCCGTCGCGGAACTCCCTGAGCACCAAGGTGATTCCCGCGGTGGATTCGACGGCCGGGGTGGCGGTGCGGGTGATGACGTGCACGTCCGCGCCGTTGGCAACCAGCAGCGGCAGCCTGCGCTGCGCGACGGTGCCCCCACCGACGACGACGACCTTTTTGCCGGCGAGGCGCAGGCCGACGAGGTAGGCGCTTTCGGTCACTCGGCGAGCTTAGAGGTTGCAGGTACGGCGACGACGATGCCGGCTTTGGTGCGCATCAGATCCTGATGACGTCGACGTCGGGCATGTGGTCATAGTCGGAGTCCTGAGAGAGGACTGGGACGCTGTGAGCTATTGCTGTCGCGGCAATCCACGTGTCGTTGATCGGCGCCTTGCGACCAGCGGCGCGAAGCTGCGAAACGAGTAGCGCCCAGGCCTCAGACACGGCTCCGTCTACGACGAGAGGCTCGAATCGCTGCGCGATTTGGTAAGTGGATAACCGCCGGGCCGCGATAGCGGGTTCGCGCGCCTGCAGCACGCCGAGTCGTAACTCACCGAGCGTCACCGCCGAAACTCCCAGTTCGTAACCCGTCAAGAAATCGGCATCGAAGCGGTCCGCCTCGACACCGATCAGGACAGAGGTGTCGGCCAGCGCGCGCCTAAGCGTCTTCACCACGGCAAGTCATCTGTGGTGTCGGTGAGGGTGGCGCGCAATTCCTCATTCAGCCCCGTCGTATCTGGCCCGAGCCGCGCCAGTTCGTGCGCGATCTCGGTCGCGGGCACCCACTCACGACGACTCTTGATTGGAACGATCCTCGCGACGGCGCGGTTGTCCTTCAGCACTTCGATTTCCTCGCCCGCCTCGACACGCCGAAGCACCTCGGCCGTTCGATTCCGCAGGTCACGGGCTGGAACAGTAGCCATGCGACAAGTGTAGCGAGATTGCGACACGTGTAGCGATCAGTGCGTAATTCTCGCGTCCCGGTATGCAGCAGCCGCCGCCACGAAGCGGGTGATGGCGTGCGGGTGCGCGGCGGGATGGGTGTGCAGGTAGCCGGCGTGCAGACCGCGATGGATGGCTCCGTCGCGCACCGTGTCCACTTCACTGCCGCGATAGGCCCATGCCGGCTGATAGCTGTCGGTGAAAGTGACTGCTGTGCGATGGAATTCGTGTCCAACGACGCGATCTCCAACGGCGTGCAGTGATGAGTCGGCCACCGCCACCGCATCGCGATATCCCAGAGTGAGCCGATCGGTGAAGCGTGCCGACCCCGACAGCACGCCACACATCGGATACCCGTCGAGTTCGTCGACCAGGTAAGTCAGTCCCGCGCATTCGGCGTGCACTGGCGCGCCCTGCGCAGCCAGGTCATTGATCTGCTGGCGCACAACGTCGTTGCCCGACAGCTCCGTGCTGAATTGCTCAGGGAACCCGCCGGGCAGCACCAGGGCGGTGGTCTGCGGGGGAAGCGGATCGGTCAACGGGTCGAATTCGACGACCTGGGCTCCCGCGGCGCGCAGCAGCTCGCCGTGCTCGGCATAGCCGAAACTGAACGCCTTTCCTGCCGCCAAAGCGACCGTGACATCGCCGGCCACGGGTGCGGCCGCGCCGGGATCCCACGGCTCGTCGGTGACGCGGCTGCCAGCGGCTGCGACGATCCCGGCAAGGTCGACGTGCTGACCTACGAGGGCGGTCATCGCCTCGACCGCGGCGTGGGCCTGACGCCCATGCTCGACTGCGGTGATCAGGCCGAGATGGCGTGATGGAACTGACAATTCGGCGGTGCGTGGGATCGCGCCGAGCACCGGGACACCGGCATGCTCGCAGGATTGGCGCAGTACGACCTCGTGGCGCTGCGAGCCGACTCGGTTCAGGATCACCCCGGCGATCTGCACCGACGTGTCGAACGTCGAGAATCCGTGCAGTAACGCGGCGATGCTGTGGCTCTGGCCACGCGCGTCGACGACCAGAATGATCGGTGCGCCAAGCAATGCGGCGACGTGGGCGGTGGATCCACGCGCGGTACCCGTCGCCTCCTGCTCGATGCGGCCGTCGAAAAGCCCCATCACACCCTCGACGATCGCGATGTCGGCGCCCGCGACCCCGTGCCTGTAGAGCGGGCCGATGAGCCGATCGCCCACCATGACGGGGTCGAGGTTGCGACCCGGCCGGCGCGCCGCCAACGCATGGTAGCCGGGGTCGATGAAGTCCGGCCCGACCTTGAACGGCGCCACCGTGTGCCCGGCCTGACGCAGAGCACCCATCAAACCCGTTGCGACGGTGGTCTTTCCGCTGCCCGATGCCGGCGCGCCAATCACCACCGCAGGCACGCTCACCCGAACCTCCGCCACCGACCGTGTTTGTACGCCGACACGCCGCAAAAACTGTCATCTTGCGGCCGTCCCCTACTGACGTGTGGGCCCACGCGCCGATCGACGGTCCGCGTACTCACCATTCGATACCCTTCTGGCCCTTGCGGCCCACATCCATCGGGTGCTTGACCTTCGTCATCTCGGTGACCAAGTCGGCGGCGTCGACCAGCGACTGCGGCGCATCGCGGCCGGTGATGACGACGTGCTGAGTTCCGGGCCTACCCGTCAAGGTCGCGATCACGTCATCGACGTCGACCCATCCCCACTTCATCGGATAGGTGAACTCGTCGAGCACATAGAAGTCATGGCGCTGCTCGGCCAGCCTGCGCTTGATCTCAGCCCAGCCGTCGGCGGCGGCGCCTGCATGGTCGACGTCGGTGCCGTGCTTGCGCGACCACGACCAGCCCGAACCCATCTTGTGCCATTCGACAGGACCGCCGACTCCGTGTTCGTCGTGCAGACGGCCGAGTTCGCGGAATACCGCCTCCTCGCCCACCTTCCACTTGGCACTCTTGACGAACTGGAACACCGCGACGTCGAATCCTTGGTTCCAGGCGCGCAATGCCATTCCGAACGCTGCCGTCGACTTGCCCTTGCCGGCGCCGGTATGCACCGCGAGCAGTGGGGCGTTACGACGAACACGCGTGGTCAGGCCGTCTTCGGGAACGGTCAGCGGTTGGCCCTGTGGCATCGGACTCCCCTTACGCCGCTTGTGTTTTGACGACGGCCGTCAGGCCATCGGCCCGCAGCTGCGCCAGCCGCACCGAGGGAGCACCGAGGTGGTCAGCGAGCCGCTCTGCCAAACCGAGTCGCACATACGAGGTTTCGCAGTCCACGACCACGGCTGCGGTGCCTTCGGCATACAGCCGGGCGGCGGCCATCCGCGCCCGCCCCAACGGGTCCGGCCCGCCCGTCGCGCGCCCGTCGGTGAGCACGACGACCAGGCTTCGCCGCGCCCGATCACGCGCCTTCTCGCGCAGCACCACATCACGGGCTGCCAGAAGTCCCTGCGCCAGAGGTGTTTTCCCGCCGGTGTCGAATCGGGCCAGCCGGCGGCTCGCGATATGCACCGACGAAGTCGGCGGCAATAACAGCTGGGCTTCCTGCTGACGGAACGTAATCACAGCCACCTTGTCGCGGCGTTGGTACGCGTCGCGCAGCAGTGACAGTGCCGCACCGCTGACCGCCGACATTCGGTCGCGCGCCGCCATTGAACCCGATGCGTCGACGACGAAGATCACCAGATTGCCTTCGCGGCCTTCCCTTATCGCGCGACGCACGTCGTCCGGTTCAGGACGCGGCCGGCCGGCGCGCCGTTGGCGACCGGCGGCGGCCAGTAGTGTCCCGAAGATGTGCACGCCATGGCCGGCGCCAGGGTCGACGGTCGGTGAGATCGCCTTTCCGGTGCGGTTGCGCGCCCGCGACCGGCGACCCGGCGCACCCTCCCCCACCCCGGGAACGACGAGCGCCCGCGTCCGAAACACCGGCGATGGCGCCGCGCTCGGCCTCGAGTGAGAGCTTGAATTATGTTGCGCTGCAGCGCCATCAGCCCCATTCCCGGAAGCTTCACCGCCGCCTGGCGGGTCCGGTTCCGGGTCCGGTTCCGGCGGCGGGTCGTCGGCCGATTCCCCGGCTTGAGCCATCGCCTCGTCGAGCTGGTCCTGATCAAGCCCTGGGTCGTCGAATGGGTCTCGGCGACGCCGGTGCGGCAGCGCGAGTTCGGCGGCCACCCGAATGTCCTCCTCCTCCACCGCAGACACGCCACGCCAGGCGGCGTGCGCGACGGCCGTGCGTGCCACCACCAGATCAGCCCGCATCCCGTCGACGTCGAAGGCCGCGCACAGAGCCGCGATTCGCCGTAACTCGCTGTCCGGCAAGACCACCGAGCTGATCGATGCCCTGGCTCCCGCGATGCGGCGAGCCAGCTCCGAATCGACCTCGGCGTATCGCTCGGCAAATCCAGCGGGATCGGCCTCGAACGCCATCCGCTGCCGAATGACATCGACCCGGACATCGACGTCGCGGGATGCGTGCACGTCGACCGTCAGCCCGAACCGGTCCAAGAGCTGCGGGCGCAGTTCGCCCTCTTCGGGATTCATGGTGCCGATCAGCACGAAGCGGGCCTCGTGGCTGTGCGAGACACCGTCGCGTTCGACATACACCCGGCCCATTGCCGCGGCGTCAAGCAGCACGTCGACAAGATGGTCATGCAGCAGGTTGACCTCGTCGACGTAGAGCACGCCGCCGTGGGCGCGGCCCAACAGTCCAGGCGAGAAGGCATGTTCGCCGTCGCGCAGCACCTTCTGCAGGTCCAGCGACCCGACCACCCGGTCCTCCGTGGCCCCGATAGGCAACTCGACCAACGACGCGCCGTCGACCGCGTGCAACACCGTGGCCAGCCCGCGCACCGCAGTGGATTTCGCGGTGCCTTTTTCGCCGCGGATCAGCACTCCACCGATCTCGGGCCGCACCGCGCACAACAGCAGCGCCAGCCGAAGGCGGTCATGGCCGACAATCGCGCTGAACGGATAAGCAGCACTCATGGCTTCACCATCGGCACATGCGGGATTCCGTCGTCGAGGAATTCCTCACCGTCACGGACGAATCCGTGGTGGCTGTACATCTCCTCCAGATAGGTCTGCGCGTTGATGCGGCAGGGGTAATCGCCGACCTCGGCCAGCGCGGCCTGCATCAGCCGGGTGGTGTGACCGTGTCCGCGAGCATTGCGCTTGGTACACACCCGCCCGATGCGAAACCCCTTCTGCCCCCCGGGATGTTCTTCCATCAGCCGCAACGTCGAGATGACTTCGCCGTCGGGTCCTTCGAGCCAGAAGTGGCGGGTCTCGGCCAGCAGATCACGACCGTCCAGCTCCGGATATGGGGTGGCCTGCTCGACAACGAACACCTCGACCCGCAGCTTGAGGAGCTCGTAGAGCGTCGCGGCGTCGAGGTCCTTGGCCCAGCTGCGGCGCAGCGCGACCGTCATTCGGAAGCCACCGCCGCACGGTCATGGGCGGGCTGGCCCAGCTTGAGCACCTTGGTGCCCCAGGACCACACCTCCTCGAATAACGACGGCTCATTGGAAAGTTCGGTGCCCAGCGACGGAACCATCTCCTTGAGTTTGGGCAGCCACGCCCGATAGCGGTCGGAAAAGCAACGTTCCATCACCTCGAGCATCGCGGGGACCGCGATCGATGCTCCTGGCGAGGCACCAAGCAGTCCGGCGATGCTGCCGTCGGCGGCGGACAGCACCGTCGTGCCGAAATCGAGTACGCCCTTGCCCTTGGCGCTACAGATGACTTGAACCCGCTGCCCGGCGACGTTCAATTCCCAGTCGGAATCATCTGCGCTGGGGGCGAATTCGCGCAGCGCGGCGACGCGTTCGGCATCCGACAGCAGCAGCTGGCCGATCAGGTATCGCACCAGACCCCATTGAGTGAGCCCGACGTTGACGATCGATGCGAGGTTGTTCGGGGTCACCGACTCCGGCAGGTCGGTGATGTCGCCCTGTTTCAAGAACTTCGGCGACCAGCCGGCGAACGGTCCGAACAGCAGCCAGGGCTTACCGTTGATCACCCGCGTGTCCAGATGCGGCACCGACATCGGCGGCGCACCCAAAGGTGGTAGGCCGTACACCTTGGCCTGATGCGCTGCGGTCAGCATGGGGTTGTCGGTGCGCAGGAACTTGCCGCCCACCGGAAATCCGCCAAAGCCCTTGGCCTCCTTCATGCCTGCTTCCTGCAGGAGGTTCAGGGCGCCGCCGCCGGCCCCCACAAACACGAACTTCGCGTTGAGCTTGCGCGTCTGCCGGGTGCGGCCATTGACGACCTTCAGCGTCCACGTGCCGTCGGCTTCCTGACGGAGCTTGCGCACCTCGTTGCCGAACAGCGTGGTCATGCCTCGCTGCGCCGCGTAGCCGATCAATTGGCGCGTCAGTGAACCGAAGTCGACGTCGGTGCCATCGTGTGTCCAGTTCAGCGCCACCGGGTCCGAGAAGTCGCGCCTTTGAGCCATCAGCGGAAGCCGTCGAGCGAACTCGTTTTCGTCGTCGATGAACTCCGATGATGCGAATAGCGGATTGCCCACCAGCGCCTCATGGCGACGCTTGAGATAGTCGACGTTGGCGGGGCCGTGCACGAAACTGACGTGTGGAATCGGATTGAGGAAGCTGCGCGGGTCGGACACCAGCCCGTTTTGCACCGCGTATGCCCAGAACTGCCGGGAGACCTGGAACTGCTCGTTGACTCGGACGGCCTTGCTGATGTCGATCGAGCCGTCGGGTAGCTGGGGGGTGTAGTTCAGCTCGCAAAGCGCCGAATGTCCCGTGCCGGCGTTGTTCCACGGATCGCTGCTCTCGGCGGCCGCGCCGTCGAGGCGCTCGACCAGCGTGATCGACCAGTCCGGCTCCACCAGCCGCAACAGCGCCCCCAGCGTGGCGCTCATGATGCCCGCACCCACGAGCACGACGTCGGTCCTGGTCGTGGCTACGTCTGGCACCGGATCGTTGGTCCTTCGGGGTCGAGCGGTCCGCTTGTCACGGCCTACCGATGCCCAGGTTATCCCGCCGTCGTCGGACCTAACCGTCCGACCGCCTCTGCCGTCCATCCCCGCCGCAGCGCCGATTAAGGTAGCTATCGTGCCTGAATGGGAGCCTGACGTGCTGCCGGGCTACTGGCAGCAGATCTTTGCGCTCGGACCGGATCCCGACGGCGAAGGCGAACTCGTCGCCACGCTGGTGCGTCGCGGTGAGCCCGATCCCTCCGCAACCCGCGCAGTCCTGATGGTGCACGGGTTCACCGATTACTTCTTCAACACCGAACTGGCCGACCAGTTCGCGGCCCGCGGTTTTGCGTTCTATGCGATTGACCTGCACAAATGTGGTCGCTCATGGCGCGACGACCAGACCCCGCACTTCACCACCGACCTGGCGCGATACGACGCCGAGCTAGAGCGAGCCCTCGACGTCATCGCCGGCGTGTCTTCGGCGAAGGTCCTCGTCTACGGGCACTCCGCAGGCGGACTGATCGTGTCGCTGTGGCTGGACCGGTTACGCAGTCGCGGGGCGACGGAGCGCAAACACGTCACGGGCCTGGTGCTCAACAGCCCGTGGCTGGATTTGCAGGGCCCCGCGATACTGCGCACCCCTCCCGCCGCGGCCGCGATCGGTGCGATGTCGCGATTCCGCAAACGCTCGGTGGTGCGCCCGCCCACCGAAGGTGGGGGTTACGGCGCGACGTTGCACCGCGACTATGCCGGCGACTTCGATTACGACCTGAAGCTGAAGCCGATCGGCGGCTTTCCCGTCACCTTCGGCTGGATACATGCGATCCGGCGAGGCCACGCCAAACTGCATCGCGGCCTGGACGTCGGCGTGCCCAATCTGATCCTCCGGTCGGACCGCAGCGTGCGCGAAGTCAGCGATCCGGACATCATCCAGCGTGGCGACGCGGTGCTCGATGTCAAACAGATCGCGCGGTGGGCCGGATGCATCGGAAACCGCAGCACCATAGTGCCGATCGCCGATGCCAAGCATGACGTGTTCCTGTCCATCGCGGATGCACGGCAGATGGCCTATCGCGAATTAGGCCGCTGGTTGGATTCCTACCTTGCCGAGACCGAAACCGCAGGCGCCGCACCACAACCCGAACGAGGATGATCACATGACCCACTTCGACATCGCGATCATCGGCACGGGCTCGGGCAACTCCATCCTCGACGAACGTTACGTCGACAAGCGGGTGGCGGTCTGCGAAAAGGGTGTGTTCGGCGGTACCTGCCTCAACGTCGGCTGCATACCGACCAAGATGTTCGTCTACGCCGCTGAAGTGGCTCAAAGTGCCAGGGGTTCAGCGCAATACGGGGTCGACGCCCACGTCGACGGTGTCCGGTGGGGTGACATCGTCTCGCGGGTCTTCGGCAGGATCGACCCGCTCTCGGTGGGCGGCGACAACTATCGGCGCTCCTCCCCGAACGTCGAGGTGTTCGCCAGCCACGCGCGATTCGGGCCCACTCGCTCCGATGGCCGCTACACGCTGCGCACCGATGAGGGCGACGAGTTCACCGCCGACCAGGTTGTCATCGCGGCCGGTTCCCGCGCCGTGGTTCCCAACGCCATCGCCGAATGCGGGGTTCCCCACCACACCAGCGACACGATAATGCGGATCGCCGACGTGCCCGAGCACCTCATCATCGTCGGCGGCGGGTTCGTGGCATGCGAGTTCGCACACATCTTCTCGGCGCTGGGAAGCCATGTGACGCTGATGATCCGGGGCAGCGCATTGTTGCGTGGCCACGACGACGACATCGCGATGCGCTTCACCGACATCGCATCCAAGAAGTGGGAGATCCACAGTCACCACGAGGTGGTCGACGCCCGCAAGCTTGGCGACGGTGTCGAGATCCGGTGCAACGACGGCTCGACGCTGCGGGGTGACACGCTACTGGTGGCGACGGGCCGCGTGCCCAACGGCGACCTCCTCGACGCCGACCAGGCGGGTGTCAAGGTGACGGCAGGCGGCCAGGTGGTCGTCGACGAGTTCCAGCGCACTACGGCGCGTGGCATTTTCGCGCTCGGCGACGTGTCGTCGGATTACCAGCTCAAGCATGTCGCCAACCACGAGGCTCGCGTCGTCAGGCACAACCTGCTGCAGGATTGGGACGACACCGAGGCGCTGATGCCGTCGAGCCACCGCTATGTGCCGTCGGCGGTGTTCACCGACCCGCAGATCGCCAGCGTTGGGCTGACCGAAAACGAGGCCCGGGCAAAAGGTTTCAACCTCAAGGTGAAGATCCAGGACTTCGCCGATGTCGCCTATGGCTGGGCGATGGAGGACACCACCGGCATCGCGAAGATCATTGTCGATGATGACACCGGGCTGATCCTTGGCGCGCACATCATGGGCCATCAGGCGTCGTCGTTGATTCAGCCGGTGATCCAGGCGATGGCCTTCGACCTGCCCGCGCAGGACATGGCCCGTGGCCAGTACTGGATCCATCCGGCGCTGCCCGAGGTGATCGAGAACGCCCTACTGGCGCTGTGCGGCGAGCCGCCCTGGCCACCGTCTCGCAGGCACTAGCTAGCTGGAAGCCTCTGGCGCCCAGCGTTTTTCGACCTGCCCGAAATGCCAAACCGCGATGGCGATCACCCACGCCGCGACGAATATCCCGACGATCATGAAGCCGACGAACTCCAGGTTCGCTGATCCGATGGCAGCCAGTGGACCCGAGTCGATGCCGAGGCGGTCAGCCACCAGGCCGGCGAGCACGATGACGCCGATGACCAGGGCGACGACCACCGACAGCACCGTAACGGTCAGGTTGTAGTACACCTTGCGGATCGGCTTGAGGAACGCCCAGCCGTAGGCCCGTGACATGAAGATGCCGTCGAGCGCATCGAACAGGCTCATGCCGGCCGCGAACAGCACCGGCAGGACCAGGATGGCGTACCAGGGCAGTGTGAACGCGGCCGTTCCCGCGGCCAGCACCAGCAGTGCCACTTGCGTGGCCGTGTCGAACCCCAGGCCCATCAGCAGCCCGACCGGGTAGAGGTGCCACGGCTTGCTGACGCGGCGCATGACCCGCCCGAGTAGCCGCGCGAGAAAGCCGCGGTTCTCGAGTTGCCGTTCGAGTTCGGCCTCGTCGAAGTCGCCGCTGCGCATCCGGCGGAACACCTTGGCGATGCCCACCACCGCAAACAGGTTGGTCAACCCGATCAGAATGAGGAAGGTGCCTGCGACGAGAGAGCCCACCAGGCCGAGCGTCTGCAGCATGGGCGAGCCCTCGTCCTGCACGGGTCCGACGACTGCCCGCACGCCGATCGCCAACAGGAAAGCCAGCCCGAACACGACGCTGGAGTGGCCCAGCGAGAACCAGAATCCGGCGGACAGCGAGCGTGTTCCCTCCCCGACCAGCTTGCGGGTGGTGTTGTCGATGACCGCGATGTGGTCGGCGTCAAAGGCGTGCCGGACGCCGAGCAGGTAGGCGGTCACGCCGAGTCCGACGCCGAAGACACCCGCCGATCCGAGTGTGATGTGCTGTGGCGCCACCCCGAGTACCAGTACTCCCCACCCGAATATGTGGAGCGCCAGGACGATTCCGCCCATCGCGGCGATCGTCGTCCAGTCGGTTCGGTCGAGTCGCTTGGAAACGGTCGCTTCGGGCAGCTCGACGACGGTCACGGGTCGACCCTATGCGGGCACATCTCATCTGTCTAGATGAACAGATATTCAGGCGAAATGACCCGGCGAACGTTCCGTACCGCCCGATATCTCGGCGATCTTTCGAGCGGTAAGGAACGTTCGCGCTCCGGGTCGGTGCCGGTGTCGCCCTACCGCTTGATTGCGGTAACCAACAGATACTCAGCGTCCCATACGGCGTGGCCGTCGGCGCCTCGGTTCCACTCGGTGAGGAAGGCCAGGAAGTCCCGGTCGAGCTCCTCGAGACGGTCCGGTTGATCCTCGTTGAACCGGTAGACACTGATCGTCGGGCCGTAGTTGCGCTTCCAGTACTCCCGGAACTCCGTCGGGTCGGCAAAATGATCCATCTGGACCATCTGGCGCCGAGCGGACAGGTCGGAGACCCGATCACCGAACAATGTCCGGACGTGATCCTCGTCGCCCCACAGTGGCGGTGGGCTGGAGCCGGGTGGAGGCGGCGGCGCATACGGCTTCATGGTGGCGAACAGGTTGCCGATGAATCCCTCGGGTGTCCAGTTGATCATTCCGATGGTTCCTCCTGGCCGAACCACGCGGATCAGCTCGTCTGCCGTCGCCTGGTGGTGCGGTGCAAACATCGCACCGACAGACGACATCACCACGTCGAAACTGTTGTCCGTGAACGGCAACGCCTCAGCATCAGCCTCGACCCATTCCAGGTCGACACCCTGCTCGGCAGCGATCTGACGCCCGGCACCGAACAACTCCGGGGTCAGATCACTTGCCGTCACAATGGCGCCGACGTCCGCAGCCGGAATGGCGGCGTTGCCTGATCCTGCGGCGACGTCCAGGACGCGGTCTCCCGCTCGAATCCCGCAGGCGCGCACCAGCTCCGGGCCGAGTTCGGGGATAAGTTCCGCCGCGACGGCGGGATAGTCACCGGACGCCCATAGCGCACGATGCCTAGCTTTGAGCTCGCGGTCGAATTCTGCTTCGGCAACTGTTGCCATGATTTCTTCTCCTTCGATGGTTTTGTCTCGGATGTCGTGCGTGCATCGGAACCGGTATGACGAGAAGAACCAGGCGGGAAGTAGACAACCCGCCTGGCTCAACGCTTACCCCAGGCAGTGCCTGTTGTAGTTCGCCTTCGCCTGGCCGGCATCCGTCATGTACTCCCTATACGCCTTCATGTCGCCCTGCTGCCGTGCCGCCCTGGCCACCATCAAGCTGCTTTCAAACGACTGCAAGATGGCCTGGCAATTTGGGCTCTCAATCGGCCTGGCGCTGGCAGTGGCTGCGGTGAGTCCCGCAAATGCCGGTGCCGCGAGGGTCGCTGACAGCAGTGCCGCAGCAGTCGCTCGTTTGAGCAGCGTGTGTTTCTTCATGATGGTTCTCCTTCGAGTTGTTAGCCTGTCGGTCGATCCGGTGTGGCTCACATGTATTGACGCCGAACCTTCAGAAGGACGCACGATCGCATCGATGTGCGTCCCAACGACCACGCAGTCGTCAATACAGGTGTCAATCAATGACCCTGAAAGGAGTCACCATGTCCACCACACGAATTCAGCTCGCGCTCAACGTTGAGGACGTCTCCGCTGCGACCGCCTTCTACGAGAAGTTGTTCGGGGTGCCGCCGCACAAGGTGCGCGACGGCTACGCAAACTTCGCCGTCGAAGACCCGCCTCTGAAGCTCGTGCTCATCGAAAAGCCCGGCGCCAGTGAGCGACTCAACCACCTGGGCGTCGAGGCGGCCAGTTCCGATCAAGTCGTGTCAGCGTTGCAGCGTTTCGAGGCCGCCGGTCTCGAAGCCACGGTCGCCGAGCGCGATGTCTGCTGCCATGCGACTCAGGACAAGGTGTTTGTCACCGCGCCGGATGTGCCGCTCGGATGGTGGGAGTTCTACGCCGTTACCGATGACAACCCCGCCAACCCGGACGCCGCGACCACGTCGGTGTGCGAGGCCAGCTGCGCTGCCCAGGACGACGCCGAGAGCACCTGCTGCGCCTAACCGAAGGCCGAACCGGGCTGCGGGTCAGCGCCCAGCGCACCCGCAGTCCGGCGGTGGCTCGTAGTCCATCGGCTGGCCCCGGCCATCGAGGGTGAGCGCGCAGCACTGTCCGAGTAGCTCGGCGAGTCGGCGGCGGCCACGCTGGACCCGCGACTTCATGCCGGACAACGAGACTCCGGCCTGCTTCGCGGCGTCGGCTTGGCTCACCCCATCGAGATCGATCATCTGCACCGCCGCCGCCTGCTCCTCCGGCAGCCCAGCCAGTATCGGACGCAGGCACATGGAGAGCTCCTGCACCACGCCCGGCTCGTCCTCCTCCGGCGGTACGGGCTCCTCCTGCAGGGAGGCCGTCAGCTGTTCGCGGCTCCGGGCCGCCCGACGGTACTCGTCGATGATGGCGTTGCGCGCGATCCGGAACACCCAGTTCGGCAGGCGCTCCCGATCGTCGAGCGAGCCCACGTTCTGGTGTATGCGCAGCAAGATCTCGGCGACGAGATCGTCGGCGCGGTCGGGGTTCGCGATCCGCCGGCGTACGAATGTCTGCAGTTGCGGCAACATCTCGCGCCACATCTGCTCCGTCGGCTGCAAGACCGCAGCCGGGCTGGTCTTCGTCATGTCGGTGCTCATGGCTGTGTCCTTTCGGCACCCGCGCGGGCGCCCCACAGTACTGACGACGGTAGCCCCCTGTGGACGCAACAACCAGCAAATTGCGTCCCACGTGCCCACGCGGCGTCTGTCTTGGTGTCTTGAAACAAGCGTTCCACCGCTTGGCCACACGATCGCCCCTCAACCGAAGGAATACGAAATGAAGACGTTCAACCACATCGGCTCGATGCTCGCCGGTGCGGCGATGATCACCACTGTCGTCGGGCTGACCGCGGGACTGGCGCCCGCCACAGCGGCTCCACAGCAAGACGGCGCAACGCTGGACATCGTCGAAGACTCGAGCAACACCGGCAACTACGTGTTGGTCGTGAACGGCGCGTATCCGATGGAGCAGCCCGACGCCCAGGGTTACATCAACAACATCAACAGCGGGTCGTGCGGCGAACGGGGCTACTCAGGCTTGACCTATTCCATCCTCGGCGACGACGGCAATAGGCAGAACATCGCCGTCCGCCAGTACCCGGGACAGGGCCACCTTTCCGCAACTCCTCGAGGTCTCGAGTACAGCCGTGCAATTCCCATCCAGAAGGGCTTCCTCGACGAGGACAGAGGTGGAGACGTCGATGAAATCTATGCCGAGGTGTACTTCGTTGACGCCGACTGCGGGCACAGGATCCAGTACACCCAGGTTGTCAGCCGTCGATTCTGACCCCCGGCGACCGTTCGGGCCCGGGCACCAAATGCGTGCCTCGGGCCCGTTTCGCGTTAGCAATACCGCTGCGAACTGTCACGCGCCCGTGGCTGCTCGTGGTGACGACCGCGCTGGATCTTGGCGCTGTGGCGAAGCGCGGCGACGAACTCAACAAGAAAGCTCGCGGATTCGCCACGGATGGATATCGGCCGGCGCCAAGATCATTGAATCGAAGGCCGCTGTCACGGCGTCAGCCGTGCCGTGCGCCGATCCAGTGCAGCAGATCGTGCACAATCTCGTCATCCAACCGGTAGCTGACGGCCCGTCCAACGCGCGTCGAGCTAACCCAGCCCTGCTGACGGAGTACGCGAAGCGCTTGGGACACGGCGTTTTCCGAGCGGCCGAGCGCAGCGGCGAGGTCGCCGACGCAGATCCCTGGAGCGCGGTGCAAGACGAGCAAGATCTCTAGGCGGTTGGGGTCCGATAACAGGTCGAACCGCTGGGTCCAGGTTGCGCTGTCGACGTCGGCCAATGCCGATGTCGCACGCTTGACCTGCGTCAGGTTCCCAGGCTCGTCCACGTTTCGAATGTAATCCAGAAACCGCGCAGGAGGGCGCAGGCGTAGGTTTCAACGCGAAATCAACCGTGAAGGTCGGCGAATGGGGACGCACTTGGCCGACTACCGCCTCCGAGCCTGGTGCGCTCGATGAGTTCCGCTCATGGCTGGTGACGGCGGGCCATCCCTACCCCGACGCACCATGGCCAATGCCGCTGTCTTCGCCGAGTGGCGTGCCCCGCGCCTGACCGTCAACGCAGAAGGCGATTCTGCGTCTGCTCGCGGGAAGTCGCTAGTCCAGGAAGCCGTGCAGGAGTGCGGCGGATCCCGCGACGTGTGCCCGCATTGCCGTCGCGGCGCCATCACCGTCGCCGGCCAGTATCGCCATGACGATCGACTCATGCTGTTCGTCGGAGTGCGCGATATTGCGTGGCAACAACGGGATCTGGTCAAGCAGGCCGTTGAGCCGCATCCGGTTCTCGGCGACCAGCGGCACCAGTGACGGCGACCCTGCCGCCTCCGCGATAGCCAGGTGCAGCCGCGAGTCCAGCCGGCGGTAGGCATCGGGCGCTGCGCCTCGGACGTCGGTCAGCCGCGACCACAGCACCTCCCGCTCCGGGGCGGTCAGCGTGCGACTCGCCGCCATTCTCGCCGCACCGACCTCGAGGATTTCGCGGAGCCGCAACGCATCATCGATCTCGGCGCGGGTCACACCGGGGCCGTCTTCGGTGTGACGTGGCAGTTCGTCGGCGAGGAAGGTGCCGCCATAGCGGCCTCGTCGCGACACCAAATACCCGGCGTCCGACAGCGACTTGATCGCCTCCCGCACGGTGTCGCGGCTGACGCCTAGCCGGGACGCCAATTCCCGCTCCGGCGGCAGCGATTCGCCGGGCTGCAGCAAGCCGAGCCGAATGGTCTGCAGCAGCCGCCCCACGGTGTCTTCGAAGGCGTTCCCGGGTCGCACCGGGCGCAGCAGGGCGTCGCTGGCCAGCGGGACATCCGCAACCAATTCCCGGGTCGCTTCGCTCCTGCCCTCCGGTGCTGCAGACATTTAGATCGGCGTGACGTAGTGGCCGCTGATGCCGCCGTCGACCAGAAACGTCGAGCCGGTGATGAACGATGCGTCGTCGCTGGCCAGGAAGGCCACCGCGGCGGCGAGCTCCTCTGGCTCAGCGAAGCGGCCGATCGGCACGTGCACGAGCCGGCGCGCTGCCCGCTCCGGGTCCTTGGCGAACAGTTCCTGCAGTAGCGGGGTGTTCACGGGGCCAGGGCACAACGCATTGACGCGAATCCCGCTGCGCGCGTACTGCACACCGAGCTCACGCGACATGGCCAGCACGCCGCCCTTGGAGGCGGTGTAGGAAATCTGCGATGTCGCCGACCCCATCACCGCCACGAACGACGCGGTGTTGATGATCGAGCCCTTCTTGGCGGGCACCATGTGCCGCAGCGCGGCCCGGCACGACAGGTACACCGATTTGAGGTTGATGTCCTGAACCTTCTGCCACGCGGGTAGCTCGGTGTTCTCGATGACATCATCCTCTGGCGGCGATATGCCCGCGTTGTTGAAGGCGATGTCGACCGACCCGTAGGCCTCGGCCGCACTGTCGAACAACGCGTCGACGGCGGCTTCGTCCGAGACATCAACGGGCACAAACAATCCCTCGAGTTCGTCGGCGGCCGCCTTGCCCGCGGTCGGATCGATGTCGCCGACGACGATCGTCGCGCCCTCGGCATGCATGCGCCGGCCGGCGGCGAGACCGATTCCGCTCGCAGCGCCGGTGATCACCGCGACCTTGCCGGCGAGTCTCTGGGTCAGATCCATCAAGCTTCTCCGATCGCGATAAAGACGTTCTTGGCTTCGGTGAACGACAGCGGTGCGTCGGGCCCGAGCTCGCGCCCAAGCCCCGATTGCTTGAACCCGCCGAACGGCGTGTTGTATCGCACCGACGAGTGCGAATTGACCGACAGGTTCCCGGATTCCACCGCCCGCGACACCCTCAGCGCGCGCGAGAGGTTATCGGTCCATATCGAGCCGGACAGGCCGTAGGGGGTGTCGTTGGCCAGCGCGATGGCGTCGGCCTCGTCGTCGAACGGGAGCACCGTCACCACCGGCCCGAAGATCTCCTCGGTGACGGTGCGATCGCTGCGGGCGGGCGTCAGCACGGTCGGCGGGAACCAGTAGCCCGGTCCTGACGGTGCGTCGCCGCGGAACGCGACAGGTGCATCGTCGGGCACATACGAGGCGACACTGCTCCAGTGCGACTTCGACACCAGCGGCCCCATTTCGGTGTCCTTGGACCGCGGGTCGCCGACCACCAGAGCCTTGACGGCGGGCTCCAGCAGTTCCATGAACCGGTCGTAAACGTTGCGCTGCACCAGTATTCGGCTTCGCGCACAGCAGTCCTGACCGGCGTTGTCGAAGACACCGTACGGGGCTGTCGCTGCTGCCTTCTCCAGATCGCAGTCGTCGAACACGATGTTCGCGCTCTTGCCGCCGAGTTCCAGCGTCACCCGCTTGACCTGCGCGGCGGCGCCGGCCATCACCCGCGTGCCGACCTCCGTCGAACCGGTGAACACGATCTTGCGCACATCGGGATGGGAGACGAACCGCTCTCCCACCACCGAGCCCTTACCAGGCAACACCTGGAACAGGTCCGCGGGCAGGCCGGCCTCGACCGCCAGCTCACCCAGCCGGATCGTGGTCAGCGGCGTCCACTCCGCAGGCTTCACCAGCACCGCGTTGCCAGCGGCCAGTGCGGGCGCGAATCCCCATGAGGCGATCGTCATCGGGAAGTTCCACGGAGTGATGATGCCGACGACGCCCAGCGGCTCGTTGAACGTGACATCCAGACCGCCAGCGACGGGAATCTGCTTGCCCGACAAGCGCTCCGGGCTAGCGGAGTAGAACTGCAGAACGTCGCGAACGTGACCGGCCTCCCACTCCGCATTACTGATCGGATGCCCGGAATTGGCGACCTCCAGCGCGGCCAGCTCATCGGTATGCGCGTCGACCGCGGCGGCGAAGGCTCGCAGCGCCGCAGCCCGCTCGGCCGGCGCCAGCCCAGCCCAACTGCGCTGAGCCACAACCGCGCGCGCCACCGCATCGTCGACGCCGGCTTCGTCGGTCTGCTCGACGGTGCGCAGTACCTCTTCGGTCGCGGGGTTGATCAGTTCTGAGGAAGTCATGCTCCTACCTTCTGCGTCGCGAACGAGGAGGCCGCTTCCACCGCCGCGGCGAACAACCGCAGATCATCGAGCCGTTCCTCGGGGTGCCATTGCACGGCCAAAACGAAGTGGTTGCCCGGGATTTCGATGGCCTCGATCACTCCGTCGGGGTCCTGGGCGCTGACGATCAGGCCGTCGCCGAGCTTGTCGATGGCCTGGTGGTGATAACACTGCGCATCCGAGGATTCGCCGATCAGCGAGGCCAGTCGCGTCCCTGGGACGGTGCGCACCGATGACGTCGCAAACACGGCGTTGCCTTGTTGATGGTGAGTGTGGCCGATGACATCCGGCAGGTGCTGGTGCAACGTGCCGCCGAGCGCGACGTTGATCACCTGCGCGCCACGGCAGATGCCGAGCACCGGCATGCCGCGCCGCATCGCACCGCGCACCAGCTCGAATTCGAATGCGTCCCGCATCCGGGTGTCGCCGACGGCCTCGTCGGTGGCCGGATGACGTTGGTGGCCGTAGCTTGCCGGATCGACGTCTCGCCCGCCGGTGATGATCAAGCCGTCGAGTCCATCGAGCACGCGAGAGGCCACTTCGGTGTCGACTGGTTGCGGTGGCAGCAGCACCGCGACCCCGCCGGCCAGGTTCACCCCTTCGAAGTAAATCGCAGGCAGGAAGCTGGCGCGTACATCCCAGATGCCGGTCTGCGCCTGCTGCAAGTAGGTGGTCAAGCCCAGTACGGGTCTAGAGCCGCTCAAAGCCACGCACCCTTTCCCAGTCGGTTACCGCGGCGTTGAATGCGTTCAACTCGACGCGGGCATTGTTGAGGTAGTGCTCGACGACGTCGTCGCCGAACGCTTCACGTGCCACTTCGGACTTGCCGAACAGCGCCGCCGCCTCCGCCAGCGTCGTCGGCAGCCGTTCCGCTCCACTGGTATAGGCGTTGCCCTCCAACGCTTCTGGCAGTTCGAGCTCCCGCTCGATGCCGTATAGGCCACCGGCGATGAGCGCCGACACCGCAAGGTACTGGTTCACGTCACCGCCGGGTGCGCGCAGTTCCATCCGCATGCCGTGCCCGTGGCCGACGACCCGCACCGCGCAGGTGCGGTTATCCATCCCCCACGCGACCGCGGTCGGCGCGAAGCTGCCCTCGACAAAACGCTTGTAGGAGTTGATGTTCGGCGCGTAGCACAGCGTCAGCTCGCGCAGCGTGGCCAGCTGCCCTGCGATGAAGCTGCGGAACATCGGCGACATGCCGAGTTCGTCGTCCGGATCGGCGAACACTGCGCCGCCGTCGTCGCCGCGCAGCGAGATGTGGATGTGGCAGCTGTTGCCTTCGCGTTCATCGAATTTCGCCATGAACGTCAGGCTCTTGCCGTGCTGGTCGGCGATCTCCTTGGCGCCGTTGCGGTAGATGGTGTGGTTGTCGCAGGTGACGCGCGCGTGGTCGTACCGGAATGCAATCTCCTGCTGACCGAGGTTGCATTCACCCTTGACGCCTTCGCAGTACATGCCCGCGCCGTCCATTCCGAGCCGGATGTCGCGCAGCAGCGGCTCCATCCGCGTCGACGCGTGCATCGCGTAGTCCACGTTGTAGTCGGTGGCCGGCGTGAGCCCGCGATATCCGGCCGTCCACGCTTCGCGGAATCCGGTGTCGAACACCATGAACTCCAGCTCCGTGCCGACATAAGGCACCAGGCCGCGCTCCGCGAGCCGATCGATCTGGCGGTTGAGAATGCTGCGCGGCGCCTGGGTGACGGGGTTGCCGTCGGTCCATGACAGATCCGCCATCACCAATGCGGTGGCGGGCAGCCATGGGATGCGCCGCAGCGTGGAGAAATCCGGCGTCATGACCATGTCGCCGTAGCCGGTCTCCCAGCTCGAGATGGCGTAGCCGTCGACGGTGTTCATGTCGACGTCGACGGCCAGCAGGTAGTTGCAGCATTCGGCGCCGTGCGCGGCGACATCTTCGACGAACAGCCGCGCCGACACCCGCTTGCCGGTGAGCCTGCCCTGCATATCGCAAAAGGCGACGATCACGGTGTCGATGTCACCTGCGGACACCAGCCCCTCGAGCTCGGCCTGCGACAACATCCCTGTAGTGGCGCTCATGTGGAGCCTTCCTTTGTCACGAAAGCCGACCATTGAACCGCGCCGGAGCCGGGCGTTCGCCGCGGTGTTTCACCAAACTGTCACTCCCAAAGGTAGGACACCAGACCTTTGGGCATTCTATTCTCCCTATGCGGCGCGTGCTGTCCCCGGCCGCACATCGCAAAGGAGCGAAACCGTCATGGCAGACGAAACGAAGAAGAGCTCGGGCGGCGTCACCTATCACCAGGCAGGCGAAGGGTACTTCGAGAAGCGCAAGCTGGTGCGGACCGCCGGTTTCTGGGGGCTGTGGGGCATCGGCGTCGCCGCGGTCATCTCCGGCGACTTCTCCGGCTGGAACTTCGGCATCGGCGAAGCCGGTTGGGGCGGCCTGGCGGTCGCCTCGGTCGTGATCATCATCATGTACTTCGGCATGTTGTTCTCCATCGGTGAGATGGCGGCGGCCATGCCGCACACCGGCGGCGCGTACTCGTTCGCGCGAGCGGCGATGGGCCCGTGGGGCGGGTTCATCACCGGATTCGCCGAGACCATCGAGTACGTCTTCACCACTGCGGTGATCGTGTACTTCTCGGCCAGCTACGCCGACGCCGTCACCAATGAGTTGTTCGGGCTCTCCATGCCGAGCTGGGTGTGGTGGATCATCCTGTACGCCGTCTTCGTCGGCCTGAACGCAGTGGGCGCGGAGGTGTCGTTCAAGTTCGCAATCGTGGTCGCGGTCATCTCGATCGGCATCCTGGTGCTGTTTGGCGTGCTGGCGCTCGCCAACGGCGCGGTCGACTTCAGCAAGCTTCTGGACATCGCACCCGATCCGGCCGCGGCCGGTTCCAGCTCGTTCCTGCCGTTCGGCATTCTCGGCATCCTGTACGCGCTGCCGTTCGCGATCTGGTTCTTCCTGGGCATCGAGGAGTTGCCGCTCGCGGCCGAGGAGTCGCACAACCCCAGCAGGGACATCCCCAAGGCCGGCATCTGGGGGTTGATCACGCTGGTGGCCACCGGGGCGATCGTGTTCTTCCTCAACCCGGCGGTGACCGGCTCGGAGGCTCTCGGCGCATCCGGAGAACCTCTGCTCGATGGCTTCCGTGCTTTCATGCCGGCGGGCGCCGCGGCCGTGTTGTCGGGCTTCGCTCTGATCGGCCTGCTGGCCAGCCTGCAGGGCATCATGTATGCCTACGCCAGGAACATGTATTCGTTGAGCCGGGCGGGCTATTACCCGAAACCGTTGTCGCTCACCGGAACCCGGCAAACTCCGTACGTCGCGCTGATCGCCGGTGCGGTGATCGGGTTCGTCGCACTGGTCGTCGTGAATTACAACGAGGGCGCAGGCGACGTGGTGCTAAACATCGCGGTGTGGGGCGCGGTGCTGGCCTACGGGTTGCAGATGATTTCCTTCGTGATCCTGCGCCGGAAGTTCCCGAACGCCCGCCGGCCGTGGGTCAGCCCAACCGGGAACGCTGGAGCGATCGTCGCGTTGGTCATCGCCGCGATCACGTTCATCGGCGTGCTGCTCAACCCGACGTATAGGCCCGCGATCATTGCAATCGCAATCTTCTACGTCATCGGCCTGCTGGTGTTCGGGCTGTACACCCGCCACCGCCTGGTGCTCTCCCCCGAAGAGGAGTACGCGGTCACCGGCGGCCTGCACGGCTTCGACCCTGAGGCTGAAGGGCTCGGCGGCACGATCGAGGACGAGATCCTCAAGGGCCATACCGACTGACGTCTCAGCGTCGCCGAAACGGGGAGCGGACGACGCTGTAGGGTCAAACAGGTGTGTGGAGCCACCGGCGAGGTGCGCCTCGACGGCCAAACACCTGACGTCACCGCGGTCTCGGCGATGGCCGAGGCGATGGCGCCCCGGGGTCCTGACTCGGCGGGCGTGTGGTCGCAGGGCAGGGTCGCGCTGGGTCATCGCCGCCTGAAAATCATCGACCTGTCCGAAGCCGGCGGTCAGCCCATGATCGATGCGGAACTGGGCCTGGCCGTCTGCTGGAACGGCTGCATCTACAACTACGAGGAGCTGCGCCGCGAGCTGATCGGGCACGGCTACCGGTTCTTCTCCCACAGCGACACCGAGGTGCTGCTCAAGGCGTACCACCGTTGGGGCGACCGGTTCGTCGAGCGGCTCAAGGGCATGTTCGCCTTCGCGATCGTCGAGCGTGACAGCGGCCGGGTGCTCCTCGGCCGCGACCGGCTCGGCATCAAACCGCTGTACCTCACCGAAGACGCGAAGCGCATCCGCTTCGCGTCGTCGCTCCCTGCCCTGCTGGCAGGTGGCGGCGTCGACACCAGGATC
This sequence comes from Mycobacterium sp., assembly GCF_035697385.1. Taxonomy (GTDB): domain Bacteria; phylum Actinomycetota; class Actinomycetes; order Mycobacteriales; family Mycobacteriaceae; genus Mycobacterium. The sequence goes on along the minus strand of NZ_DASSCY010000072.1, from coordinate 13,310 downwards.
GACCCCGTCGCCCTGCACCACTACATGACCTTCCATTCGGTCGTGCCGCCGCCGCACACGATCCTGCGCGGGGTCAGCAAGGTACCGCCGGCGTCGCTGGTGGCGATCGAGCCGGACGGCCGTCGAACGACCACGACGTATTGGGCACCGGACTTCACCCGCCGCGACGACAGGGCCGATTGGTCCGAACGTGATTGGGAGGACGCCGTTCTCGAGGCGTTGCGACTCGCGGTCGAGCGGCGCCTTGTCGCCGATGTGCCGGTGGGGTGCCTGCTCTCGGGCGGCGTGGATTCCAGCTTGATCGTCGGGTTGCTCGCCGAAGCGGGCCAGCACGGCTTGGCCACCTTCTCCATCGGATTCGAGTCGGTCGGTGGGGTCGCGGGTGACGAGTTCAAATACTCCGACCTGATCGCGAAGCGCTTCGACACCGACCATCATCAGATCCGCATTGGCACCGACCGCATGCTGCCCGCGCTCGACGGGGCGATCGGCGCGATGAGCGAGCCGATGGTCAGCCACGACTGCGTCGCCTTCTACTTGCTGTCCCAGGAGGTGGCCAAACACGTCAAGGTGGTGCAGTCCGGCCAGGGCGCGGACGAGGTGTTCGCGGGCTATCACTGGTATCCGCCGATGGGTGAGCCCAACGCCGCCTCACTGGAGGGCTCGGTCGCCAGCTACCGCAAGGCCTTCTTCGACCGCGACCAATCCGGCTACGAGCAGATCGTCACACCCAACTTCGCCACCGGCGACGATCCCAGCGAGCGATTCGTCACCGAGCACTTCGCGCGCGAAGGCGCTCAGACGGGCGTGGACCGCGCGCTACGCCTCGACACCACGGTGATGCTGGTCGACGATCCGGTCAAACGCGTCGACAACATGACCATGGCGTGGGGCCTCGAAGGCCGGGTCCCGTTCCTCGATCACGAGCTGGTCGAGCTGGCCGCGACGTGTCCGCCCGAGCTGAAGACCGCCCAGCAGGGCAAGGGCGTGCTCAAGCAGGCCGCCCGCCGCGTCATCCCCGCCGACGTCATCGACCGCCCCAAGGGGTACTTTCCCGTGCCCGCGCTGACCCACCTGGAAGGGCCCTACCTCGACCTGGTCCGCGACGCTCTCTATGCGCCCGCAGCCAAGGAGCGCGGCCTGTTCCGGCCCGAAGCCGTCGACCGGCTACTCGCCGACCCGAACGGTCGCCTGACCCCGCTGCGCGGCAACGAGCTCTGGCAGATCGCGCTTCTCGAGCTGTGGCTGCAGCGGCACGGCATCACGGGCGCCGCGGCATGACCGTTCTCGATCCCGACGAGGATCATCCCGAAGCCATCACGCTGGGCCTGCATCACGCGTCGCCCGCCCACATGGTGGAGGCCATGGCCGACGATGTCGTGCTCGAAATGGGTTGGGGACGACTGATTTTCGGCCAGACATTCGCCGACCCCGAGAAGCTTGCCGAGGTGCTACGGCATGAGGGCCAAGGCCGGCGCGACATCTGTATTTATGCCCGGGAACCGCAGATCCTCGTGGCCAAGGCGCCTGCCGAGCTGTTCATCGATCCCAGCCACACCTACCGGCTGAGGTTTTCCGACGACGACAAGCAGGTCCCGCCGCCCAGCGGCTTCAGCGTGCGCACGCTCAAAGACCCCGACGAGACCGACGCGATGAACCGCGTCTACGTCCGGTGCGGAATGGTGCCGGCTCCCGTCGAGGTCATCTGGGACAACCATGTCGATCGCGAGCCTGTCGACTATCTGGTCGCGGTGCGCGACGACGACGGCACCGTGGTGGGCACGGTCACCGGCGTGGACCACGTCAAGTTGTTCTCCGACCCGGAGAACGGATCGAGCCTGTGGACGTTGGCCGTAGACCCGACCACGAGCCTGCCGGGAGTCGGCGCGGCGTTGACCCACTCGCTCGCGGCCATCTACCGAGACCGCGGCCGGGCTTACATGGATCTGTCGGTGGCGCACGACAATTCGGCCGCCATCGCGCTGTACGAGAAGCTGGGGTTTCAGCGCGTGCCGGTGATGGCCCTCAAGCGCAAGAACGCGATCAACGAACCGCTGTTCACCCACCCGCCGGAAACCGTCGAGGATCTCAACCCCTACGCACGCATCATCGCCGACGAGGCCATGCGCCGGGGCATCTGGGTCGAGGTGCTCGACGCGGAAGCGGGCGAGATGCGGCTGTCACACGGAGGGCGCAGTGTCGTCACCCGAGAATCCTTGTCGGAGTACACGTCCGCGGTGGCGATGAGCCGATGCGACGACAAGAGGCTGACCCGACGACTCGTCTCTGAGGCAGGCATCGTCGTGGCCCGCGGACGGCTGGCCACCTTCGACGAGCCGGACTATGCATTCCTCGAAGAGGTCGGCGACGTCGTGGTCAAGCCCACCCGCGGCGAGCAGGGAAAGGGCATCACGGTCGGGGTCACCACTCGCGACGAACTCGATGCGGCGCTGGCGCGGGCCCGCGAGCAACATCCCGACGTGCTCATCGAGCAGCGAGCGGCTGGCGACGATCTGCGGCTGGTCGTGATCGACCACAAGGTGGTGGCCGCCGCGCTTCGACGTCCCGCGGAAGTCATCGGCACCGGGCATCACACCGTTCGCGAGCTGATCGACGCGCAGAGCCGGCGCCGCGCGGCGGCGACCGGCGGTGAATCGCGCATTCCGATCGACGACGTCACCGAAGCGACGATCCGGGAGGCCGGCTGGTCGTTCGACGACGTGTTGCCCGAGGGCACCCGGCTGCGGGTTCGTCGGACTGCGAACCTGCATCAGGGCGGCACCATCCATGACGTCACCGCTGAGGTGAACCCGGAATTGTGTTCCGTCGCGGTCACCGCCGCGGATGCGATCGGCGTCCCGGTAACGGGCATCGACCTGCTCGTTCCGGACGTCACCGGTACGGAGTATGTGTTCATCGAGGCCAACGAGCGTCCCGGTTTGGCCAACCACGAGCCGCAGCCCACCGCGCAGGCTTTTGTCGATTTTCTGTTCCCGCAAAGTCCTGGCCTGCCGACGGCGTGGACGCCTTCCGAGGTGCCTGACTGAGCGCCTGCGCGAAGGCCCTACCAGGTGCTGGTGCGCATGACGATCTCGGCGGCCAATTGCGCGGTGGACTCCTGCGCGTTGCGCCGCCCCAGCAGATCGACCAGCCGGAAGTCGCCGTACACATAGCGCTGGCTGGCCTTGGCCACAGCGCGCGCCGCCGGCGTGCTGACGAGGGCGGTGGTGTTCATCTCGACGGGCGGGCAGTGCTCGTCGCGGATCACCCCGGTGAGGTCAGCGACACGTGGATGGCCGCGGTCGATCGCCACCAACCCGATGAACCGGTCCAGCCGGGTGGCGGCGAGTTCCCACGCCAGCTCACCACCGATGCGATCGCCCACCAGTAGCGCCCATTTGATCTCGAGCGCATCGAGGATGCCGACCACCGACTTGGCGGTCAACCGCGGATCGGGTCCGACGACGACGGTTCGCAGTGATGCGGTGTGCAGTCGTTGGCATACGGGTTCATATGCGGTTGGCGCGTGGTGTGCGGCGCCGAGCACCACCACGACGGATCCGTTTTCGGGACCCGCCACATCGACGGGAATGGAGTACCCGTCGACAGTGAGCATGGTGGAAGGCATTTGGTCACGCTACAGGTAATTGGGCTCTTGGCGGGGCCATTTTGATGTGGTCTTAACGCGCACGTCAGGGCGACCGCGCTCGGTCGGCCTGCTTTGCCGCGATGTCCAGAAACGTCTGCGGCAGCGATGCTTTGACTGAGATGGACGGATTCGGCGTGGGAAACACGATCCCGAACACCGCCATCCTGTCGACGTTCTCGAACGAGAAGAACACACTGTTGTCGACGTTGTTCAGCCGCATCGTCTGCTGGTAGACCAGAGCGTCCTCGCGCGGCGTAACCAGCCTTGTCGTGGTCATCGGAATGCCAGGGCCCGACCGGTCGAAGAACGCCTCGAAGTGCGCGCACCTCTCGGCAGTGGCGGCCAACCGGTCGAGGTCCAGCGGCCACGTCAGCACCGTCATGACCATCCGCGCGCCGTCGAAGGCGACGACGTACTCGGCTGCGCTTCCTGCGCCGCGCTCGGCCGAGTCGGCGATGGCCAGAGTGAGGCCATCGGAGCAACCGTCCGGCACGGAGATCATGGCCGGCGGACCGCCGCCGCCCTCGGGCTGGCCGGGATTCTTGGCGACGCGGTCGTATTGAACGCCGGGCGGGAAGTCCGCGGCCGTCAGCACCGCCCTTTCCAGCCTGGCGCCGGGCCAGGTCGCGCTGCCGGTGACCACGTGAGCGCAGCCGGTAAGTGCCCCAGCGAGAAGGATCGCCAGCACACGCCTGGTCATGGTGCCAGGCTACTCACGCAAAGCTGACGCAACCGTTGGTCGTTTCGGGGGGCCTTGCTCCAGAAGCATCATCATGGCGTCGATGTCGAGGTGAGCGGTGAGAAGGTCGGCCATCACATCGAGTTGGGCGTCACGGCGGGCTGCTACGTCGACGTCGTCGGCGACGACGAACCCGTCCCGGCCGGCCGCCGACGCCGCGTCGCTGAGCCATTGGCGGCGCACGGCATCGTTGTCGAGGAGTCCGTGCCAGTGCGTGCCGTAGATAGCGCCGCGCCGGATTCCGATGCCCAGCCAATCGTCTTCGCTGCACCGCACGACCTGACCGTGGTGAATCTCGTAGCCGATGAGCTGCGTGTCGTGGTGCCGCAGTGTCTTGTCGGGCGCGAAGGCGATGTCGGCGTCGAGCAGGCCGAGGCCGTCGACACCGCCCGCCTTGGACTCCACCGCATCGTCGATGCGACGGCACAGCATCTGGAAGCCGCCGCAGATACCGAGCACCGGCCTGCGCTGCGCCGCGTGCGCGACGACGCCGTCGGCCAGGCCGCGGTCACGCAGCCAGGTGAGATCGGCGACGGTGGCCTTGCTGCCGGGAATTACCACCACGTCGGCGTCGGCAAGGTCGGCGGGGTCGGTGACCCAGCGCACCAGGATGCCCGGCTCACATGCCAGCGCCTCGATGTCGGTGGAATTCGAGATGCGGGGCAGCCGGATCGCCGCCACCCGCAACCACTGTTGTCCGCGCGGCGGCTGCGGATCGCCGACCACGCGATGGGCCAGCACCGACACCGAGTCCTCGGTGTCGAGCCACAGCCCGTCGACATAGGGAATGACGCCGTAGGTGGGCCGGCCGGTCAGTGCCTGAAGCTGGTCGAGGCCAGGAGCAAGCAGAGCAGGATCGCCGCGAAACTTGTTGACCACGAACCCCGAGATGAGATGTTGGTCCTCTGGTTCGAGAACCGCGACCGTTCCATACAGATGCGCCAGCAGCCCGCCTCGGTCGATATCGCCGACCAGCACGACGGGCAGGTTCGCAGCGCGGGCCAGACCCATGTTGGCCAGATCGGTTGCCCGCAAATTGATCTCGGCTGGCGAGCCGGCGCCTTCGCAGATGACTGCGTCGAATTCGCTTCGCAGCGACTGCAGTTCGTCGGCCACGATCGCGGCGAGCTCGCTTCGATGCGTGAAGTAGTCTGCGGCGCCGACGGTGTCGACGACGTGACCACGCAAGACCAGCTGCGAGGTGCGGTCGCTGCCGGGTTTCAGCAGTATCGGATTGAACCGCACACTTGGCGCCAGACCTGCGGCGCGGGCCTGCATCGCCTGTGCCCGGCCGATCTCCCCGCCTTCGACGGTGACCGCCGAGTTGTTGGACATGTTCTGCGCTTTGAACGGCGCCACGCGAATACCCTTGCGGGACAACAACCGGCACAGCCCGGCGACGACCATGGACTTGCCAGCGTCGGACGTGGTGCCTGCAATCAGCAGCGCGCCGCTCATAGATGCGCCCAACGTGCGCCCATTGCGAAATTCCGGCCGAAAAATCGCAGTGGATGCACGTTGGCGTTCCGCGTCACGGCAACGTCAGGATTTCGGCGCCGTCGTCGGTGACCACCAGCGTGTGCTCGAACTGGGCGGTCCACTTCTTGTCCGTGGTGGCCACCGTCCAGTCGTCGTCCCAGATCTCGTAGTCCAGCGAGCCGAGGTTGATCATCGGCTCGATCGTGAACGTCATGCCGGGCTCTAGCACCGTGGTGACGGCCGGCTGGTCGTAGTGCAGCACTACCAGTCCGTTGTGAAATGTGGTGCCGATGCCGTGGCCGGTGAAGTCGCGAACCACGTTGTAGCCGAATCGGTTTGCATACGATTCTATGACCCGCCCGACGATCGACAACGCGCGGCCGGGCTTGACGGCCTTGATCGCACGCATGGTGGCTTCGTGCGTGCGCTCGACGAGCAGCCGGTGCTCTTCGGCGACGTCACCGGCCAGGAAGGTGGCGTTGGTGTCGCCGTGCACGCCGTCGATGTAGGCGGTCACGTCGATGTTGACGATGTCGCCGTCTTCGATCACCGTCGAGTCCGGGATGCCGTGACAGATGATCTCGTTCAGCGACGTGCAGCAGGACTTGGGGAAGCCCTTGTAGCCAAGCGTCGACGGGTAGGCGCCGTTGTCGATCATGTACTCGTGGGCGATGCGGTCGAGCTCATCGGTGGTCACGCCGGGGGCCACGGCCTTGCCGGCTTCGGCCAACGCCTGCGCGGCGATGCGACCGGCGACTCGCATCTTCTCGATCACCTCGGGCGTCTGTATCCACGGCTCACTGCCTTCTTGCGCCGTAGCTTTACCCACGTATTCGGGGCGGGCGATGGAGCGGGGCACTGGCAGCGTCGGTGACACCACGCCGGGACGAAGGGCGGTGCGAACAGGCATGACGCCTAGGATAGCCAGGAGAATGGCAATCTCCGTAGCGGAGAACGATGCTAACTTGTGGCTATGCTAAGCGAGTCCACCCCTATGGAGGTCAGTCCAGGCCATCTGCTCGGCCAGATGGGCTTCCGGGATGTGCTGGAGACCGACGAGCGGCTGATCGTGGAGATGGACAACCGGCCCGATCTCACCAACACCCGCGGCGCGCTGCAGGGCGGGCTGGTCGCGACGCTGATCGACATCGCCGCCGGACGGCTGGCAGGCCGCCATGTCGGGCCCGACCAGGATGTCACCACCGCGGACCTGAACGTCCACTTCCTCACCCCGGTCCTTGTGGGGCCAGCACGGGCTGAGGCCACGATCGTCCGCGCCGGCAAGCGGCTCATCGTGACTGCCGTCGACGTCACCGATGTCGGCCGCGACCGGCTGGCGGCACGCTCGACGTTGAGCTTCGCAGTGCTGGATCGGCGCTGACGCTGCCCAACGTTGTCAGGGCGAGTGACTACATTTCAGGCCATGACCATCGACGAGGTTGACGGGCAGTTCGCCACCGAGTTCGCCGAGCGGTTCGCCGAAACCTGGCGCAGTCCCGATCTGGCCAAGCACGAAGCGATGTGGAGTGACGACATCGTCCTGGTCCAGCCGTTGATGGGGACGCTACGCGGCAAGCAGGCCTGCCTAGAGTCGTTTCAGCGGCTCTTCGCACTGGTGCCCGACCTGCGCGCCGATGTGCATCGCGTCGGCCACGGCCGCCACGAGGTGTTCATCGAATTCACGTTGAGCGGAACCTACGGCGGCAAGCCCATCGCATGGGATGCGGTCGACCGCTTCACGTTCACCAATGGCTTGATCGCCGAGCGCTTTTCGTATTTCGACTCCGCGCCGCTGATGCTCAAGCTCGTCGGCCGCCCAAGCGGCTGGGAGCGGCTGGTCCGAACCGGCGCGCAGTTGTTCAGGCGCTAGCGGCGATCGAAGCGCCCGAGGCGCCATGACCGGCGCGGGCCCCGGATATCCACCGAGCCGCACACCACCTTGCCGGTCAAGATGACGTGCGGTGTGCCCTCGGCCGGCGCGTCCCTGCGGTGGTCATGCGCGCTGCCGACGATCACCTCGACATCGTCGATCGATGCGCTTGCGCCGTCGGGCAGCCGAAGGTCAATACCGCCGAACTTCAGGTCCAGCTCGACGACCACCATCGGCCCGGCGAACCGGGCTTTGGTCAGGTCAAGGTCGACGGAACCCATCCGCCGGTGCAGCGCCAGCCGCGTCGGCACGATCCATTCGCCGTGACGCTTGAGCGAGCCGAGCACGCCGCGCAGCTCGACACGGTCGGCGGCGGAGGTGACGATGGCAGCCGGTCCTGGCAGATCGCCGACAAGCGCATCCAGATCAGAGTGCAAACGGGCGCGCGACACCAACGCCGAGCGTTCCTCGAACTCGTCGATGTCGATCAGCCCCAGCGCGACGGCGTTGTGCAGCCTGCGCAGCGTGCCGTTGCGATCCGCATCCGAAATGCGCAGCGCCGCCGACTCGTGGTTGATGTCCGTCATACCGGTTTCAACGGTACCGCCGGTTCGTCAGCTGACCGACAGTGATGCCAGCGCCGTGCGCACACGATCGGGAAGCGAACCGCCGTGGCGCAGCCAGTCATCGAGTGCGATCCGGATCGACGCCATCGCCAACGCCCCGAGCAGCCGCGGCCGCGGGTCGTCGGCCGCTAGGTCTGTAAAGCGGGGCGCCACCAGGTCCGCGATCGCCGTCTCGTAGCGAAGGTACATCTGCAGCGTCCACGCGGACAGGGCCGGCGACGATCGCGTCAGCGTCGCCAGTTCGCGGACCTGGTCGCTGATATCGGCGAAACCGTCGCCCAGATCGGTGAACCCCGCGACGACGGCGTCCCGCGCGGAGAGCTCCGCAGGCTGCCGCGCGATCGCCGCGGTGATGTGGTCCAGCCAATGCCTCGTCAGCCCTTCGGCGACCGCGTCCTCCTTGGAGCTGAAGTACCGGAAGAAGGTCGCGCGGCCGACCTCGGCGCCGCCCGCGATCTGTTCCACCGTGGTTCGGGCCAGCCCATCTGAGGCGACGAGCGCAGCAGCCGTCGTGGCGATGCGATCCCGGGTGGCCTTGCGTTTGCGCACGCTCAGGGAATCAGATGAAACCACTTTTGAGACGACGTCCATACTGATACTTTGTCTCATCATGACGACGATTGACAACTCCTTGGCCCCGAAGACAGTCGAAGCCTGGGCCTTCGTGCAGCAGATGCTCGGTGACATCACCCGCATCGTGACCGAGGATGCCGAGAACGAACGCGAACTTCTCGAGGGCCTGCGAGTCATCAGCCGCGTCACCGCGCTGTGCTCGGAGCTCACCGTCGAGGCCGATCCCGACTTGCCGTGGTTCTTCGACATGTGCTCCCCCACCCGGCTGATCGGCGGACCCAATCCGGACGGCCAGTATCTGCTGGCGATGATCCGCGGCGACCGCGCCTACCGCGTCACCGGAACCCGTGGCACCACCGCCTATCTCGGTGTGCAGGTGCTTGCCGGCACCGGCATGACTCCGCGACGCATGGCTGCATACGTCAGCGACACAGACCTGAAGTTGGGCGCCGGCGAATTCGCGTTGGTGTTCTCGTCCGCCGAGCCGTCGCCTGCCGAGCTCGACGGTGCGCAGTGGGTTCGGATTCCGGAGGACGCATCGTCGATCGTCGTCCGCGAGTACATTGCCGACGCGACGACGGAAGAGCCGGCGAGCCTGCGCATCGACCCGCTTGCCGCGCATCCGCCACGCACCATGTCGGATGGCGAAGCGGCCGAACAGTTCACCGCGATGGCGTGGACGATCATGAAGCTGACCACGCTGCACCGCACCATCAAGCCCGAGCTGCTGATACAGCCGAACACGCTGTTGACCGCCGAGGCCGCCGAGCTCGGCGGTGCCGACACCACGCCCGACAACCTGTACATGATCGGGACCTTCCGGCTGGCGGACGACGAGTCGCTGGTGCTGGAGTTCAAGCCGCCGGATACGCGCTACTGGAATGTGACGCTGGAGAACATCTGGCACGAATGCCTCGAACCGCGCCGCAGGCACAGCTCGGTCACCAACAAGGGCGTCGAATCCGGCGCCGACGGCCTTGTGCGTATCGCCATCGGCGCCAATGATTTTGGTCACGGCCACTGGCTGGACACCGGCGGCCGGCATCGCGGCTTCGTAGTGTTGCGCTGGCTGGACAACCCCGATGCGCCCGAGGTGACGGTCACCGTGCGCCGCGGCGAGGCTTCCCGGTGAATACCGCCGACCGGTTCGACGCTGCCGTGTTGATCGAGCAGGCGTGTGAGCTAGCCGGCTGTGATGACTTCGGCGGCAACGATTTCGACGCGGGCGACACCTGGCGCGACGGACTGGACCGGCTGCTCGACGGGTTTGTCAGCGAGGCACGGCTCAACGATTTGGGTGTGGAGATCGCTTCGCTGGATGTCGTGCGGGCGTTGAAGAATCGGCTGCAGATCGTCCAGTGGCGCAAGGCAAATCCCGCCGTCGCAGCGGAACGGATAGAAAGGCCGATCTTCATCGTCGGCCAGCCACGCACCGGCACCACGATCCTGTTCGACCTGCTCGCCCAGGACCCGCAGCTGCGTCCGCCGCTGACGTGGGAGGTCGACGCGCCGGTGCCCGTGCCGCAGCCCGAGACATACGACAGCGACCCGCGTATCGCCGAAACCCAGGCCGGCATCGAGATGAGCGAACAGATCATTCCGGGGTTCATGGCGTTTCATCCGATGGGCGCGCTGGTCGGTCAGGAATGCGTGCGCATCACCGCCGGGCAGTTCTGCAGCATGATCTTCTCGGTCCAATACCGGCTACCGAGCTATTACAAGTGGCTGCTGTACGAGGCCGACCACCGGCCCGCATACCGATATCACCGAATATTCCTGCAGCACTTGCAATCCGGAGTCCCAGGCCAATGGCTGTTGAAGTCTCCGGCACATCTGTGGCACCTCGACGATTTAGTGGCGGAGTATCCGGACGCACTGATCGTGCAAACGCACCGCGACCCTCTGAACGTCATCTCGTCGATCAGCGCGTTGACCAACCACCTGCGCCGGATGGCGTCCGATGAAACGAGTGTCGCCGAGTGCGCGCAACAGTCGGTCGAGGAGATCGTGGTGGGACTGCAACGCGGAATGACGCTGCGCGACACCGTGGTAGCTAAAGACCAGGTGGTCGATGTGCAGTTCGCCGATTTCGTGCGCGACCCGTTCGCGACGATCAGGTCCCTCTACGCTCGGCTCGAGCGTGAGTTGACGCCCGTCGCCGAGCAGCGGATGCGTGATCACCTGGCCGCCCATCCCGGTGACGGCGGCGGTGGCCGATACACGTGGGCGGACACCGGGCTGGACGCGGAGCTTCTTCGCGAACAGGTCAGCGCCTACCAAGATCGCTACGGCGTCGAAAGCGAGCCACTCAAATAGCGGCTTAGGCGAGATAGTCGGCGGGCAGCCCGTCGAACATCCCCTTGAGCATCCGCACCGCATACTCCGAGCTTCCGCCCCCGACGATCAGCGCGGCGAACGCCATGTCGCCGCGATATCCGGCGAACCACGAGTGCGAGCCGCCCGCGAACTCGGCTTCACCGGTCTTGCCGCGAACGTCGCCTGCTCCTTGCAGGTCGTCGGCGGTGCCGTTGGTAACCACCAGCCGCATCATCGGCCGCAGCCCGTCGAGGATCTTGGGCGAGATCGGCGTGCGGTCGCCCGTAACGATCGTCTGCCGCCCCTCAATCAGTTGCGGCACAGGGGTTTTCCCGGCAGCGACCGTCGCAGCCGCCATCGCCATCCCAAACGGGCTCACCACCACCTTGCCCTGGCCGAAACCGTCTTCTGTGCGCTCGGCGAGGTTCACCGTCGGCGGCACCGATCCGGAAACCGTGGTGATCCCCTCGATTTGGTAGTCGGGCCCGATGCCGTACTGAGCGGCGGCCTGCGTCAGTCCGCGCGGCGGCATCCTGCTGGCCAGCTCGGCGAAAGTGGTGTTGCACGAACTGGCGAACGCCCGCGACATCGGCACCGTGCCGAGGTCGAACCCGCCGTAGTTCGGAATGGTGCGATGCCCGATATCCATTACGCCCGGGCAGCCCAGCAGCGTGTTCGGCGTGGCCATATCGCGCTCGATGGCCGCACCCGCGGTGACGATCTTGAACGTCGACCCCGGCGGATACAGGCCCATGGTGGCCAGCGGCCCCTCCGCATTGGCGGCCGCGTTCTGCGCAACGGCCAGAATTTCGCCGGTGGACGGCTTGATCACAACGATCATCGCCTGCTTGCCGGTGAAGTTGACCGCGTTCTGGGCCGCAGTTTGCACCGACCGGTCCAGGCTGATCGTCACTGACGGCGCCGGTGCGCCCGGCACCTCATGGAGCACGTCGACGTCGGCGCCGTTCTGATTGACGGTGACGACCCGCCATCCCGCCTGGCCGTCGAGTTCGTCGATCACCGCGTTCTTGACCTGGCTGACGATTTCGGGCGCGAACGAGTCGTCGGTGGGCAGGAGTTCGGCCTGCGGCGTGACGACCACTCCGGGCCGCGCGCCCAGGACCGCTGCCACCCGGTCGTGATCGGCCTGGCGCAGCGTGATGAGGCTCAGCGGCTCCTTTGACGAGCTGGCCTGCTCAGCGAGCCGCTGCGGGTCCATCGTGTGGTCGAACGGACGCAGCGCATCGGCCACCGCCCGCGCGGTCATCATCAGGTGGCTGCCGGCTGCCGTGGCGTCCAGCGCGTAGTGGTACAGATGGCCGGGCACCAGCACGTCTGTGCCGCCGCGCTCGTTGACCGACGCTCGTGGCGGCGGGTCGGCGCGCAACGCGAACGTTTGGTGCTCACCGAGTTTGGGATGCAACCCGGTGGTGCTCCAGCGCACCTCCCATCGGCCCTCGTCGCGAATCATGTTCAGCTGGCCGTCGTATGTCCAGGTGCGGTTCTTGGGCAGCTGCCAGGTGTAGCGGTACGTGATGGTGCCGGTGTCCTCGGCGTACTTGGAGCCGAGGATTTGCGCGTCGAGGTGCGTCGCCTGCAGGCCGGCCCACGCCTCGTTGAGGTCGGCCCTGGCATCGGCGGGCCGATCGGACAACTCCGCCGCCGCGCCGGTGTCACCCGTCGCCAACGCTGCGAAGAACTTCTCGGCGGCCGGTTCGGGTCCGTTGGGTTTCGGCGTGCACGCGTTCAACGACGCCACCACCACCCCGACGGCGAGAAGAGCAGCTACACGTGAGACTGAAGTTGCCATTGAGACAGATGTTACGAACTCGAGACCTCAAGTCCGCGGAGGCGCACCGATTTCTGCTCCAGGGTTGTGATTTCGGCGCAACCACAGCGGTCACGCAGAACTCGCGATTACGGCGCGGCGGCGGGTGCGCGGACCACCAACGGAACGGCGGGGAAGTACGCGGCCATCTCCGATCGTGACTTGCGCAGCGCGGCAGTGCCGTAGCCGTGCTTGCGATAGTCCGGGTGTATCCAGATCCGGACGTTGAC
>NZ_DASSCY010000071.1:0-22516 GCF_035697385.1 Mycobacterium sp. | reverse complement strand
GACGCCGAGACGAGCTGGGACTGCCCGCTGCACGGCTCGCGGTTCGAGGCATCCGGCGCGCGCATCGAGGGGCCGGCCGTGCATGACCTGCGGCAGGAACCACGGATGCCGGGCGAGGCCGGCTGACTCGGGCGGCGCTGTCAGGCGTCGCGAGCGCAGCGGAACCCGATGTGCGTCGTCGCGCTGTCCTGCGACTGCGGTGAGCGCGCGGCCGGGCGATACCGGTGGCAGTACTCCGGCGCACACAGATGCGAGCCGCCCTTGAGCGTCAGGTTGACCGTCGGGTCCGGCTGGGATATCTGAGACGGGCCGCAGCAGGACTGCGTCGCCGCCGGGCCCGGTTGGTTCCCGGGTCGTCCCCCTGCCCTTCGGTGATGCGCGGAGAACTCCGTCGTCGTCCACTCCCAGACGTTGCCGATTACGTCGACGAGCCCGAATCCGTTCGGTGGGAACGTGCCGACCGGTGACGTCCCCACCCAGCCCAATGCGCCGTCGTTGCGGTACGGGAACCGGCCCTGCCAGGTGTTGGCCATCAGCCGTCCGCCAGGGGCGGCGTCGTCGCCCCAGGGATAGATGGTGGTCGCGCCCCCACGCGCCGCGTACTCCCACTCGGCTTCGGTGGGTAGCCGGCGACCGGCCCAGCGGGCATACGCGGCCGCATCGGGATAGGCAACCTGGACCACCGGATGGTCCAGCCGGTCCTCAATATCGCTGTCAGGACCGAACGGATGCCGCCAGCAGGCGCCTGGCGCCCAGTCCCACCACTGCCGCCAGTCCCGCAGATCGACCGGACCGCGGGTAGGACGGAACACCAGCGCGCCGGGCACCAGATCCTGCGGCGCCGCGCCGGGATACAGCGCCGGATCGAGTTCCTGTTCGGCGACCGTGACGTAACCGGTGTCGGCGACGAACTCGGCGAACTGTGAGTTGGTCACCGGATGGCGTTCGACCGCGAGGGGGGCGACGGTCGCCGTGTGTTCCGGCGCTTCTTCGGGATAGAACTGTGTCGAGCCCATCCGAAATGATCCGCCGGGCAGCTCGACGAGCTCGGTGAGCATGGTCTTCACGGTAGGACGATCTCGAAATCCTCCGTCAGCAGGTCCGCGGCGGCGTCGAACCCGTCGGTGCTCATGGGCGCCTGCACGTGTACCGCGACCAGAAAGCTGGTACCGCTGTTGGTCCAGATATGGGCGATGCGGTCCTCGAACTCGACGGCATTCTGCGGCGTATCCGACCACGCGCCAATCAGCTTCTGCCCGCTGTATCCACAGAGCTCCCCCGGCATGATGCTGACGCTGCTGACGGCCGATCTGGACATCAGGTCGTCGGCGTGTTTGCGGAACGCCGCCGTCGGATCCAATTGTGTCTGCGCGATCGTCACTGTCGCCCACATCCCGCGCGGCCCCTCCAGCCGTCCGCCGACGTCGCCGGAGCCCCCCGCCATCGACCAGCCATCCGGGACGCCGACGGTGATCTTCGGCGCCTGCGGGTTGTCGACCTCGGCGGTCATCCTCACCGCAGGCTGAATCGGCTGCGAGCAGGCGACAAAGTTGGGCGGGACCGGGGCCTTCGTGGTGGGCACGACACCGGGAGCTGACTGATCTGCCTCTTGAGTGGGCTGCGTCGTCAGCGACGGAACCGACGGCGGGGTAGTCGCGGTCTGCTCACCGGCAACGGGCACACCGTCGCTGGTCCGCACGCACGCCGCCAATACGCAGGCGAACGCGATGCCGGCCCAAGCGCGGTTCATCAGTCCTTCGCGAAAGCCCGGGCGAATTCTCGTTCCAGATCCGCGTAGGGCTTGCCCGAGACGTCAACGTTCACGAGTGCGATGGTGCCACCTGTGAACGCGAACGGCGCCTTGTACGCGCGCGAGACCGGAGAACCGGTGTTGCGTCCGACGGAAAGGCTCGCACCGGCAAGGCCGAACGTTCCGGGATGGATCTTCATGCCGTTGCGCAGCGCCACCTCGGTGTCGTCGATGAACAGCGCGGCGTCGCCGACCGGAGTGTGACTGCCTTCCACGGTGCCGCTGCGCGCAAAGGCGACACCGAATGTGTGCTTGCCAAGTGGAATCGCATCATTCGAGGACAGTCGCTGCTCCTCCTCACCCAAGAAGTTGTAGATGTAGTGCAGCCGTCCGTCCTGAATGAACATGACGTGCCCGCCGTGCGCGCCGCCGTGCTTGAACAGCACCCCCTCGGCGCCCGCCGTATCGATGGTCACCTCGGTGATGACGGCAAACGACCGACCCTGGATCTCGACGGCCGCGCCGACGCCGACATCGGCGGTACCGGGATAGTACGAATAGGCGTCGCGCGCGCCGGATAGATACGGCCGCGGCCGGGTCATCGTCTCGAAGATGTTCAGGTCGGCCAGCGGCAAACCGTTGTACTTGTCGGCCTCGCTGAACCACAACGCCTTGAGTTCCTCTAGCCGTTCGGGATTCTCAGCGGCCAGATCGTGGCACTGGCTGCGGTCCGCCGCGATGTCGAACAGCTCCCAACGGTCGGTGTCGAAATGCGACCAGCCGGCCGGCGACGCGGCGTGGACGGTGTTGGCGAACCATCCCTTGTGCCAGATCCCGCGGGTGCCCAACATGGTGTAGAACTGCGTCTCCTTGCCCGTCGGCGCGCCCGGATTGTCAAGGACCACTTTGAAACTCACCCCGTCCAACGGTTTCTGAGGAACACCTTTCACCGTCACAGGCGGTGTGATGCCGAGCAGGTCGCACACCGTCGGAGTGATATCGCAGACGTTGACATAGTTGTCCCGCACTTCCCCATGTGCGGCAATGCCTTTGGGCCAGGAAACGATTGCGGTGTCGGCAATGCCGCCCTCGTGCGAGGCGTAGCGCTTGAACAGTTTGTACGGCGTGTTGAACGCCATCGCCCAACCGATCGGATAGTGGTTGTAGGTCTCCGGCCCGCCGAGGTTGTCCATCAAGCGCAGACCGTCCTCAACCGTGTCGATGTAGCCGTTGAAGAACTTCACCTCGTTCACCGAGCCGTTCGGCCCGCCTTCGCCGCTGGCGCCGTTGTCGGAGATCACCACGATGATGGTGTTGTCCAGCTGGCCCGATTCGTCCAAATAGTCCAGCACGCGGCCGATTTGGGCGTCGGTGTAGCTGAGGAATCCGGCGAAGACCTCGGCCATCCGGCAGAACAGACGTTTCTCGTCGTCGCTCAGCGAGTCCCACGGCCGCACGGTGTCCTGCGGCGGCCATGGTTCGCCGTTGGGCCCCTTGACATCCGAATAGGGGTTCATCGGCGACAGCTCAGTGTCCGGGGGGACGATGCCGAGCTTCTTCTGATTCTCCAGCACGACTTCGCGGTAGCGCTCGTAGCCCATGTCGAAGCGGCCGGTGTAGCGGTCGGCCCACTCCTTGAAGACGTGATGCGGTGCGTGGCCGGCACCGGGACAGAGGTAGGAGAACCACGGCTTGTCGGGGGCGATCACCTTTGCGTCGCGGATGAATTCGATTGTCTTGTCCGCGAGGTCCTTCGACAGGTGATAGCCGTCCTCCGGCAGCCCCGGTGGTGCGACGGGGTGGTTGTCGTATACGAGTTCGGGATACCACTGATCGGTCTCGCCGCCCATGAAGCCGTAGAACCGCTCGAATCCCCGCGACAACGGCCAATGTCGTTTGGTGGCGGCAAGATTGGACTCTTCCAGCGGTGTGAGGTGCCACTTGCCGACGCAGTAGGTGTTGTAACCGCGCTCGGCGAGAACCTCTGAGAGCAGCGCGGTGTCGTGCGGGATCCGCCCGTTGCAGTTCGGGAACCCGTCGGTGAACTCCTCGATCGTGGCCATCCCGACCGTGGTGGCATTGCGCCCCGTCAGCAGCGAGGCCCGCGTGGGCGAGCACAACGCGGTGGTGTGGAACTGCGAAAGCCGCACGCCACGTTCGGCGATGCGGCTCATGGCCGGCATGTCGACCAACCCACCGAAGCAGTCCCAGGTGGCGATGCCGGTGTCGTCCCAGACGATGTACAGAACGTTGGGCGCATCTTTGGCAGCCGTGGGGGCGGCGTACGGTCCCCAGTCCGGCTCGGAATCCCGAATGTCCAGCTCGATCTTGCCGTTGAATTCCGTTGCCATGGCCCGCCTCGTCCCGGTTAGTGGATCGCCCGCTTGTCGGCGACCGCCCGGACATTACCCCGGTCGGGGGCCGGTTAGCTGGGAAATTGACGATGGCGCCATTACTTGTTTCCTGTACAACCACCGTCGCACGGCCAGGAACGGAATCGTCCAACCCAGCCAAGCGCCGAGGCCGGCGGCAAACCACAGGAAGTGCTCCTCATTTCCGCCAAAGACGCTGTCCTGCAAGGGGTGCATCGCGATGAAGAGAATCGGCGTCCAGAGGCGATTGGTGATGATCGACAACGCCAGCGTGGCGCTGAAGACCATGTGGCGACGGTGCTCGGCGAAGCGGCGCTGCCGTGCGGCGAGGTAGCCGTTGATCGTGAACCACAACCACAGCGCCGCCAGGAACACATTGCTCACCGCCAGGATTGGCCCGAACGGCGTCGCGGCACCGATCACCATTGCACACAGTGCGGCCGGGATCGCGGCGCCGACATAGACCCGACCGACCCGGCGGTGCAGCACCGGGTGGCGGGTTCGCAACCGCGGCCAGATCTGGGCCACCGCAGCCACCATCGCCACGCCGCCGAACATCACGTGGGCGACGAGCAGCGGATAGTGCAGCGCAAACGTCGCGGGCACACGCGTGCCGCCGGTGAAGTACGGCGGCAGTGACACCGCCAGGAACACCACCACGATCACCGCCAGCGCTGGTGCCAGCCATCTTCTGCGGGACCCAGCTGATGCGTATGTCATACGCATCAGCGTACGGCATACGCAACCGTCGCGGAAATGGTTTACGCTGGCCGTGATGACCCCAGGTGAGGAGCCGCTGCCGCGCGTGCTGGACGTGCTGTGGCGCGACACTGCGGCGCCTCGAGGTTCACGTGGGCTGAGCCGCGAGCGCATCGTCGCGGCCGCCATCGAGCTGGCCGACGCCGACGGTCTCGGCGCGCTGTCGATGGCCCGCCTTGCCAAGCGGCTGGGCTGCGGCACCATGTCTCTATACCGGCATGTGGCAAACAAAGACGAGCTGATGACGTTCATGCTCTCCGCGGGCCCAGGGCCCCCACCGCCGGCTCCCGCGAGTCGCGCGAGTTGGCGTGACGCCCTTGCCAATTGGGCCGCCGGGCTATGGAAGGTGTATCACCGGCATCCGTGGATTCTGCACGCCGCGTCGGCAGGCCCACCGGCGGATCCCGGGCAGTTGGCCTGGCTGGACGCCGGGCTGCGCACATTGGGCCGCACCGGTCTTTCCGAGGGTGACAAGCTGGCCGCCGTCATGGCCGTGTTGCACTTCGTGCGCGGTGCGGCGGCGCTGGACATCGAGGCTGTGGGCCACGTCGGCGGCCCCGAATATCCAGCTCTGCTTCGCCGGCTGCTGGACCCCGACCGGTTCCCCGCGCTGGCGACGGCATTGGATGCAGGGGTGTTCGACCAGGCCGACGAGGGCCCCCTTGCCGCTTTCCACTCCGGATTGAGCCTTCTGCTCGACGGCGTCGCCGACAAGATCGCCTAGCTTTCCGGTGCCGGTTCGTTCACCCGGTACAGTCGCCAATTCGGCTGGCTGTCACCGTTATTGGGGATCTCCATTTCAAGCGTGGCGACGTCGGCACCCGACTCGTACAACGTGGGATAGCGCAGGTTCAGCGCATCGGAGCGCCCTCGGCCCGTCGGAGGTACCGCCAGTAGATATTCGACGCCGTTGTCGGCCGGCGCGTTGAGCAAGGTGGTGAAGTCCGGATCAGATGGCACCACAAAGGTTTTGGGATGCTGCGACGCTGCGATGATGGCGAAGCCGTATACGGTGTCGGTGATCACCGAGCTTTTCGGCAGGTTCAGCTTCTCCAAGTAGTCGGCGATCTCCCGTTCCGTGGAGAAGCTGGCCGCGATGCGGTGTTCGAGGGCCTTGCGCTCGCTCACGCTGTTGGGATCCGGCGCCAGCACCGCGCCCAGCGCATACTCCTGCGGTGCGTACTTGGGCTGACCCATCCCCCACGCAGTGATCGGGACGGCGAGCGCAAAGGCGGCCGCGACAGGGAGATAGGCCACCAACGGCCTGCGGACCCTGCCCGGCGATTCGACCTGCGGCGGTGCATACCTGCCCCGGCGTTTGGCCGGAACAAGCTGTCCGTCCGGCACGGCAAGCATGGCCAGGCACGCGCTGAGCGGAATGGCGATGATGTAGAACCGCAGAAAGGGAAAGGTCGACCCCGTCGCATAGCTGAAGGCCTGAAAAGCCAGCGCCGCACCGTATATCGCCAACGGCACAAGTAGTACTTGCCAGTTCCGCTGCGACCAGCGGCGGACGGTGCCCCAGACGGCAATGGGCAGCAGCGTCGGCGCGAGCAGCGTGATGCACACCGCGGCGAAGAGGACTCCGCCGGCGAAATCCGTTGTGCCCTGGCCAGACTGATCGAGGATCGCGGTGTTGCCGTACTGCGAGGTGAATTGTGCGAACGCTTCACCGGTGATCAGCCAACTGACACCCGCCCAGCCGACGAATGCCCCAAACCCGGGGCCGCTGACCATGATCAGGTCCAGCAGCGCCCGGCGGATGCGAGGCGGCGGCCTGGCCCTGACGTACGTGGTCCCGGCCACCAGCAGGCCCGCCGCGGCGATGCAGGCCACCGCGTCGTAGCGGGTCAGGTAAGCCAGGCCCATCGCGATGCCGCCTGCGGTGATCAGATGGTGCACGTCGTCGTCGACCATCCACATGATGAGTCTGCGGACCGCCCATGACATGAAGAAGATGAACGGCGCCTCGCTCATACCGTTGGCGCCGTAGAACACAATCATCGGGTTCAGCGCGAACAATGCGGCGATCGTCAAGACGTATGGACGCGGTAGCCCCCGATCAGTGCCCATGCCGAGGATCTGGACTACACCGCCGGCCATGAATGCCCCAGACATGATGGTTCCCGAGAATGCGCGTTCAGTCATCTCGGGCCACAGCGGGCTCACGGCGATCGCCGGTAGCTGAAGCATCGCGGTCAACGGGGTGAAGACGAACCCGATGGCTGCCAGATGCGGGTCGCGGCTGAACAGGGCGCCTTGGGCTGCCGACACCCGTGAAAGGGCGTCGCCGAGAATGAATCCCTGCTGCACCTGCAGCCAGTAGCCGACCGCGAGGTACACCACCAGTGACGTGGAGAAGACCGTGACCTTCAGCTTGCGGTCCGACCATCGGCGCGTCGTCATGGCTATCCGGCCGGCTCGGCGTCGCTGGCGTCGGGCCGCGACGTCAACCCATGAGCCGTCTTCTCCCAGTAAGACGGATTGCGGATGAGCTGGTAGCAGCCCTTGGCGGCGGCCACACTCATCATCAACCAGAACACCGGCACGGTCAGTGCGGCCACCAGCAGATCGGCGCGGTCGTCTTCGCGCAACGTGATCAGGTTCATGTAGAGCGTCGCGGCATTGCCCAGGACCAGCGCGATCAGCGCGGGAAAGTATATGTACCAAGGGAATACGGCCTCAACTGCGGCCGGCTGGCCGAGGAACCAGAGCAGGGTGATCAACCAGAACGCCAGGTTGAGCACTGCGATGACAGGGGTGCCGCACATGACGAGGTTGAAGCGAACGAAGCTGCGCCAACCGATGGTGCGCAGGAGGCGCACGGGTCGGCGGATCTGCACCAGCCACGTCTGCAGGTAGCCCTTGTACCAACGGGATCGCTGCCGGATCCAGTTGATCGCGTCGCTGTTGGCCTCTTCGAGAGTTCTGGAATCGACGACGGCCGTGTGGTATCCGCTCGCAGCGATGCGCAAGCCGAGGTCGGCGTCCTCGGTGACATTGAACGGATCCCACGCACCGATCTCGTCGAGAACTTCGCGGCGAAGGTGATTCGACGTGCCGCCCAATGGAATCGGCGATGATGTTCGCGTCATGCCCGGCAACAGGTAACCGAACCACAGCCGGTACTCGGCGGTGAACCATGCCGTGAGCAAGTTCTGGTGTCCGTTGTGGTATTCCAATTTTGCTTGCACACAAGCGATATTGGGGGGCAGGCGATGAAAGGCCGCCACCACTCTGCGCAACTGCAACGGTTCTGGTAGATCCTCGGCGTCGTAGATCGTGACGATCTGACCGGTGGCGAAGTACAGGCCGTAGTTACAGGCTTTCGGTTTCGTTCGCGGCTCGGCAGGTGGCACCAGCACGATGCTGATGGCGTCGGATTCGGCGGACCCTTTGGCTGCGGCGATGGTCACATCGTCGTCGGCTTCGAGCAGCAGTAGCACCTGGAGTTTGTCGGGCGGATACTCCAGCGCTGCCATCGCTCCGATGAGGTCACCCACGACTTCGGGTTCGTCGTAGGCGGGAACGAGAATCGTGTACAGCGGTAGATCGGCGTCGGGTATCGCCCGGGCTTGTTCGTCGGTGACGACCACGGGCCGCGTCGCCAGACCGTCGCGGAAGATCAACAACCTGTCGAACATGGTGAGCAGGTAACCCAGAGTGCACAGGCCGACCAACGCGACGGCGGTGCCCTCGGGCCGCCAGATCGCCAACCCGATGACGGTGACCAACAGCGACCAGAGCACCCATCGCTGCCAGGCGGTGACGGCGGTCGACGCCGAGGCCACCGGATCGTCCTCGCGCAGACCGTCGATCGCTCGTCGCAGCGCGTAATCGCGCTCCTCGTCGGTGATCGAGGCGGGCGAGGTCCTTTCGGTTCCGGTGCTCATCCGCCCGCCCCTGAGGGCGGGAACTGCGCGGCCACCAGCTCTCGACCGAATTCCGTGAGCAACTCGGCGTCCTTGAATGACGCCGTGCGGGCATCGAAAACCGCGTTGCCACGGAACAACAAAGTGATCAGTGTCCGCAGCGTCGATACCATGTCGCCCGACGGCTCAGGAAACGGAGCATCCTGATCGTGATTGTCGACGGCGAAGATGGAGACACGCTGTGCGAGTTGGCGATTCCCCCAAGCGAACTCCACGGCATCCCAGGTCACCAACAGGTCGTCATCGACCACCGAAACGATCTGCCCCGTCACACCCATACCCAGGTCGACGGATCTGAGCGCGCTGAACCGGGCGGCGGTCAATCCGTACAACACCCGACCGGGATAGACACCGAACGAGAAGGGGCGACGACTCACCAGACTGTCCACCACCACAATTCTCGGGCGGGCGAACTTGTCGAAGCGGGGGTCACCGGTCAACGCCGTCATCCATTGCCGGACCAGCACAGAACCTTCGCCGTACAGGCGCTTCGTATCGCCGTAGTCCTGCGTTCGCACCGTCGCCCAGCCCGGCGGTGTGGCGAGCGCTTGGCCGGCGGACAGGTGGTACGGGCTCGCCCGATCGACCGGCGCTGTACTGACATCCGTGGGCAATCGGACGAACGCCAAGGCGACGGCAACCGCGACGACCAGCGGTACGCCCGCCCCGACTTGTTTGGCCGCCAGCGGCTCAACCTTGCGGTCCAGCACGCGCTTCGGCAGTCCCCGGCGGGCCCGGAAGTACATCACGACGCCCACTACGCAGACGGCCGTCACCGCCGGAACCTCCTGATATACCACCAGCGGCGCATTGGGGAACAACACGGCGATCGCGGTCAGCACGGTGAAACCGACGATCCACGCGCCCAGCGATCCCAACACGCCTCGACGCGTTGTGCGCCCAACGGCGATACCGGTTCCGACGGCCGCGATGATCAGGTTGGCCGCGCCTGCGGCGAACTTGCCGCCGCCGAGGAATATCACGAACAGGTAGTAGGGCAGCGCGAAGACCATCACCATCATGGCCCAAACCCAGGCGAATCGGCTGACCGGGCGAAGCCCGAAAAGCACGATGCTGCAGCTGAGCACGAACACCCACATCGCCAGCAGATCAAGCCGAAGCAGGTGGAAGTACAACGCATATCGCGGCAGGAGCACGGCCTGGATCAGCAGCGCCAGCACCAAGCCCATCGTCCCGACGATGATGTCGGTCTGCCGATCGTGAATCGGCAGCTCGGTGCGGTGGCGTCGGGCAACGCCGACCGCCACCAGGATGGCGACGGTAGGGACCGTCCACACGTAGCCGCCGAGGCTCTGCTCGTTTGCCGTCACCCCGATGCTGTAAAAGCTTCGCCAGAAGGCGAGCGCGGTCAATATGGAAATCAGCAACCACCGCACGGCCAGCCGATAGGAGGGGTGCAAGCCGTAATACCGCGACAGGGCCGACGCGGAACCGCTGGTTTCGGGGGGAGCCGTCATGGCCGACCCCGAGACCGCCTGCCGCGCAAGAGGATCAGCCAGGCCGCCATGGCGACCACCGCGGCGACGCCAGGCCCGATTGCCCACCACAGCAGCGCTGGACGGCTCGAAGTCGAGCTTGTCGGCGGGTCTTCGTTCGCCGTTGCCACCAGCACGGGGTTGCGGTCCGGCACCGCGATGAGCGCGTTGCCTGTCAACCGTGACCAGCGTTCGACATTCGAATCCAGCCAGCTCAGAAGCACATCCAGCTGTTGCGGTGCGTTGTTGGAGGTGGCGATCAGCAGCGTGCGCTTTCCGTCGTACAGGGTCTGCAATGAGCCGAAGCGCAGTGTGGGATCCAGCGTCAGCTCACCCGGTTCACTGGTTCCGTCGATGTCCTCGACGACTATGTGCCCGGCTGAATTGCCGTTGACCGGCAGGGTGATCCGGTCGTCGGTCCAGCCGTCGGCGTCCACGAGCACCGCGGGGTTGGGTGAGGTGATCGCCTCTTCTAGCGACTTCACCACCGTGTCGATGGGCAGTGCGCTCAGCCGCTGCAGGCCGACGAGGACCATCACTGCCCGCAGGGTGTCGTCGAACGACTCGCCGATTCCGATCTCCACCCTCGGCATCAGGGCCTGCGGCAGAGCCTGAAATCCGCCGGGCAGAGGCGGTTTGGCGAGCTTGCTCTCGACCGGGCTGTCGCCGTCGATGGTCAGCGTGATGGGCTGGAACTCGCCGCAGCGTCCGGTGTTGCCGCTGATGTTGATCGCGACGCCCAGGTTGGTGTATCGCTGCAACAGCCGGTCGGGGACGTCGACCCAGTAGTCGATGATCCCGGTGTTGTCGGTCGGCCAGCGCGCGATGGTTTCGCCCCCGATCATGGCCACCAACTGGCCGCCGACCGACGACGGCAGCGGCGTGTAGGAGCCCCGCAGATGGACCCGGACATTGTGCGCAGGCCGCCCAAGGCGGGTCTGATCCAACGCGATCGACACCTGCGGAGCCAGTGCCGTCGCATTGACTCCTGGTTGACCGAGTTGTCGCAACGTCGTCACGTCGGGGGGCAGCTGCGGGCTCGACCGCAGAGGTCCCACAACGGCTTTCGAACTCAGCGCGAGCCTTCCGAAGTCACCCCACATCGCGCGCGTCTGATTCGTCAGGTCGTTGGGCGGCCCACTGATCAGCAGTGACGGGACTGCCGTGTCACCCTGCAACGCCACGCCACTGTCAGGCTGCTCGCGGATCACGACGTTGCGTTCCAGCGGCAATGACGGA
Organism: Mycobacterium sp.; assembly: GCF_035697385.1. Taxonomy (GTDB): domain Bacteria; phylum Actinomycetota; class Actinomycetes; order Mycobacteriales; family Mycobacteriaceae; genus Mycobacterium. The sequence continues at coordinate 10,968 of NZ_DASSCY010000071.1, read as the reverse complement.
CCGGGTGCAGTCTGTCCCTCGTCGAGCGCGGCGACCGCCACCGCAGTGTTCTGCTTGCCATAATGCGCCACGACCGCTGTGGCCAGCCGTATCGCCGCATCGGATTCCGCCCGTGACGGCGAACGCGGCACAAACAAGGTGAGCTTTCGCAAGACTGGCGGCAGGAAATCCGCCACGGTCCTCGGCGGTGCCTCCACCCCTTCGTAGCGAATTGACGCCTCAGTAAGTCGAAGTGGATTCGACGGGTCCAAACAGTAATTCTCGAGCGGAACCAAATAGCTGCGCAAAGTCAACGTCACCGCATTATCGGTGACCCTCACACCGGTCAGCGGAATGGACAGCGGCACGCGATCAGAGGCGGGCAGGACCACTCGCGCGAGAGTTCGGTCGTCCTGCGTGACGGTCAACGTACCGGTACTCAAGTTCACCGGAGGTTCCACCACCACATCCAAAGCCGCAGGTAACAGGCCTAATGGAACGGGCACAGTCAGCGATGTGACCCCGGTGGCGCCGTAGAATGCCATCGTGGGTTCCGACCCTACGTCGGTCAGGCTGAGCGTCGGCGCATCGGCCAGCATGCCGCCATCGCCGGGTTCCGGCCAAGCCGGCGGCGCACCAAGCAGGACGGCAAACACCGCCGCCGCGGTACCCCCCGCAAACACACGAATACACCGGTCCCACCCCGTATTCACCGCGCAGATTATTCTCCAATCTTTTCGTCCGCAAATACGCTTTGGAAGAACTGCCCGGAAAGTCTGACGACGGGCGCCGCGGCGTGCACGGTATCGAGGACGCCACCGGCCGACTCGGGAGAACGCAAGACGCCCGGCATCGCGCATAAAAACAGCCCCCGTCACGCATGGCGTGCGGGGGCTGTTACGTCGTTGTGCTACGCGGTGTTACTTGGCCTTCTCGAGAATCTCGACGAGCCGCCAGCGCTTGGTAGCTGACAGCGGACGGGTCTCCATCAGCGAAACCCGGTCGCCGACACCGGCAATGCCGTCCTCGTCGTGCGCCTTGACCTTGGTGGTGGTCCGGATGATCTTGCCGTAGAGCGGGTGCTTTACGCGGTCCTCGAGCTCGACCACGATGGTCTTCTGCATCTTGTCGCTCACCACATAGCCGATGCGGGTCTTGCGCCGACCGCGCGGCTTCTCGGTACGCGGGGTGTGCTTCGGACCCTTTTCGGTCTTAGTTGTTGCCTTGTCTGCCATTACGATTCCTCACCGGCGGGTCCGGAAGCCAGACCCAACTCACGTTCGCGCAGGACTGTGTAGACCCGCGCAATTTCTTGACGCACCAGGCGAAGCCGACGGTTGTTGGTGAGCTGGCCGGTCGCCATCTGGAAGCGCAGGTTGAACAGCTCTTCCTTGGACTCGCGCAGCTTGTCCTTCAACTCGTCGTCGGTCAGTTCGCGCAGTTCGCCCGTCGACACTCCCACTGCCATCAGAAGTGCTCCTCTCGGGTCACGATGCGTGCCTTGATCGGCAGCTTGTGGATTGCACGGGTCAGTGCGGCCCGGGCGATCGCTTCGTCGGGGTAGCTCAGTTCGAAGAGCACGCGGCCTGGTTTGACGTTGGCCACCCACCACTCCGGCGAGCCCTTGCCGGAGCCCATGCGGGTTTCGGCCGGCTTCTTGGTCAGCGGGCGGTCGGGGAAGATGTTGATCCACACCTTGCCGCCACGTTTGATGTGCCGGTTGATGGCGATACGAGCGGACTCGATCTGCCGGTTGGTGATGTAGGCATGCTCCAGCGCCTGGATGCCGTAATCACCGAAGCTCACCGAAGTGCCACCACTGGCGATGCCGCGCTGCCGCGGGTGGTGCTGCTTGCGGTGCTTGACCTTGCGGGGAATCAACATGACTCAGCTCTCCGTGTTCTCCGTAGGCGTTTCCGTCGCAGCCCCGGCAGCGGCCTCGGTGCCGGCGGTGGCCTCGGCGACTGCCGGTGCCTCCTCGGCTCCAGAAGCGGCGCGGCCGGCGTCGGTGCTCGTCGCCGTGGTACCCGATGCGCCGCTACGGCGCGGGCGGGTGCCCGACGGACGCTCGCGGCGCGGACGATCGGCACCGGACGGAACCGTCGCGGTCGCCTCACGCTTGCCACCGACGATGTCGCCCTTGTAAATCCATACCTTCACGCCGATGCGGCCGAAGGTGGTCTTGGCCTCGTACAGGCCGTAATCGATGTCGGCACGCAGTGTGTGCAGCGGCACCCGGCCCTCGCGGTAGAACTCCGAGCGGCTCATCTCGGCGCCGCCGAGGCGACCCGAGCACTGCACGCGGATGCCCTTGACGTTGGGCTGGCGCATCGCGGACTGAATGGCCTTGCGCATCGCGCGACGGAACGCCACACGATTCGAAAGCTGTTCCGCCACACCCTGAGCCACCAGCTGCGCCACCGACTCGGGGTTCTTGACCTCGAGGATGTTCAGCTGCACCTGCTTCTTGGTCAGCTTCTCCAGGTCGGCGCGGATGCGGTCGGCCTCGGTGCCACGACGCCCGATGACAATGCCGGGACGCGCAGTGTGGATGTCAACGCGAACCCGGTCACGGGTGCGCTCGATCTCCACGTCGGCGATGCCGGCGCGCTCCAGACCGGTGGCAAGCAGCCGACGGATCGCCACGTCTTCCTTGACGTAATCCTTGTACTGCTTGTCGGCATACCACCGGGACTTCCAGTCGGTGGTGATACCGAGCCGGAAGCCGTGGGGATTGATTTTCTGGCCCACTACTCCGAGCCCTCCTTCGCTTCGTCAGAAGCTTCAGTCTTCTTGGCCGCCGCCTTCTTGGCAGTGCCTGATGTCGCCGCCGGGGCGGCTCCGGAAGCCTTCTTCGCGGCTGCTTTCTCGGCGGTCGCCTTCTTCGGTGCCGTGGATTCTGCAGTTGCCTTCGTTGCCGGCGCCTTCTTCGCGGCCGCCGCCTTGCTGCCCTGCGCGCGACGCGAGCGTGCCGACTGCGCCGAGGCGCGATCCTCACGCGAGGGTCGGCTCTCCACGATCACCGTGATGTGGCTGGTGCGCTTGCGGATTCGGAACGCGCGCCCCTGGGCACGCGGCCGGATGCGCTTGGCGGTCGGGCCCTCGTCGGCGTGGATGGTGGCCACCACGAGAGTGGACGGGTCCAGACCGTCGTTGTTCTGCGCGTTGGCCGCGGCGCTGGCGATCACCTTGGCGACCGGCTCGCTGGCCGCCTGCGGCGCCCACCGCAGAATGTCCAGCGCGTCGGACACCGACTTGCCACGAACCAGGTCAATGACCCGGCGCGCCTTGGACGCCGAGACACGCACGAAGCGTGCCTTGGCAACCGCGGTCGGATTTTGTTCAACGGAAGTCATTAGCTGTTCCCTCTGCTCTTCGCGCAAGCGCTCATCGCCGCTTAGCCTTCCGGTCGTCCTTGATGTGACCCTTGAACGTGCGGGTCGGTGCGAACTCGCCGAGCTTGTGCCCGACCATCGCCTCGGTGACGAACACCGGGACATGCTTGCGGCCGTCGTGCACCGCAAAGGTATGCCCGATGAAGTCGGGGATGATGGTCGACCGACGCGACCAGGTCTTGATGACCTGCTTGGTGTTCTTCTCGTTCTGTACGTCGACCTTCTTGAGCAGATGGTCGTCGACGAACGGACCCTTCTTCAGGCTGCGTGGCATCGGCTACTCCTACCGGTGGTGCTTCTTGCCGGTGCGCCGGCGTCGGACGATGAGCTTGTCGCTTGGCTTGTGTGCCTTGCGGGTACGGCCCTCGGGCTTACCCCACGGGCTGACCGGGTGACGGCCGCCGGAGGTCTTGCCCTCGCCGCCGCCGTGCGGGTGGTCGACCGGGTTCATCACGACACCACGGACGGTGGGGCGCTTGCCCTTCCACCGCATACGACCGGCCTTGCCCCAGTTGATGTTGGCTTGCTCGGCGTTGCCGACCTCGCCGACGGTGGCGCGGCAGCGCACGTCGACGCGGCGGATTTCACCGGACGGCATGCGCAGGGAGGCGTAGGTGCCCTCCTTGCCAAGCAGCTGGATGCTCGAGCCTGCCGACCGCGCCAGCTTGGCGCCGCCGCCTGGCCGCAGCTCGACGGCGTGGATCACGGTGCCCGCCGGGATGTTGCGCAGCGGCAGGTTATTGCCCGGCTTGATGTCGGCATTGGCGCCCGACTCCACGATGTCGCCCTGCGAAAGTCCCTGCGGCGCAATGATGTAGCGCTTCTCGCCGTCGAGGAAATGAAGCAGCGCGATGTTGGCGGTGCGGTTCGGGTCGTACTCGATGTGCGCGACCTTGGCGTTGACGCCGTCCTTGTCGTTGCGACGGAAGTCGATCACGCGGTAGGCGCGCTTGTGGCCGCCACCCTTGTGCCGGGTGGTGATCCGACCGTGCGCGTTGCGTCCACCCTTGCCGTGCAGCGGGCGAACCAGCGACTTCTCCGGATGGTCGCGAGTGATCTCCCCGAAATCGGAGACGCTGGCACCGCGGCGACCCGGGGTCGTCGGCTTGTACTTGCGAATTCCCATGATTCTCTAGGTCTCTCTAGGCTTCTGCCGGCTTGAAAAAGATCATGCCGGTGCTCCGAACAGGTCGATCGGCTTGCTGCCCGGGGCCAGCGTGACGATCGCGCGCTTGGTGCTCTTGCGCTGGCCGTAACCGGCGCGGGTGCGCTTACGCTTGCCCTGCCGATTCAGGGTGTTCACCGAGTCGACCTTCACCTTGAAGATCTTCTCGATAGCGATCTTGATCTGTGTCTTGTTCGAGTTGGGGTGCACGACGAACGTGTACACGTTGTCCTCGATCAGCCCGTAGGACTTCTCCGAGATGACCGGGGACAAGATGATGTCGCGGGGGTCAGTCACTGTTGCCATCAGGCCGAAACCTCCTCAGCCGTGTTGGTGTTCGCGCTGATGTACGCATCCAGCGCCTCGACGCTGAACACCACGTCGTCGGCCTTCAGCACGTCGTACGTGTTGAGCTGATCAGGCGAAAGCACATGCACACCAGGCAGATTGCGCACGCTCTTGGTGCTCGTGTCGTCAGTGCGACCGACCACGATCAGCACCTGCTTGCGCTCGGTCAGCGTCGCCAGGAACGTCTTGGCGCTCTTGGTCGACGGGGTCTGACCCTCGACAAGCTCGGTGACCGCGTGGATGCGGCCGTTGCGCGCCCGGTCCGACAGTGCCCCGCGCAGCGCGGCGGCGATCATCTTCTTGGGCGTGCGCTGGCTGTAGTCGCGCGGCTTCGGGCCGTGCACGACGCCACCGCCGGTGAACTGCGGAGCGCGCGTCGAACCCTGACGGGCGCGACCGGTGCCCTTCTGGCGGTACGGCTTCTTGCCGCCGCCGCGAACCTCACCGCGAGTCTTCGTCGAGTGCGTGCCTTGGCGGCCCGCGGCGCGCTGTGCCTCAACAACCTGATGCATCAGCGCGATGTTCGGCTCGACGTCGAACAACTCGGCGGGCAGCTCGACGGAGCCATCCTTCTTACCGCCGGGCGTGTGTACTGGGATCTCTAAGATCTTCGAGTCTTTGGCAGCCATTACTTCTCGCCTCGCTTGATTGCGCTGCGGACCATTACCAATCCACCGTTGCGTCCGGGGATGGCGCCCTTGATCAGCAGCACGCCATTGTCGGCATCGACCTTGTGCACCACCAGGTTCTGGGTCGTCACGCGGTCATTGCCCATCCGGCCCGACATGCGGGTGCCCTTGAACACCCGGCCCGGGGTGGCGCAGCCACCGATGGAACCGGGACGACGGTGCACCGCCTGAGCGCCGTGGCTGGCGCCCTGGCCTTTGAAGCCGTGCCGCTTCATCGTGCCCGCGAAGCCCTTGCCCTTGCTGGTGCCGGTGACGTCGACGTAGTTGCCGTCGGCGAAGATCTCGGCGGTCAGCTCCTGGCCGACCTCGTACTCCGCGGTGGCGGACTCGTCGTCGAGCCGCAGCTCGGCAATGTGACGGCGCGGGTTGACGCCGGCTGCCGCGTACTGACCGGTCAAGGGCTTGTTGACCTTGCGTGGGCTGATCTCGCCGTACGCCAGCTGCACGGCGCTATAGCCGTCGCGCTCGGGCGTGCGGATCTTCGTCACGACATTGGGGCCGGCCTTCACGACCGTCACCGGCACGACCCGGTTGTTCTCGTCGAACACCTGCGTCATGCCCAGCTTGGTGCCCAGGATGCCTTTTCTTGCCATCTGTTCTGGATCTCCTACTGGATGTTGACGTCGACGCTTGCCGGCAGATCGATGCGCATCAGGGCGTCAACGGTCTTCGGCGTCGGGTCGAGGATGTCGATCAGCCGCTTGTGGGTGCGCATCTCGAAGTGCTCCCGCGAGTCCTTGTACTTATGCGGGGACCGGATGACGCAGTACACGTTCTTTTCGGTCGGCAGCGGCACGGGCCCAACCACGCTGGCGCCGGTTCTGGTGACCGTTTCCACGATCTTGCGCGCCGAGGCGTCAATCGCCTCGTGGTCGTAGGCCTTGAGCCTGATGCGGATCTTCTGTCCCGCCACGCTTCTCCTACCTCACTCTTGCTTGGGTCCCGGCGCACGTTCGCGCTGGTATGCCGCCGCTGTTCATCTGTCTGTGGTCCACCGGTCCCCGCGGTCGGGTGTGTCGCCCGTACGCGCACTCGGCCGCGGCAAAAATCGTCGCGCTCGAGATGGGGACCGGATGCGCCCGTTTGGACGCTGGTCGGATGCCCCGGCCAGGCGTAAACCCGGCTCAAGACAACCCGAACAGTATGCCTTAAACCGGGGGGCTCCTCCAAATCTCTGGCGAAGGGAAACCCGCGCTGTTCTTACTTCAGAGTAAGGTAGGCCCGCATGGCAGCCCCGACCACCACATATCGGATGTGGAAACGCCTCGCCGAGCGCCCCGGCGGCACCCGCCTGTTCTCGGTCGCGGCGATGGCGCGGGTGCCCTATTTCGCGACGATCGTGCCACACGTGGTGCGAATGGAGCCGGGCCTGGCCGAGGTGACGGTGCCCAAGTGGTTCTTCATCTACAACCACCTGCACACGGTGCACGCGATCGCGTCGTGCAACGCCGCCGAGATGGCGATGGGCATGCTCATGGAGGCGACGGTGCCCACCAGCCATCGCTGGATTCCCAAGGCGATGAATGTCCAGTATCTCGAGAAGGCGACGACGTCACTGCGGGTGCGAGCCCGGCTCGAGCCGCCCGACTTCACGTCGATCACCGAGGGCATGGAAGTTGTTGTGCCGGTCAGCGTCGTGGACAAGTCCGGAACCGAAGTCGTGCACGCCGACATCACGTGCTGGGTCACGCCGTCATAGCGCCGCGCGCTATCCCTCCAGATACGTGCCGTGGCCTTCGCGCACCAGGCCGTCGCCGTCGAAGACCAGCACCTCGTTGACCAGCCCGCCGCGCTCATTGCGGTAGTTGATCACCAGGACCGATTCGCCGCGGTACACGCCGACAATGTCGAAGCGCAAGTCCGGCAACGTCTTCAACGCCGTCTCCCAGTACTCGCGCAGCGCGCGCTTACCGCGAACCACGCCCCCGGTCTCGGGCAGCACCCGCGCCGCCACTGGCGAGGTGAACACGACGTCGTCGCGGAAATGGCGCAGCACGGCCTCGATGTCATGGGCGTTCCATGCTCGAACCCAATCTTGGGCGTACGCGTTGGAATCCGGAGTGGGCATCGGTTCTAGCCCTTCAAGCTCGCCCAGAACGGGCACTGATGGGTTTGTTCGAACGTGGTGATGACGTGGTTGCCGTCCGGCTGCAGCGACATTCGCTCGCCAGCGTCACCGCCGCGAAGCGCCGGCCAGTTGGCATCCGGTGTGCCCGTGCTGACGAATTGACTCCAGTAGTCGATCATCTGGTCGGCAAGCCGCTGTTGGGCAGGGCTGAGCGGGGCCGCGCCGCCGACGTCGAACAGATAGCGTAGCTCCAACGAATGGCTTGCACCGACTGGAAATGGCGCCTCGCGCAACGACTCCGGCGCCGGCGCACCACGATCGTTGAACTCGTAGGCATACACGGGTTCGGCCTTGGTGAGTGCGTCGGCCAGTCGGTCGGCCACACATGCGAAGTCTCCGTCGGTAACCGCCGCCGAGTACGCCAACGGCACGTTGCCGCCGAAGCGATCCGGGGGGTATTGCTGCGCGACGGCATCCGCATCCGCGCCGAAGGCTTCGGCGAGCAGTTCCGGATAGTGGGCGGCATCCATCGGGCGGCCGTGCAGATACCGCAGCGCCGCGAACAACGTGAACTCATCGCCCGTGCTGCCGATCAACACCGGGACTCGCGCCGCACGCCCCTCGGCGACGCCGGTAACGGGATCCACCGGAAGTGTCGCTGTCCCGGTCACCGGGCCGCTCAATTGTTCGCTGCCGAGATTGTCGTAGAACAAACCCATGTGCAGTTTTTCGGAAGGCAGGGCGCGCAGGCATTGCGCCGCAGCTGCCGGATCGCCACACCCCGTCTCGGCGGCGTACTCCGCGCTGACCTTCTCCGCGGTCGGCAAGTCGTACTGGGACTCACATGGACCGCTCTGGATGATCGCGGCCCGGAACAAACCGGCCGACTCCGGCGCGACGAGGTGGTCGCACACGGACATGCCGCCCGCCGATTCACCGGCGATGGTGACCTTGTCAGGATCGCCTCCGAAACTGGCGATGCTGTCGCGCACCCAGCGCAGCGCCGCTTGTTGGTCGGCCAGCCCGTAGTTACCGATTTCGCCTGGCGCGCCTAATGCGGGATGCGCCAGGAAACCCAGCGCGCCCAGCCGGTAATTGATGGTCACGACGACGATGCCGCCACGGCTGGTCAGCCGTCGGGCGTTGTAGATATCGCCGCTGCCATTGAGGAAGGCGCCGCCGTGAATCCACACCACCACCGGCCGCAGTTCATTCGACGGCGGCGGCGTCCACACGTTGAGGCTCAAACAGTCTTCGCTCGTGGGACGACGGTCGAGATCGGTGCTTGTGTCCTGAATGCACCGTGGACCCGGGCGTGTGGCGTCGCGAAGCCCGGTCCAGGTGGGCGCCGGCGCGGGTGGCTGCCATCGCAATGGCCCGACCGGCGGTGCGGCGTAAGGAATTCCGGAGAACAGGCGATGGTCGGCGGCGACGGTACCGCGCACTGCGCCTGCAGGGGTCTGCACCACCGCGGGATCGTCGGGCACAGCCGTCTCGCCGCGCCCACATCCCGCCAGCAAGACCACCGCCGCGAGCACCGCCACCGCTGCGCGAGCCGGGATGCGAACCGATGCAGACAGCACGAGGTCCGAGCCTAACCGCAGGCGATCCACCCGCCCCTTCCCACGCGTGGCGCTCGTCACATACAATCCGAACTTGACACCCGTCAAGTTTGTCGCAGCCCGCAGTGAAGGAGCACGTATGAGCACGCCGACGATGGATGACGCCGTGAAGGTCCTGGCCGATCCGAAGGCTTATGCCGACGACGCACGACTGCACGCGGCGCTGACCCATCTGCGGGCGAACAACCCCGTCGCGTGGGTTGACAACCCGCCGTACCGGCCGTTCTGGGCGATCACCAAACACGCCGACATCATGGCCATCGAGCGGGCCAACAACCTGTTCCTGTCCGAGCCACGGCCATTGCTGGCCACCGCCGAGGCCGACGATGTACTCAAGGCGCAACTCGACGCGGGCATCGGGCTTCGCACCCTGATCCACATGGATGACCCTCATCATCGCAAGGTTCGTGCAATCGGCGCGGATTGGTTCCGCCCCAAGGCAATGCGCGATCTCAAGGTCCGGGTCGACGAATTGGCCAAACGTTACGTCGACAAGCTGCGCGAGGTCGGGCCCGAATGCGATTTCGTCACCGAAATCGCGGTCAACTTCCCGCTGTACGTGATCATGTCGCTGCTCGGATTGCCCGAGGAGGACTTTCCGCGGATGCACATGCTCACGCAGGAGATGTTCGGCGGCGACGACGAGGAGTTCCAGCGGGGTAAGACTCCCGAGGACATGCTCGGTGTGCTCGCCGACTTCTTCAATTACTTTGCGACGCTCACCGCGTCGCGCCGCAAACACCCGACCGACGACTTGGCTTCGGCGATCGCCAACGGACGCATCGACGGTGAACCGCTGTCCGATGTCGACACCGCGTCGTACTACGTCATCGTCGCGAGCGCGGGCCACGACACCACAAAGGACGCGATCTCCGGCGGACTGCTCGCGCTCATCGAGAACCCCGGCGAGCTAGAACGTTTGCGACAGAACATGGATCTGATGCCGACCGCGGTCGAGGAGATGATTCGCTGGACCACGCCTGTCAAGGAGTTCATGCGCACCGCCGCGGAGGACACCTCCGTCCGTGGAGTGCCCATCGCCAAGGGTGAATCGGTCTATCTGGCTTACGTTTCCGGAAACCGTGACGAAGAAGTTTTCGACGAGCCGTTCCGTTTCGACGTCAGCCGCGACCCCAACAAGCACGTCGCGTTCGGTTACGGGGTGCACTTCTGCCTTGGCGCCGCGCTGGCGCGGATGGAGATGAACAGTCTTTTCACCGAACTGATTCCGCGGCTGGAATCCATCGAACTGGCCGGTGAGCCGGAACTGACGGCCACCACTTTCGTGGGTGGACTCAAACACCTGCCGATTCGCTACTCGGTGAGATGACACCTGTCGCCTACGAGTCCTTGGCAAAGCACTTGAGGAAGCCGTCGACTGCCGCCACGGCCACCGCCTCGTAGTCGAACTCGGCCAGGGTACTGATCCTGCCGAACGCCAGCGGGCCGATCAGAAGCGCGAAGGCCATTGTCCTGTCGACCGGTTCGAGTTCCGCGGCGACCTGCGGGCTATCGAAGATCACATCGAACGGCGCCGAGTACTGCTCGGCAATTCGTTCACGCAGGGAACGCAATTCCGGACTTCCCGCTTCGGGTTGACCAGATGCGGGGAGTCGGCCTATATCGGGCCCCAGCGACAGCCACGCCATTGCGGTCAACGTTGTGGGCGCCTCGGAAATCGATTCCGCCCATGCCACGACGA
>NZ_DASSCY010000070.1:0-24493 GCF_035697385.1 Mycobacterium sp. | reverse complement strand
AGGGTCAGACAGTCGAGTAGCGGCTGGCTGGACGTGGCAGTCCGAGCAGTCCCCGCAGAGTGTTGGCTTGGTAGGAGTCACGGAAGAGGCCTCGCCTGCGCAGTTCGGGGACCAGGCCGTCGGTGATCTGAAGCAGGTCATGGGGCAGCGTCGCCGGACGCAGCCGGAAACCGGCCGCTCCGCCCGCATGCCAATCCTGAATCAGGTCGGCCAATTGCGCCGGCGTGCCGACGAACACCTCGGCGTCACTGACGTATTCGATTTGGGCGAGCGCATCGAGCCGCTCACGACGCGCGGTGGCGGCCTGCGGAGTTTCGGCGAGAAAGACGACGAGGTCGGCGAATACCCGCACCGGGTCCGCTTCAGCGGCACGCATCCCCGAAATCGCATCGACGATGGCCGTGGTCTCCGACGCGCTGTGAGGGGTGATGAAACCGACGTCGGCGCCTCCTGCGATGAGGCGGTGTGCCGCCTCGGCGTGACCGAGCGCGGCGACGATCGGCTGACCCTGCGGCGGCCTCGGCGTAATGGATGGACCCTTGACAGAGAACCAGCCACCGTCAAAGTCGATGTAGTGCAGCTTGTTTCGATCGATGAAGCGTCCCGTGGCGACGTCGCGGATCTCGGCGTCATCCTCCCAGCTGTCCCAGAGCCGTCGCAGCACTTCCACGTAGTCGGCCGCTTCACCGAGCAGGTCGTCGCCGAGCGCCGCCGAACGCGCGGGCACCGTGCGGCGGCCGAAGTGCGCTGCCGTGTCGGTCCGCGCCGACACCTGCACCCGGATTCCCGCCCGGCCCGAACTGATGTAGTCGAGCGTCGCGATGGCCTTGGACAGGTGGAAGGGTTCGGTGTACGTCGCGATGGCTGTGGGAACCAGGCCGATGTGATTGGTGCGGGGCGCGACGCGGGAGGCGATGAGCACGGCGTCCAAGCGGCCGCGCACCCGGTCCGTCCGTTCGTCGGGGCGACGGAAGCGATCGGACTGCAGCTCGAGTCCGTCTTCGATGGTGACGAAGTCCAGCAGCCCGCGTTCGGCTTCGCCGACGAGGTCCGTCCAATAGCCGGCGGTCAGGAGATCGGCGGGCCGGGCGTCAGGCTCGCGCCAGGAGGCGGGGTGCCATCCGGTGCCGTCGAGCGCGACGGCGAGATGGACATGTCCCGAAGGATCCGGAGAAGGAGACACGGGCGGTTCTCACTTTCGCTTGCGGTCTCACGCGACAACGCCGCTCTGCACGCTGGTAATTCCTGCTGGGCAGTACAACATGCAAGCGACGAGGCGAGAGGTCATCTACGCAACGTGATGTAAAGGGCACGCACGGACCGCTTCCGGCAATCCGCGATTTTCGTGCGCTCCGTGCTGCAGGGCCGTCTAGGGTCCGAGGTGTTTCGAGCGCAGGAGGCGTCATGGCCAAGCTGAGGTTCGGGTATTTCATCGCTCCTTTTCACCGTGCAGGCACAAACCCGACGCTCGCGTTGCAGCGTGACCTCGAATTCGTCGAGCATCTCGATGCCCTCGGCTACGACGAGGTCTGGTTCGGCGAACACCACTCGGCGGGCAGCGAGATCATCAGCTCACCGGAGATCTTCATCGCCGCAGCAGCGGAACGGGCCAAGCGAATCCGGTTCGGGACCGGCGTCATCTCGCTCGCGTATCACAACCCGCTCTGGGTGGCTGACCGCTTGATGCTGCTCGATCACCTCACTCATGGTCGGGTGATCGGCGGCATGGGCCCCGGTTCCCTGCCCACCGACTCGGCGATGATCGGCCTCAACCCGACCGACTGTCGCGAGCTGCTGGAAACCAACCTCGACATCGTCGTCCGCCTCCTTGCCGGCGAGACCGTCACGGCGAAGACCGCCACACATGAGCTTTGCGACGCACGGCTGCAGCTTGCGCCGTATTCGGAGGACGGGATCCCGCTCGCCGTCGCTGCGGTCGCGTCGCCGACAGGTGCGCGGCTCGCGGGCAAGCATGGCATCGGACTGCTCTCGATCGGGGCAACGCTCATCGTGGAGGGCTTCGACGCGCTGGCGTACCACTGGGGCATCGTCGAGGAGCGCGCGGCGACGTTCGGCACGCAGGTCGACCGCAAGAACTGGACCCTCGTCGGTCCGTTCCACATCGCCGAGACCGACGAACAGGCCCGCGCCGACGTGAGATTCGGGATCGAGCCGTGGTTCCGGTACTTCCAGAAGGTCGCGGCGTTCCCGCAGATGACCATGCCGGGTGATCAGGTCGACGAGATGATCGACATCATCAACGATGCCGGAGCCGGGGTGATCGGCACGCCCGAGCGCGCGCGTGCCCAGGTGCAACGGCTGTGCGATCAGTCCGGCGGGTTCGGCTGCATGCTGCAGATGGGCCACGAGTGGGCGAACCCCGCGGCGACCAAGCGCTCCGCAGAGCTCTTCGCTGCCGAAGTCATCCCGCATTTTCAGGGCCAGGCCGAGCCGACGCTCAACGCCGCGCGCCGCGCCACCGAGGTCCGCGAAGACCTCGCTCAAACTCAGCTGCAGGCCATCGACCACATGACCAAGAAGTACCAGGGCGAGATCGACGCGAAATGATCAACGCCGCTTAGTGCAATATCGGTGTTCATGGCGTCACTTCTCTGGGACCAGCACACCTGCTTGCCGCTGCAGATCGATGCCGACGTCGAGCCGCTGACCCGTTACCAACGCCGTGGCGGCGCGCTCGTATCGGTCAACGTGGGCTATTCGCCGCACAGTTTCAATGACACTCTCGGGCTGCTGCACCATTTCCGCGCCGCGGTTGGCGCACATCCGGACCTGGAGCTGGCGGCCAGCCTCGAGGACGTCGCCGCCATTACCGAGGACGGTCGCATCGCGGTCGTCTTCGATCTAGAGGACTCTAGGCCGCTTGACGACGATCTCGACAGCCTGGCCACGTTGGTCAGCTTGGGCGTTCGGACGCTGCTGCCCACCTACAACCACGCCAACCGCGCCGGCCACGGTTGCCTGGACGCCAACGACGGCGGCCTCACCGCATGGGGACGAGCTGTCGTCGCCGAGATGAACCGGGTCGGCATCGTGCCTGACGGATCGCATTGCAGCACCCGCACCGGACTCGACATGTGTGATGTCTCAACAACTCCGGTGATCTACAGCCACTCCTGCATGCGCGCCGTTTGGGACCATCCTCGCAACATCACCGATGACCAGGCCCGTGCTTGCGCGGCGACCGGGGGAGTCATCGGGATCACCGGCGTCGGAATCTTTCTCGGACCCAACACCCCCACGCTCGACGCGATGACACGACATCTCGAATACGCGGTCGATCTCGTCGGCATCGACCATGTCGGCGTCAGCACCGACTACTCCTTTGACCACGCCGACTTCATCGACGAACTCACGCGCAATCCCCACCTGTTCGACGACAGCTACACCCGGTGGGGTCCCATCCAATGGATGCCGCCCGAAACCTTCGTCACGCTCAAACAACATCTCAGTGAGCGAGGGTGGAGCAACAGCGACATCCACGCCGTCCTCGGCGGGAACTTTCAGCGCGTGGCTGAACACACCTGGCGTGGGTGAACTGAGCGGTCGACGGACGCACGCAACGCAGTCATGCGGCGGGCAGTTCGCCAGCTGCGGACTCCCTGCGGCCCAGTTGTGCTCGCAGACTCGTATATCCGAGCAAGTTGACCAGCCCCCGCCGTCGTGGGCGTGCGGTCAGCTGCAGGTTGGGAAACGCCTCGAAGAGCGTACGCAGAGCGGTAACACCTTCGATTCGAGCCAGGGCGGCGCCGAGGCAGGCGTGCACACCAGAAGCGAACGCCAGGTGGTCGCGCGCATTGGCGCGAGTGATATCGAAGCTGGCGGGATCGGTGAACACGTCCGGGTCGCGGTTGGCTCCGCCGAGGAGGAGTGCCACAGTCTGTCCGGCCGCGATGTGGTGTCCGGCGATTTCGACATCGCAATTCGCGGTGCGGGCGGTCATCTGCACCGGGCTGTCGATCCGCAGGATCTCCTCAACGGCGGCCGGCCACAGTTGGGGGTCATCGCGTAGGCGCGCCAGCTGTTCGGGGTGTTGCAGCAGCACGACGATGCCATTGCCGATCAGGTTCACCGTGGTTTCGAAACCGGCGCCGATGAGTAGTGCGGCGTTCGCGGTGAACTCGCGGGCGGTGAGGGTTCCGTCGGCGGCCAGCCGGCTGAACGGGCTGTCGCCACGCTCGCCGGCGCGCAGCTGGTCGAAGCGTTCACGAAGCTCGTGATCGGCGCCGCGCAGGCCGTCGATGGCGCGCCGATAGGTGCTCCAGCTGATACCGGTGTCCAACAGCGGGGCGCCGCTGTGGCCCCACTCCAACATGCGTGGGTGAGTATCGGCGGGCAGGTCCAGGATCTCGGCGATGATCTCGACTGGCAGTTGAGCCGCGAAATCGGCGATGAGATCGGGGTTCGCTGCGCTGGCGATGCGGTCGATCAGTTTTTCTGTCACCTCGGCGACTCGGGTGTTGAGCGTGTCGATCGCGCGCGGGGTGAAGCTCTGTGAGACCAGCTGCCGATAGCGGGTGTGGTCGGGTGGATCGACGATGACCATGGCGGGCGGTTCGACTGGATTCGCTACACCAGGATCGGTCCGAGAAATCAGCGTCCGCAGCGGACGCGGCATGTCGATCTCTGACGGCGCAGTGACTCCGAACCGTTTGTCGCGCAGGATGTCTCGACAGATCCCATGATTGGCGCTCACCCAGACAAACGGAGTGCGTACCAGTGGTCCCCGCGCCCTGATCTCTTCCATCAGCGGGTAGGGATCGTTGTCGCGTCCGTGGTTGGCGAGCAGCCGGGCCAACGGGTCGCCGCGTCGCGCCCGAACCGCGAAAAACAGGCGCGGCACACCGTGCATTGCCGTCCATCGAGACCAGAGGCCGACGCGCATAGCCGCTTCCCTTCTCTCGGTACCGCGATCAGCTAGCATGAGACATGCGAGACAATGAGACAATCAATGTCTCGGTCGAGTCATTGGCTACCATACGGCGGCCGCAACGAACGAGCAAGGAGTCTTAAGTGACGTCGACCCGAACGACGGACTTCGTTCGGCGAATCGCCGCACCCGATCCTGCCGTCGTCGCCCTGGTCGACAATCCGGACGAGATCACCACTCGCATCCTGCGCGCCACACTGGAGCAGGCTGAACTTGTCGGGGTGCGGCGCACCACCATGGAAGATGTTGCCCGCCGTAGCGGCGTCGGCCGTGCGACCCTCTACCGCCGTTTCCCCACCAAGGCGGCGCTCATCGACGCCGTCGTGCTCGCCGAAGCGCGTCGATTCCTGGAGGGCAGCGCACAGGCCCGTTCGCAGGCCGCCACCTTGGAAGACCGAATGGTCTACGGCACCGTGTTCACCGTGACGTTCCTACGCGAACACCGTCTACTCAAAAAGTTGCTGCGCACCGAGCCCGAAACAATCCTGCCGAGCCTGACGGTCGATGCCGGCGCCATCATCGATTTCGCCACCGACTACACCGTTGCGTGGTTGCGGACCGACCTCTACGGCGCGACCGCGACAACACCTGACCAGGAGCGCCACCTGCGAACCGTCGCGGAGTTACAAACCCGCCTCACCCTGTCGTTCATCGTTACTCCGCACACCAGCATCAATCTCGCCACAATCGACGACACTCGTGCCTACGTGCGCGACTACCTGCTGCCGATGGTCTCTCGGCCCGGCTGACCAGCGAAGTACGAACTTTCAGTCGCTGCAACGGTATTGGAGTGCAATCACCCTTGGTCGTGATGAGCGCACCTCGAGGTGTCGTCAGCGGGGCGCTGCTTGTGTCTCGATCTCGATCTCCGAAGCCTGTTGCTTCGGACGCCTGGTCGCCAGCACGCATCCGCCGAGGATCAGCGCCAGGGCGGCGATGTTCCACGGTGTCAGCGGTTCGTTCAGCACGATCACGCCTGCCGCCAAAGCGACGGCCGGATTGATGTAGGTGAAGACCAGCGCACGCGCGGCGCCCACTTCACGGATGAGCGCGAAGAACACGATGAACGCCAGTGCCGTGCAGATCACGGCCAACCCCCCGAGCGCCACAAGCACACGGGTGGACGGCATCTCGTCCGGCCACGTCGCCGCGGCCGGAGCGGCGTACACCAGCGCCGCGAACCCAAGGCAGACTGCTGTCATCGGCAACGCGGGAACATCGGCGAGGTAGCGCGCCGCGATCAAGGGGGCGATCGCGTAACACACCGCCACCAGCAGCACCTCGATGATCGGCCAGGTACTTCCTCCGATGTGCGGGCCGGCGAGCACCGCCACCCCGGAGATGCCGATGGCCAGGCCGAGGATTCGTTTGAAGCCCAGTCGCTCACCGCCGCTGAAGCGGTCCAGGACCGCGGCGACGATCGGCGAAGCGGCGATGAGCAGGCCCGTCATCGAGCTGGTCAGATGGCGTTCGGCGTCCGAGAGCAGCCACCACGCGGCGATGATCTCGAAGAACGCGAAGCCCAGCAGTGCCGGCCAGTGGTTGCGGGCGATCGCCCAGGTCTGACGCGACAACGCCAGCGGCAGCAGCACGACGGCGCCGACGGCGACCCGCGTGAAAACCAACACCGGAACCGAAACGCCCTCGACGGCGATCTTGATCATCAGGTACGGAATGCCCCAGATGATGCTCATCGCGAGGAACAGAATCCATCCACGCGAGCTCACATCCCTACCCTACGAAACGTGGACAAGCGAAATACTCGGGTAGCGGCCGCAGTGGCCGATGCAGGCGTCGAGCCGAACATCAAGATTCTCGACGCCGACGCCAAAACCGCCGTCGCTGCTGCCGCACAGCTCGGCTGCGAGGTCGGCGCGATCGCCAACAGTCTGGTGTTCGACTGCGACGGCGAAGCGCTGCTCGTGATGGCCAGCGGTGCTCACCGGGTCGACACGGACCTGCTGGCCGGCCTCCTCGGCGCTACGAAGATCAGCAGGGCCAAACCTGCTCTGGTTCGTAGCGCCACCGATCAGGTCATCGGGGGAGTGGCGCCGACCGGACATCCCCGCCGACTGCGAACCGTGGTGGACGAGACGCTGGCCCAGTATCCGGTGATCTGGACAGCGGCAGGCACTGCGGATTCGGTGATGCCGCTGACCTATGACGAGCTGCTGGCGGTTACAGAAGGTGTTGCGATGCTGGTTCGCTAAGCGTCGAAATGGACGTTTTGGCAGAACCTTCTCGAACTTTCCCGCCCAAACGTACCTTTCGGCGATTTGCTCTAAGTCAGCGACGCGTATCGCGCGACGTGATGGTCCGTTGAGCCGAACTCGTACTGAATTGCCGTGAGGCGCTTGAAGTAGTGGCCGATGGCCAACTCCTCGGTCATGCCCATCCCGCCGTGCAGCTGAACCGCCTGCTGCCCGATGAAGCGGGCCGCCCGCCCGACTGTCGCCTTGGCGGCCGATACCGCGCGGGCGCGTACCGCCGCCTCCGCTTCGAGGTTGAGGACGGCGAGATAGACCGCCGCCACCGCCTGTTCCAGCTCCATGTACATGTCGACCATGCGGTGCTGCAGCACCTGAAAGCTACCGATGGGCTGCCCGAACTGCTGACGCTGCTTGCAGTATTCGACGGTGTCGGCCAACACCTTTCGCATGCAACCGACCGCCTCAGCGCATACCGCGGCCGCGCCTTCGTCACGAGCCTGCGCAATCGACGGCCACGCCTGGCCCTCCTCGCCCAGCAGGGCGTCACCCGGCAGCCGCACGCCGTCGAACACGAAATCAGAGGCGCGACGATCGTCGACCGTCCGGTAATGATGTGCGTCGATTCCTGGTGCAGCCGTGTTGGTTTCGACCAGGAATAGTGACATCCCGCTCGGTGTGCGCGCGGTGATCAGCAAGTGTGTCGCAAGCGGGGCGCTCATCGCTACGATCTTCGACCCGCTCAAAACCCACTCGTCGCCGTCACGTTCGGCGACCGTCGACACTTCCTGCCAATGCTCACCGGTCTGGGCCTCCGCCGCGGCCAGTGCGACGATCGCGGTGCCTGCCACGACCTGCTGCAGCAATGCGGTGGCGACTGGCCCCCCGGCCCGCCGAAGCAGTCCGCCAGCCACTACGGCCGTGTCGATATAGGGTTCGACCGCCAGCGCGCGGCCCAACGCCTCGGCAATAACCATGATTTCGACTGCGCCGCCGCCGATTCCGCCGACATCTTCGGGCATAGCGGCGCCAAGGATACCGAGCTCATCGGCGAACCCACGCCAGATGTCGGGCTGCCAACCTGGCCCGGTCTTCGCGGCGGCTCGGCTTTTCTCGAGGTCGTATCTCGTCGACAGGAACTTGTCCAGCCCGTCGCGCAGCAGGTCCTGTTCCTTGCTCAGGTTGAAATCCATCCGAAGCCCTTCATCAAAGTCCGAGAGCCGCTTTGGCAAGTATGTTGCGCTGAATCTCATTGCTGCCGGCGTAGATTGAGCCGGCCCTGTCGTTGAAGTAGCGCAGCGGAGCCACGGCTTGCCATGGATCGCCGCTGACGTACCCGTCCGGCGGCGGCTCGAATTCAGCCACCGGCCCTCCCGGACAGGTCGCGTGCGGTTGATAAACGCGGCCACGGGGTCCTGCGGCTTCCATCGCGAGTTCGGTCAGCGCCTGGCTCAACTCGGTCGCGACCACCTTGAGCATCGACGAGGCCGCTCCGGGATTCTTGCCTTCGGCCACCGCGGCCAGCACCCGGTACTCGAGAATCTCGAGCACCTCTGTGCGGATCCGAGCGTCAGCGAGCTTGCGCGCGAACGCAGGATCGTCGAGCAGTCGGCCGCCGGCCGTGCCGGGCGCCTCCGCCGCGACCGTGGCGATCTCCTCGGCCATCACCTGCAGCGCCGGCGACGCCGCACCACCGCCGCGCTCGAACTCCAGCAGATACTTCGCGACGGTCCAGCCGTCGTCGATCTCACCGAGCACGTTCGACTTCGGGACCCGCACCTCGTCGAAGAACACCTGGTTTTGGATCTCCTCGCCCGACGTCATCACCAGCGGCCGGATCTGGATACCCGGCGACGTCATGTCGATGAGTACAAACGTGATGCCCTGCTGCCGCTTCTGCGTCCTCGACGTGCGCACCAGGGCGAACATCCAATTCGCTTCGCCGGCATGCGTCGTCCATATCTTGCTGCCGGTGCAGATTAATTGATCGCCGGCCCCTTCATCTAAGACGGCCGCCATCGACAGGGCCGCAAGATCCGAACCCGCCTCGGGTTCGGAGTAGCCCTGGCAGAAGAACACCTCGCCGGTCAGGATCCGCGGAAGGAAGTAATCCTTCTGCGCATCGGTGCCGTAGGCAATGATCGCGTGCGCAACCATCCGGATCCCCATTGGCGACAACGACGGCGCACCGGCGAGCGTCGACTCGCGGCTGAAGATGTAGTGCTGAGTCAGGCTCCAGTCGCAGCCCCCGTAGACGACCGGCCAGGCCGGTGCCGCCCATCCGCGTTCGTGCAGGATTCGCTGCCACTGCATGCTCGCTTTGTGATCGGCATAGACGCTGGTCATAAGGCGTCCTGCCCGCCGCAATTCCGGTGTCAGTTTCTCGTCGAGAAAGCTGCGTACCTCGTCGCGGAACGCGATGTCGGATGCCGACCACTGCAGGTCCATCGGGGTCCCCCTGTCTGCGGAGCGCTAGGCAGAGATTAAACCTAGTTATCTAGGTGGCAGGCACTGGGGTTTACTTTGGTGCATGCCGACAACGGGCGTAGGCGCAATAATTGAGAATGTGGAGCGGCGACGAGACGGCCATGCCAGGCAATCACCAATGGCGCTCCTCAAAGAGCTGCCCGCGCTGGTGGTGCTCGAACGGTTTCCGGTCCCCGTTCTCGCCATCGCCGAGGACGGCACCATCCTGTTCGCCAATGCGGCCTTCGCCGACATGCTCGGCCACACGCCGGAGGCGGTGAAGTCGCTGAAGTTTCGGCAGATCTTCCACACCTTGCCCGCCGACGAATCGGCCGTCTCGGTCGTGCGCGCCCACGCGGACCTGGTCGTCGAACTGGTGCACAACGACAACTCGATCGTCCGCGCCCGAATGAGCAAGTCCGCCCTGTTGCGCGGCGACGACCCGGTAGCGCTGGCGACGTTCCAGGATCTCACCGAACGGCTGTGGGTCGAGGAACTCTAGGTCACTCCACGGTCGACGACGCCGACGAATGCCGCATGGCCTCGCGCTCTGTGAACTGTCGGAAGTAGGGGAGCGACTCTTCGGTCACGATGGCAGGCAGCAAGATCGTCCAGGTTCGGGCGACTCGATCCAAGACATCGGCTCCCGCCGACGTCGCGTTCGACAAGAGTTCGGCGCCGAGCATTGTGGCGACGATGGTTTCGCCGACCGCTGCGGGATCCAGGTCGTCGCGAATATCGCCCTCATCGATCGCCTGGCGTGCGCGCGCCGTCATCTCGAAGAGCCAGCCGTCGTAGGTACGCGCCGCCGCTTCGTTGAATTCGCCGAACGCTCGCAGGAGTTGTGTTCCGCTGCGAGCGATCATGTCGGTGCCGAGCAGGTCTGCGACCACGAACAGGCCATGGATCATGCTTTCGAGCGTCGGCGCCGACGAGTCGGTAATGCTCCGGAAGGCTTGGAAGAGGTTTTCGCTGCCTTCCTCGATGATCGCGGTCGCCAACGATTCCTTCGAATCGAAGTGATAGTAGAGCGCTCCCTTGGTCATCTCCGCGCGCTCGATGATGTCGCCCAAACCCGTGGCGGGATAACCAATTTCGTTGAAGAGTTCGACTGCGGAGGCGACGATCTTTTTGCGGGTGGCCTCGGATCGCGCTTGGCGCACCATGGTCCGAGTACCTCCGGAAGTTTCAGTCGGCCCACCGGGCGGTGAGGGCTGCCTGGACGGGCATCCTAATTCAATCACCCTTGAAGTGGTGTCGCCTTCTTGATCGCCAGAGCGGTCCGCCGCTTGATGAACTGGGTCAGATAGCCGATACGGTCCGGCTTGGCAATGCCAGGCAGGATGAGCGCCCACGCCTGCTCGAGATCACGCAGGAGCTGCTGGGGATCGGCCAGGTTGCTCGCCTGCCGCAGCCCCAGGTACATCGATACCAGCAGGCGGGCGATGGTCTGCGGCTCGTGGTGCTCGACGATGTCGCCGTCGTCGACCGCCCGTCGCGTGATTGCGGCGAACGCCGACACCCAATCGCCCAGGACACTTGCCTGCAAGCCGTCGGTGCGACCGATCGACTCGAGCAGGTTCAGGCCCGCGCGTGCCGACTCATCGCCGATGTCGTCCACGGCGATCAGGTAGGAGATATCGATGAGGGTCTCCAGACCGGAGAGCTTGAGGGCAAGCAGTTCGTCGATCGCGCCCCGGGCAACGGCGCCGCGATAGTCGATGATCGCCGACGCCAACGCGTGCTTGGAGCGGAAATGAAAGTACATCGCACCCTTGGTGACTTCCGCGTCGGCAAGAATGTCGTCCAGGCTGACCAAGCTGTACGACTTACGTGCGAACTGACGCGAGGCCGCGCGCAAAATCTGCAGCCGCGTCGTATCCGCTCTCCTGTCGATTTGTTCGGTCACGGCAAGGCCTCGGAATCTGAACAGTCGCACCCATCAGTGCGTAATCGCGGTCCCTCAAAATTGAGCAATTAAGTGATTCTTTCACCCGCGGAGTCCCAGCGGCAGGTCCAATCGCGGGCAACTGCCCGGCGGTGAGATCTCCTCAAGCTGCCCTCCCCGGCGAACGTCGCGCGCCCACCCAAGCACAGGTAGTCGGCAATACCCTAAGTCATGTCAATAGCTGCGTATCATCCCAAAGGTATGTAAGCTAGCAACCGTGATGACTCTTGGTCGGGTACGGCCTGGGCTACCGCCTGCGGGTGATGCCGAAGCCAGGATGTCGGCCCGACGGAGTCCACTGCCGCCCACGAATTCACGGCGGTACTTTCGTGCCGTTGCCATGGTCCGCGTTGGCAAACCCCCTCGAATCCCCACGCGGGCTGTGGCAACTTCATCTGTGCGGCTAACGAAATTCGACTTCCCAGCCGCTGATGTTCGCCGAAGCATGTGCGTTAACGAGCAAACCCGCTACACGGCGCCTTTGGCGCCTTCTGCTCGCGACGCCACGAAATCTGAGTTATCGGTCACGCCATCTGGCTGTTTAGCAATATCGAGGTAATTAACGGTGATATGGGACGAAGAAGTCGACGTGGTCTGCACCGGCTCCGGGGTGGCCGGCCTGGCAAGCGCCATTTCAGTTGTCGATGTCGGCGGTACGGTTTTCGTCGCCGATTCGTCGGGTGATCTCGCCGACGAGGTACCTGTCCGTGCCCGCGACCACCGCCTGCACCCTTGGCTGGGTGTCGACGTCGCAGATCCCGAGACAAACGACTACTTCGCGGAGCTGTCGGCAGACCTCGGCCCGTTGAGCCGGTCGACGTGGGACGTCGACGTGCCGATCCGGGTGGTCCACCAGCGTGTGCCGGTCGACGCTGGCCGAACCGTTGCGCCTTTCATCGGCGCCCGCCTGCGAGATTGGGCCGCCCGTTGTCTGGCGTCGCCGTACGGCTACCTCTACACGCGCGTATCTGATTGGCAATCGACCACATTTCACACCAGCGACGGCGAGGCGATCGAAGTCGCTGAGATCGGCTCGATGACGCCCGAGCCCGGCAATGTGAGCGGCTCGGTCTACCAATGGCTCAGCGCACAGGCTCATGATCGGTATATCGACGTGCACCCCGGCAGCTCACTGCAGCGGATCGTGTTCGAGGAGGGCTGTGTGGTCGGGGCCGTGATCACCACGTCCGAGGGCCCTCTGGCCGTTCGCGCGCGGCACGGCGTCACGGTGCCCACCGGTGGTCCGCAGGTCAACGCGGCCGCACAGCACCAGTGTGCTGCCGGTGACACCGCGTTGCGCGTCTGCTTGGTCGGCCAGACCGCCAGCCGGTTCGGCCGCGTCGAGCTGCTGACTTCAGAGCCCTTTCACTCACCTGTCACGTCCACATGCCGGCCGGTAAGCCGTCAGCTGCACGTCAACTTGCATGAGACGCACGCGCATTCACACATGTGGCGTTGCGGAAAAGTGTAGGGGTATGCGCCCCTTGACCAACAGCGCTTCCATCGCCTCTCCGGGGACCGGTCGCGACAACAGAAATCCCTGCGCGCGGTGACATCCGTGTCTTAGCAACGTCATTGCGGCCGTGTCCGTCTCGACGCCCTCGGCGACCAGCTGCAGTCCGAACGACTCAGCCAGCGCGATGATTGCCCGAACGATTGCCAGATCGCCTGGGTTCGAGCCCAGTTCGCGCACGAAACCCTTGTCGATCTTGAGGGTGTCGACCGGCAGCGACTTCAGATGGGACAGCACGCTGTAGCCCGTGCCGAAGTCGTCGATCGCGACCTGCACGCCGACGTCCTTCAATCCGGCGAGCGTGATCCGAGTGGTCTCGATGTCCTGTACGACAACGCTTTCGGTGATTTCCAGACACACCGAGCCGCCTTCGAGGCCAAACTCGTCGATGATGCCGGCTACCGACTCCACGAAGCCGTCGGTGACCAACTGAACCGGCGACACGTTGATCCGCAGCACCGCTTCATGCCCGACGCCGCGGGAGCGCCACTGCGCGAACTCGGCACATGCCGAGCGCATCACCCAGCGGCCCAATTCGCCTGCCAGATTGATTGATTCGGCGACGCCGATGAAGGAATCGGGACCGAGCAGGCCGCGCGTCGGATGCTGCCAGCGGACCAGCGCCTCGGCCGCAAGGATCTCGCCGGTCCGCATGTCCACCTCGGGCAGGTAATGCAAGATCAGGGAGCCGTTTTCGATCACGTTCTGCAGATGGAGCTCGATGTCGTTGCGAAAGTCGTTTTCCAGCGACATATCTTCGGAGAAGACCGCAACCATGTTGCCGCCCGAATTCTTGGCGGTGAGCACGGCCTGACCTGCGCGTCGAAGAAGATCAGAAGTGGTATCACGACCCGGAACACCAAGTGCCACACCGATACTCACTGTCCGAGTCAACATCTCACCGTCGATGGAAACCCGTTCACGTAGGGCCGATTGGAGACGGCTGGCCAGCGCCTCGGCAGTATCGGCTTCCATTGGCGCCGCAGGCACAACGACGAACTCGTCGCCGCCGAGGCGCGCGATCAGGCTCGGGCCGTCGGCGCCTTTCAGCAATCGCCCAGCGAGGATGCGGATGAACCAGTCGCCCGCGGTATGGCCCAGGTAGTCGTTGATCGCCTTGAGCCGGTCGAGGTCGAAGAACAACGCCGCAACGGGCCCGGGCTGGCCTGCGGCGAGCCTCGCGTCGAGGTGCGCCAGGAGCGCGCGACGATTGTGCAGCCCGGTCAGGTCATCGTGCTCGGCGAGGAAGCGCAGCTTTACTTCGGCTTGTACGCGGGCCTGCACTTGGGCGAAAAGCGAAGCAATTGCCTTGAGCGCATTGAGTTCTTCAGGTGACCATTCGCGGTCGCCGAACTTGACGAAGCCAAGCACCCCGCTGGTGATGTCGCCGGACAACAAAGGCACGCTCGCCATCGACGTAGCCGCGACATGCCGATCTTCGTTCGTCTGTTGGGAGTCGTCGGTCTCCGCTTCCCGACGGAAAACCAACGGCTCCTTCTGATGTTCAGAGAGCGCGAAAGCCGGATCAGCATCCGCGAAGTAGACGACAGCGAGCGGGTCCGGGTCGGCGATTCCCGGGCGGACCGGCCACTGCGCAACCAGTACGGAAGCGCGAATGCGGTGATCATTGCGGCGCAGGAAGCTGACGTCGACGTCGAAGTATTCGACGAGGTCGGCCAGCACTCGTTGGCTCACCTCGGCAGAGGTGGCTGCGTTTGCGCCCATCAGTTGGGTAGCGACTGACGTGACGACCAGCTCCAGGCTGCGTGGCACGTGATCCTCCGTATCTGGGCAAAATTGTATTGCAGACCTAGAGTTCATCGAGGTCATCGAGCACGGCCGCGCTTCTCCAAGTCCACGGCTGTAATCAGCTCGTGCGCCGTGGAGAGCATATTCGGAGCCAAATCCAGGGCCGTGAAACACGGTCTTCCCGGCGAGGCAGAACGGCGGCCAGAGAGGCACGGCCCCACGCAGTCATATTTTGCGGCAGGGGCCAGCTGGAGTGCGCAAAGTTGGTACGTTGCGATCCAACATTCCTTTTGCTGGGTGGTGGATATGCTGATCGAAAGGGCAGTTTGTCGGCAGCGCGAGCCCGGGAGGACATGACGTGGTCGAGGTTCAAATGGAAAGGGCTCTTGCCGAACTGCCCTTGGCGCCGAAGAACCCGCTGCCGTACAGGCAACGACGGCGCGCCGCCAAGTTGTTTCACACCGGCATGGAAACGTTGCGTGACGCTGGCGGACCGGTCACGCGGTTCACGCTTGGTCCCCGCTGGCTCGCGCCGTCCCTGGTGCTCGCGACCTCTCCCGACGCGATTCGCGACGTTCTGAGCATCAAGGACGATTCAGTCGACAAGACAACTTCTATCTTCGTCGAAATGCGCCGCGTCCTTGGTGCGAATCTGGCCAACCTTCCCTACGAACCCTGGTTGTCGCGTCGACGGACATTGCAACCCGTGTTCACCAAGCAACGCGTGCGCGACTTCGGCGGTCACATGGCACGGGCGGCAGAATCCGTTTGCGATCAATGGCCCGACGGCGGCGAAATTGATCTCGACGGCGAATCCCGCAAACTCACTTTGCGGGCACTGGGGCGTTCAGTGTTCGGAATTGATTTGGAGCGGCGGGCAGACGAGGTCGACCAGCCACTTCGCGTGGCGCTGAAATATGCGATGCGCCGCGCAGTTCTTCCTGTTCGTGTCCCGAGTTGGCTGCCAATACCGGGTGCGCGTCGTGCGCGGGTGGCAAGCGAGAAAGTGCATCGTCTGGCGCAAGAGATTCTGCAAGCCTGCCGTGCCGACCCCACCAGGGTGGCGCCGTTGGTCCATGCCCTGATCGATGCGAAAGATCCGGTCACCGGACAGACGCTCTCCGATGAGGAGATTTGCGAAGAGCTGATCATCTTTTTGTTCGCAGGCCACGACACGACTGCGACCACCCTCGCGTATGCACTGTGGGCCCTTGGCCGCAACCCCGAGTGCCAAGACCGCGTCGCCGCAGAGGTCACCGAACTTCCGGACAGGCCACTGACGGTCGACGACATTCCACGGCTGAACTACACCGTCCAGGTACTGCGGGAGTCGCTACGCCTATGTCCGCCAGCGCCCACCGGAACACGCTTGGCGTGCAAGGACATCGAAGTCGGCGGTTACCGGGTACCCGCAGGCACGATGCTGGTTGTGGGCAGGATGGCCGTACAACGCGACCCAAAGCTATGGGATGCGCCGTTGAAGTTTGATCCCGAACGGTTCAGTCCGGTAAACATGAAGAAACTCGATCGGTGGCAGTACATTCCGTTCGGCGGCGGTCCACGCTCGTGTATCGGTGATCACTTCGCGATGCTCGAGACCACCATGGCTTTGGCGACGGTGATCCGCCGGGCCGAAATCGACTCTGTCGAAGAGGAATTCCCGCTCGCAGTGCACTTCACGATGATTGCCGGTGGGCCGATCCCCGCGCGCGTCCGTCCCCGCCGCAGGCAGCCCGGAGGCAGCGCGTGATCGCGACCGATGACTCGGGGGCTTTCACAGCCCAGATTCTGAATCCCGCCGATGCCGACGACAGCATCACGCTTGACGAGTTACGGCGGGACTCGCGCATCGAATTCATCGACCACCGCACCGAATTGCTCAAATCACTGCGAGTGCTCTGCCCCTCACCTGATGCCGAAACCTTTGCCGAGCCCATCTCATGGGCCTACTACCCGTGGCGCCGCACGGTTGTCGGGATTCTGGGCCCTCGGGGATTCCGCGCACTTCGGCTAGACCGCAACCGACATCTGATCACCGCGGAAGAACAGGACCGACTCAAGGGGCTCCGGATCGGCATTGCAGGGTTGAGCGTGGGCCATGTCATCGCGCATACCCTTGCGGCAGAAGGCTTGTGCGGCGCCGTGCGCCTCGCCGACTTCGACGATCTCGAGCTCACCAATCTCAATCGCGTGCCAGCCACCCTGTTGGACATCGGAGTCAACAAGGCTCTCGTGGCGGCCCGCCGCATCGCTGAACTTGATCCGTACATTCACCTCGACGTGATGACAGCGGGCGTGAGCCCGGAGTCACTGTCCGACTTCCTCGACGACGTTGACATCGTGGTGGAGGAATGCGATTCGCTGGACATGAAGGTCATGATCCGCGAGGCAGCCCGCGCGCGGCGGTTGCCCGTGCTGATGGCAACGAGTGACCGCGGTCTGGTCGACGTCGAGCGTTATGACCTGGAGCCGGCCCGACCAATTCTGCACGGGCTGCTCGGCGATGTGGATGCCACGTTCCTCGCCAGCCTGCCCAGTCGGGACAAGCTGCCGTACATGTTGCGCCATCTCAACGCCAGCCGATCGTCGCCGCGGTTGATTGCATCGCTCGTCGAGGTTACAAACACGCTGTCGACCTGGCCCCAGCTTGCCGCCGATGTGACTCTCGGCGCGGCCGCTGTCGCCGAGGCCGTCCGCAGAATAGGCCTGCAGCGGCCGCTGAGATCCGGTCAGACCCGAATCGACATCGGTCAGGCGCTCGATGACGTCGCGGAGCCCCCGGTGCTCATTGATGTGCAGCGCCCGCATGAAGCAGACGAGTCCGACGGGACGCCGACCGCACCCGTGGCGGCGGTGGCGCAGGCCGCTATTCACGCGCCGTCAGGCGGCAACGCCCAGCCGTGGCATGTGGAGGCGCAGGGGAATTCGGTTGTCATCCGACTCGCGCCGGAGCGTAGCTCCATGATGGACGTCGCTTTCCGCGGTAGCGCGGTGGCGATCGGGGCAGCGTTATTCAATGCCAAAGTCGCCGCCGCCGCTTGGAAAGTTCTGGGGCCGGCGGTGTGGAAAACCGACGATGCGACGTCTCCGTTGGAAGTTGCCCTGCGGCTTGGCCAGGGCGATGATGCCGAGTTGGCGGATCTGTACGAGCCGATGCTGCACCGAGAAACGAACCGTCACCTTGGAGTTCCCCAACCAATCGCCGAAGAATCGGTAGCTCTGCTTCAGGACATGGCACGCCGCGAGGGAGGGCGGTTATGCCTTCTGCAGGCACGCGAGGACATCGAGAAAGTGGCGGGCATCTTCGCTGCCGCCGATCGGATTCGGTACCTGACCCCGGATCTGCACAAGGAAATGATCTCCGAACTCCGCTGGCCTGGAGACGAACCGGCGGACACTGGCATCGACGTACACAGCCTCGAACTTGATCCCGCAGACCTCGCCGTACTGGATGTCCTCCGCAGGGCAGACGTGATGGCCGAACTCGCACGATGGAACGCCGGCGAGGCGCTCGGCGACGATGTCCGAAAACGAATCTCCGCATCCTCGGCAGTCGGTGTGATAACGGTTCAAGGCCATGAACTTTTCGACTTCGCTTGTGGCGGATCAGCTGTCGAAGCGGTGTGGGTCGTGGCGCAACGGCTGGGCTTGGCCGTTCAACCGATCTCGCCCGTCTTTCTTCACGCCGTATATCGAGACGAACTTTTCGAACTGTCGCCGTCGTTCGGCGCGGCGCTGCAGGACCTACAGACAGACTTCCGTAACCTGGCGGGCACAAAGGAAGACGAGTCGCAGGTACTGGTTCTCAGGTTCGCGCACGCTCGCCAGGCATCGGTGCGCAGCAGGCGGCGCGGCCTCACGCGCAACGTCGAAAAGCGCTCGGTAATAGTGTGACAACCTGAACTGGCATCTTGACTCAGTGCGAGGAGCGACACCATGCCCATGGCGCCTTTCAACGACATGACCGCGACCTACACGCGGGCTCACGCATGGATGTACGAGACCATCGTGGCGCCCGCTGTCTATGGGTCACGCCACGTCATCGACGAGCGATTCCTGCCATATCTGGGGCAGGGCGCACGGATCTTGGACGTGGGATCCGGCGGCGCCCTGTTCACAAAGTACATCGCCGATCAGCGCCCTGACCTCGACATCATCGGCATTGACCTGTCCGAGCCCCAGATCGCGCGCGCCACAAAGCGCATGCGGAACTACGCCGACCGGGTCCGTTTCGAGGTTGGTGATGCTACGCAGCTGGCTTTCGCAGACCACAGCTTCGATGGCGTGATCAGCTATGGTTCCATCAAGCATTGGCCGTCGCGCGACACCGGACTTGCCGAATGCGTACGAGTCCTCAAACCCGGAGGCCCGTTGTTGATAACCGAAGCGGATCGCAGCACCAGCTTCGAAGACGCCGAGAGATTCATCGAGAACTACACGACCCCACGCTTTCTCGGCGGTGCCAACCTCGCAATCTTCCGCACCTGGATCGCCGGGCGCTCCATCGATCTGGACGACGCACGTGACCTCGCCAGCCGAATCGATCTCGTCGACAAAGATGTCTCTCGCATCGCGGGGATGCCGATTCTGATGATTTCCGGTCGGCGACCTTCACGTGCGCCCGAAGTGCCCGCAATGGACTCCTGAGCAAGACAGCTGCTTCTCGCGAGCCGCCACCGGCAGAGGGCAGCATTGTTGACGTATGTGCTGGTAGGAATGCCTGTGCTCGAATCGGCGTGCGAGTAGCGTGGAGGCGCCAGGGGCCGGCCTAAGGAGAGAGAAGTGTCCCGCAGCCTCGATGTTGTTGTTACCGAGGTCGCGACCCGCTTAATTGGGGCGACGGCGGCGACGCAACCATGCCTGAGCCAAGAGGTGCTGGCCGAGCTGGTCGAGGTCTTCGACGTCGACGTGAGCTTCCTTCGCCACAACGACCACGCTATCCGCGCGACCAAATTGATCGCGGAATGGCCAGTGCGTCCGAACATTCCCGACCCGGACCCACTCGGGATCGTGTACTTCGCTGACGCGGACCCGATCTTCGCCGCCGCCGAACACGCCCAGGAACCGGTGATCCTACGGCCGGAGCCTGCCTCCGAGGGTTATCAGCGGCGTGTCGAGGAGGGCGCCGGGGTTCCGGCCATCTCCATGGCGTCGGTGCCACTGTTATCCGGAGAGGTCACCACGGGAGCGATCGGCTTCGTCAAGTGGGGTGACAAAGCGTGGCTACCTGCGGAGATCAACGCCCTCAAGGCGATCGCCTCGCTGTTTGCCCAGCTTCAAGCCCGTGTCATCGCTGAGGAAAAACTGCGTTTCCTGGCAGACCATGACGATGTGACCGGGTTGCATAATCGTCGATCGCTGCTCATGCACCTCGACGAACGCTTGTCGCCGGGACAGCCCGGGCCCGTGGCGACGCTGTTCCTCGATCTCGACCGGCTCAAGGCGATCAACGACTATCTCGGCCACACCGCGGGTGATGAGTTCATCCGTGTGATGAGCGAACGGCTCGTAGAGGGAACCGAGGGTAAGCACTTCATCGCCCGTCTCGGAGGCGACGAATACGTTGTGGTGCCTGCCGGACCAACCGACGCGGAGGCGGCAGAAGCACTGGCGCACAAGCTGCATGGGATGCTGGTCGAGCGGGTGATGCTCGGCAGCGAGATGCTCGCTCGCACCGTCAGTATCGGCGTCGCGGTGGGTACGCCCGGGGTCGACACCACCTCAGATCTCTTGCGCAAGGCGGATCAAGCGGTGCTCACGGCGAAGAACTCCGGAGGCAACCGGGTCTCCGTGTTCTCCGTCGACATGTCGCTGGCAAGCGAATTCCGCAACGACATAGAGCTTCATCTGCGAGGGGTCATCGAGAGCGGCGCCTTGGTGCTTCACTATCTTCCCGAGGTTGACATGCGAACCGGCCGGGTGCTCGGAGTGGAAGCGCTGGTCCGTTGGCAACACCCGACGCACGGCCTGCTGATGCCGGAGGCGTTCCTCAGCGTGGCGGAATCGATCAACTTCGCCGGAGAGCTGGGCCGATGGATAATGCGGACCGCCTTCGCGGAGCTCAGCAGATGGCGGTCCCAGGGAGTTGCGCAACACGTGCTTCTGCGCCTCAACATCTCACCTATCCAACTGGTCGGCAGTGAGTTCGTGGAGACCGTTGCCGGCATGTTGGACGAGTTCGGCATCGAGGGCGAGTCGGTGTGTTTTGAAGTCACCGAAAGCGTTGTGGTCGAGGACATCCAGACCACCCGGGTCACGCTCGCGAGGCTGAAGGAAGTCGGCGTGCAGATCGCCATCGACAACTTCGGCACCGGGTATAGCGTGCTGTCGCAGTTGAAATCGCTGCCGGTGGACATGCTCAAGATTGACAAGAGCTTCATTCGCGAACTCGGTGCCAACCCTGGCGATATGGCGATCGTACGGGCGATCGTCGCGCTGGCGAACGCATTTGAACTGGAGCTGATCGCAGCGGGGGTCGAGACACAGGCGGCCGCGGACGTCTTGCTCGAGCTGGGATGCTCTCGGGCGCAGGGCTATCTGCTGTCGCAACCCCTCACAAGTGAGGCGACGAAGGCGTTGCTCACCGAAGGCCGGCTGCCGGTGCATCCCGCCGCGAGCCGAAGGAGGGTCGAAGCGTGACTACCCGCGCCTGGCCTCACCGTTGCTGCTCGCGAGTTACGGGCTCGGCCGGCGTGGACCTCATCCCATAGTGCTGGCGGTGGCCAGCGCGATACCCGCGTCATCGCGTCGTGGGGCCATCTGCTTGTGTTCGGCGAAGTATTTTGAAAGCTGTTTCGGATCAGCGTGGTTGGCGAATGTGCGGCGGTCCCACCACGCTAGTTTTGTCCGATAGCGACGGTCGGGGTAGGGAGTCGCGGGAATCTTCGTCGCCAGCACCCCGCCCGAGGACAGCCAGCGTTTGAGCACATGCTCGGCCGCGGTCGCCACGATGAACTGAATATCAAGCAAGTTCATCGCATGCAGCGATGTGCGTGCGAGGGCCATGGTGAGTTGCCGATTACGTTCGGGATCGTCGGTCACCCAAGCGGTTTTCATTTCGACAACGCCGAATGGCAGTCGATCGGTCACCATTTTGCGGACAGCATCAAGACCGGGCTGTCCGCTCCATTCAGCAAGGGCGTGGCATTCGTCCGCGCAACGATATGGTCCCTTTGCACGGAGACCGCCGATCACCCTTCCCTCGTCGTTAACGCAAGCCGCGAAAAGTACCGTGTCATCACCGCGGCGGAGCGCATCCATGTCGAGCGCATTTTCGACGCCGTGCTTGCGGTAGTTGTGTAACGCGCCGCGTACGTAATCCGCCCACAGATCGCGCTCGATCGCCGGATTCGCGAAGACGATGAAGCACTCGGTGTCGGGATCCCAACAGCTCGGAGTCCCGTCCAGGCTAGGTACGGCACGGCCCGCGGCACCAAGCTCGGGAGCGGTCATACTTGTCCCTTCGTCGGGCAGGCGGCCAAGGGAATGGCCGTCGCCACTGATTAGTCGTGTACGTCGTGTGATGACATACGTAAACATGAGTATCTCGCCGCGGACCGCCCCGTTACCAGCTAGCGAGGGAATCTTTTCCTGCAATTTGCCCTCGGCGACTGTCTATTGTACTTCGCATCCATGCTTCGTAGGCATTGTGGCAATCGCACGAACTTGAATTTGCACTGGTAATCGCGCATTTAGCGCAATGCTGGCGAATTTGACAGTCAATGTCAAAAATGGCCGCGGCGACGAGGTGGGAATCTCAGTGATCTTTCGCTATGTGTCGAGTCAGCCAGCGCAATTTGATGTTGCGGGTCGCCTTATCCGCGGCTCGATAAGTTTGAGCCGCAACGCCGTTCTGAGGCCAGTCCTTGCTTGCGAAGTCAACGAATGATCTTGACGCACAGTCGATTACATAGCCGCCGTGTTCATCTGCCTTTGCCGCTTGGCTGGGCGCCTCCGCACTGGTTCGGCCGCCGGGGCGATATGTGCAGATTATCCAGCCGGAGGCACCTTCAAGTGACACTCTGAAGCAGGTGGAGGACCAGTACCCGCGCCCAGGTCACGGGGGGTTGTCGACCAAGGATGTGGGCCGGCTCCTGTTGCGCTGCGCGGACCGGCCGGGACTGGTTGCGGCCGTCAGCGCCTTTCTCGCCAATGCGGGAGCCAATATCGTGTCCCTGGATCAGCACTCGACCGAGCAGTCCGGTGGCACCTTCATGCAGCGGACGATCTTTCACCTGCCCGGTCTGACGGCGGCCCGCGACGGTCTCGAACGGGAGTTTCGCGAGCAGGTGGCATCCCAGTTCGATATGGATTTTCGGCTGACCGAGGCGGCGAAACCCAAGCGCGTCGCGATCATGGCGTCCAAGGAAGACCACTGCCTTCTCGATCTGTTGTGGCGCAATCGTCGCGGCGAGCTCGACATGTCGGTGGTGATGGTGATTTCCAACCACCCGGATCTCGCCGATCAGGTGCGTCCTTTTTCCGTGCCGTTTCTGCACGTGCCGGCGACCAAAGACATTCGCGACGAAGCGGAGCGGCGCCAACTTGACTTGTTGCGGGGAAACGTTGATCTGGTGGTGCTGGCCCGATACATGCAGATCCTCACACCGCAGTTCCTCGCCGACGTGGGTTGTCCGCTGATCAACATTCATCATTCGTTCCTGCCCGCCTTCATCGGTGCTGCGCCGTATCGAAGGGCGAAGGAACGCGGCGTCAAACTCGTCGGCGCGACAGCCCATTACGTGACCGAGGACCTCGATGACGGCCCGATTATCGAACAGGACGTGGTGCGGGTGGATCACCGTCACGGCGTCGACGACCTGGCCCGTCTCGGCGCCGATGTCGAGCGCCTTGTTCTGTCGCGTGCGGTGCTGTGGCACTGTGAGGATCGCATCATCCGATACGGCAACCAGACGGTCGTCTTCTAGGGCGGTTAAGGAGAGAAGTGGTGAAGAAGTTCAGCGGGCTCGAGGAGTTTGTCGCTGCCGAGGGCAGTCAGCTCGGTCCGACCGATTGGCTGGAGGTCACGCAGGACCGCGTCAACCTGTTCGCCGACGCCACCGATGACCATCAGTGGATCCACGTCGACCCGCAGCGAGCGGCTGACGGTCCGTTCGGCGGGGCGATCGCGCACGGCCTGCTGACGCTATCGCTACTGCCGCACTTCACCCACCAGCTCTACACCGTCGACAACATCGCGATGGCAATCAACTACGGCTACAACAAGGTCCGCTTCATCACCCCCGTGAGGGTGGGTGCCAAGATTCGCGCGCGCGCCGAGATCGCGAAGGTCGATCAGCTCGACGGTGCCGTGCAGGCGACGCTGGCCACCACGGTGGAGATCGAGGGTTCGGACAAGCCCGCGGCGGTGGCCGAGTCGATCGTCCGATTTATCGGCTGAGGCTTTCCTGCGCGAGAAGACGCAAAAGTACCCGACACGCCGAAGATTTAGGGCCTTTTGCGTCTGCTCGTCAGTACTGCGTCATACCCTGATCGACCGAGATCGCGGCAGCGGTAACGTTTTTCGATTCCTCGCTGGCCAGCCAGCACACCGCGTCGGCGATGTCTTCTGGCTCCGCCGCCCAGGTGGGCAGAAACGGCGTGATCATCTGGGCCAGTTGTGGATAGGTCTCGAGTGCGCGGCCCAGCGAGCCGATCATGTC
>NZ_DASSCY010000069.1:0-12517 GCF_035697385.1 Mycobacterium sp. | reverse complement strand
AAAAACGAGTGAATAAAGTTACGGCGGTAACAGCGACAGGGAAACGCCCGGACCCATCCCGAACCCGGAAGCTAAGCCTGCCAGCGCCGATGATACTACCCAACCCGGGTGGAAAAGTAGGACACCGCCGAACACAAATTAGGATCACCCCCCACAATTGCGTGGGGGGTGATTCTATTTACGACAATTGTTTCTCGAATTCTCAATTGTCGTGTGATCGGGTAGAAAGGCATACGTGGACAGGCACGGCGGCGGTGGAGACGAACGGCGTCCTAGGCGTGGATCCAACGCCGGCACGCCGCGACGGGGGCCACGCGATCAACGCTCGGCGCCACCGACATCGGGCCCGGACCGTGCCCGCCGCGCACAACCTCAATCCGATCGTGAGGCGCCACAGCACGAAGGTCCGCGTATTCCTCCGGAGATCGAAGCCAAACAACTATCGCCCGAAATCCGCGGCGAACTCACGACTTTGGATCGCAGCACAGCCGATGTCGTCGCTCGACATCTCGTGGCGGCGGGCGATCTTCTCGACCAGGACCCCGAGGCAGCGTTGGCGCATGCCCGCGCCGCACGCGCCCGTTCCGGCCGAATCGCTGCTGTGCGGGAAGCCGTCGGCATCGCCGCGTACCACTGCGGCGACTGGGCGCAGGCGCTCGCCGAGTTGCGGGCCGCGCGCCGGATGGGAAGCAAGTCACCGCTGCTGCCGTTGATCGCCGACTGCGAACGCGGCGTCGGCCGTCCAGAACGCGCCATCGAGCTGGCCCGCAGCCCCGAAGCGGCGCAGCTCACCGGCGACGACGCCGACGAGCTGCGCATCGTCGTGGCCGGCGCACGCTCGGACCTCGGCCAGCATGAGCAAGCCTTGGCGCTTCTGTCGAGTCCCCAATTGGATCCGAAACGCACCGGCCAGACCGCCGCCCGGCTGTTCTACGTCTACGCCGAAACCCTGCTCGCGCTCGGCAGACAGGACGACGCGCTGCAATGGTTCATCAACACCGCGGCCGCAGATACCGAAGGTGTGACCGACGCCGAAGAACGGATCACGGAGCTCGCCTGACGTGAATACCCTTGCGCAGGACCATGATTGCTTGCTGCTCGATCTCGACGGCACGGTCTTTCGCGGCCATGAACCCACGCCGGGCGCGGTCGAAACCCTCGCCGTGGTGCGGTCGCGCGCGCTGTTCGTAACCAACAACGCCTCCCGCGGTCCCGGAGAAGTCGCACAGCACCTCAGCGCCATGGGCTTCACCGCCAAGCCCGACGACATCGTCACCAGCGCCCAAAGCGCCGCCCGCCTCCTACAGGAGCAGCTGCAGCCCGGTGCGGCGGTTCTCATCGTCGGCACCGAATCGCTGGCCGCCGAAGTACGAAACGTGGGCCTCAAACCGGTCCGGGAGTGGTCGGACGGGCCGGTCGCAGTGGTGCAGGGACATTCGCCGCAGACGGGCTGGCCCGACCTCGCTGAAGCTGCCCTCGCAATCCGCGGCGGCGCACTGTGGGTCGCGGCCAACGTCGACCTGACATTGCCGTCCGAGCGGGGACTTCTGCCTGGTAACGGCTCGATGGTCGCCGCCCTGCGCGCAGCCACCGACAGCGAGCCGCAGGTCGCCGGCAAGCCGGAGCCGACCCTGTTGACGGATGCATTGGCCCGGGGAGATTTTCACAACCCACTGGTCGTGGGCGATCGACTCGACACCGACATCGCCGGCGCCAACGCGGCCGGCCTGCCCAGCTTGCTCGTACTCTGCGGCGTCAATACCGCCGGCGACGCCGTGCGCGCGACAGTAGGTCAGCGGCCCAATTACATTGCCGCCGACCTCCGCTCGTTGCATGTCGGCGCGGACAGCCTGCGCGTCGGCCCGCACCCGGCGTGGCACGTCGACGTCGGCCCCTCGGCCGTGACCGTGCAGTCAACCGGCCGGGACCCGGAAGATCCGCTGTCGGTGGTCCGCGCCACGGCCAGCGCGGTGTGGAACGTCAGGCACGATGCGCGGGCCCTCACACTCCTGGCGGGTGACGACACCGCGCGACAGGCCATGGAGCGCTGGTCCATGCTCACCCCCGCGAATCGACTAGCGTGATTACCGCTATGAGTACCGACCCTGACCAGATACGCGCCCAGATCGCGGAACTGCTGGCTGACGTGCCCGATCCTGCGGCGGAGGACTCGAACTTCGCCGCCCTCGCCGATTCCGACATCGACACCATCGCGGCTCGGCTCGAGGAGGCGCACGAGCTGCTGGTGCGTGCGCTGGAATCGGTCGAGAAGGGCTGACCACACGTGACCCGGCGGGCTCGTGTTGACGCCGAGCTGGTCCGACGCGGCCTCGCACGCTCGCGGCAGCAGGCCGCGGAGCTGATCGGGGCCGGTCGCGTCAGCATCGACGGCATGCCGGCGGCCAAACCCGCGACGGCCATCGCCGTCAGCGCCGCTCTCACCGTCGAAGGCGCCGATGAACGCAATTGGGTGTCGCGCGGCGCCCACAAATTGATCGGTGCCCTTGAGGTGTTCGGGCTGGCGGTGGACAACCGCCGCTGTCTGGACGCCGGCGCCTCGACCGGGGGTTTCACCGAGGTGCTGCTCGATCGTGATGCCCGCGAGGTGGTCGCGGTCGACGTCGGCTACGGCCAGCTGGCCTGGTCGCTGCGCAACGACCCCCGCGTCACCGTCATGGAACGCACCAACGTCCGTGAGCTGACCGCCGAGGCAATCGGCGGGCCGGTAGATCTGGTGGTGGCCGACTTGTCGTTCATCTCGTTGTCGACGGTATTGCCCGCTCTGACGTCGTGCGCGTCGGAGAACGCCGATATCGTTCCCATGGTGAAGCCGCAGTTTGAGG
The DNA here is from genome assembly GCF_035697385.1 of Mycobacterium sp. Lineage (GTDB taxonomy): Bacteria > Actinomycetota > Actinomycetes > Mycobacteriales > Mycobacteriaceae > Mycobacterium. The sequence continues at coordinate 9,674 of NZ_DASSCY010000069.1, read as the reverse complement.
TCGGCAAGGATCGGGTGGGCGCGGGCGGAGTGGTCTCCGACCCGCAACTGCGCGCGGACGCGGTGCTCACCGTCGCCCGCCGCGCGGCCGCGCTGAATTGGCACACCGTCGGCGTCACGGCCAGCCCGTTGCCCGGCCCGTCCGGCAACGTCGAATACTTCCTGCACCTACGTTCGCGCACCGAAAGCCCTCTGGAGGGCGAACTCCTCGAGGTTGCCGTGCGCCAGGCCGTCGCGGAGGGTCCGCAATGACGTGCGAGCGCACCATCTTGCTGGTGGTGCACACCGGACGCGACGAAGCCACCGAAGTCGCCCGCCGGGTGGAAAAGGTGCTCGGCGACAACGGCATTGGGCTCAAGGTGTTGTCGGCAGAAGCCGTTGACCGTGGCCCGCTGCACCTCGCGCCCGACGACATGCGCGCGCTGGGAGTCGAGATCGAGGTAGTCGACGCCGACGAGCGCGCCGCCGAAGGATGCGAACTGGTACTCGTTCTGGGGGGCGACGGTACGTTCCTGCGCGCCGCCGAATTGGCCCGCAACGTCGAAATCCCTGTGCTCGGTGTGAATCTGGGCCGTATCGGCTTTCTCGCTGAGGCCGAGGCCGACTCGATCGACAGCGTGCTCGACCACGTCATCAACCGCGACTACCGCGTCGAAGAACGCATGACCCTTGACGTCGTGGTTCGCGTCAAGGGTGAGGTCGTGGACCGCGGCTGGGCCCTCAACGAGGCCAGCCTGGAAAAGGGCCCCCGCCTCGGCGTCTTGGGCGCGGTACTCGAAGTCGACGGCCGGCCTGTCTCGGCGTTCGGCTGCGACGGCGTGCTGGTGGCCACCCCCACCGGGTCCACTGCATGGGCGTTCTCTGCGGGCGGACCCATCGTGTGGCCGGACCTCGACGCAATCCTGGTGGTACCCAACAACGCTCACGCACTGTTCGCCCGGCCGATGGTCACCAGCCCGGCCGCCGCCATCGCGATCGAAGTCGAGGCGGGCGGTCATGCCGCCCTGGTGTTCTGCGACGGCCGCCGCGAAATGGCGGTCCCCGCGGGTGGCCGCCTGGAGGTGACGCGCTGCGGCACCCCGCTCAAGTGGGTGCGGCTGGACAGCGCGCCGTTCACCGACCGCCTGGTGCGAAAGTTCCGGTTGCCGGTCACGGGGTGGCGCGGACAGTAGTGCTATCCGAGATCCGTATCGAGTCGCTGGGCGCCATCAGCACCGCCACCGCCGAGTTCGACCGCGGGCTCACTGTGTTGACCGGCGAGACCGGGACGGGCAAGACCATGGTCGTCACCGGCCTGCACCTGCTGGGCGGTGGCCGCGCCGACGCGACCCGGGTGCGCTCTGGCGCTGACCGCGCAGTCGTCGAAGGCCGGTTCACCACAAGCGAACTCGGCAACGGCGTGGCCGCGCAGGTCGACGAGATCCTCGATTCCTCAGGCGCCGAACGTGACGACGACGGCAGTGTCATCGCCGCGCGTTCGGTCAGCCGCGACGGACCGTCGCGCGCCTACCTCGGCGGCCGCAGCGTCCCTGCGAAGTCCTTGAGCACCTTCACCACCGAGCTGCTCACGCTGCACGGGCAGAATGACCAGCTTCGCCTGATGCGGCCCGACGAACAGCGCGGGGCGCTGGACCGGTTCGCCGACGTCGAACGGCAGCTCAAGCGCTACCGCACGGTGCGCGACGACTGGTTGGCGGCTCGCCGTGATCTCCATGACCGCACGCAACGGGCGCGGGAGCTGGCCCAGGAGGCCGACCGGCTCAAGTTTGGGCTCACCGAGATCGACACTGTCTCACCGGAACCCGGAGAGGACGATGCGCTCGTCGACGACATCCGGAGACTGTCGGAGCTCGATGCGCTGCGCGAAGCCGCCCAAACCGCGAAGACCGCGCTGGCCGGGGTACTCGACGGCGATCCGTCGCCCGATCCGGTGTCGGCGGCCGACGGTGTCGGACACGCCAAGTCCGCGTTGGAGGCTACTGACGATTCCGCGCTGCGGGCGCTGGCCGAACAGCTCGCAGGCGCCCTGGCGGTGATCACCGATGTGGCAGGCGAGCTCGGCGACTTCCTCTCGGAATTGCCCAGCGATGCAAGCACATTGGAAACCAAACTGGCCCGTCAGGGCGAGTTGCGCACGCTCACCCGCAAGTACGCCGCGGACATCAACGGCGTTCTGGAGTGGGCACGCGACTCACGCGATCGGCTGGCGCAACTCGATGTGTCGGAGGAAGCGCTCGCCGGCCTGGAACGCCGGGTCGACGAGCTGCAGGCCCAAGTCGTCACCGCCGCAAGCGAACTCACTAAGGCGCGGACCAAAGCTGCCAAAGGTCTTTCGAAGGCGGTGACCGCGGAACTGTCCGGTCTGGCGATGGCAGACGCGGTGTTCACCGTGTCCGTCGCGCCGCTGCCTGCGCGCGCCGACGACTCGGCTCCGGTCACCCTGCCGTCGGGTGCCGTCGTGCACGCCGGCCACGACGGGTTCGACGCCGTCGAGTTCGGTTTCGCCGCCCACCGCGGCACCGACGTGCTGCCCCTGAACAAGAGCGCCTCGGGCGGCGAGCTGTCGCGAGTCATGCTCGCACTCGAGGTCGTCCTGGCCGCATCTGTCGAGGGCACCACGATGGTCTTCGACGAGGTCGACGCGGGCGTCGGCGGTCGCGCCGCGGTGCAGATCGGACGCAGGCTGGCCCGGTTGGCCCGCACCCATCAGGTCATCGTCGTCACGCACCTGCCGCAGGTCGCCGCCTACGCCGACGTGCACCTTGCCGTCGACAGCGGCGGCCGCAACAAGGCCAGCGGTGTGCGCCGCCTCGACGACGACGACCGCGTCGCGGAACTGGCGCGCATGCTCGCCGGGCTTGGCGAATCCGACAGCGGACGCGCGCACGCTCGCGAGTTGCTCGAAGCGGCCCAGAAAGAGCGCACAAGCGAGTGACGGCTCACGGCCCTAGCACGGTGTCGATCAGGGCCGTGATGAACTCCGAGTCGAGCGCGTCGGGGGTCATAAGCCGGCGATAGAACATCGCACCCGACAACGCCGCGGATGCGGCGTCTGCGGCGACGCGCTCCGGAAATTGCCCGCTCGCAACACCTGCCGCGATCGTCTCGGTCAGCCGCCTGCGCCGTCGCGCCGAATACGCGTGGAAGAACTCGCGTACTCCGGGGTCGATGTCGGTCGCATGGATCAGCGCGGGGATGCAGGCGGACACCGGTGAATCGGTGAGCGCACGCGCAAGGTGATTCAGCAACAATTCGACGCGCTCCCGAGCGGTGCCCGCGACAAGCTCGCGGTCCGGGTCGGGTTGCACGTTGAGGGTCTCGAGGGCGTCGGCGATCAGTGCGGCCTTGTCGGGCCAGTGCCGGTAAACCGTGCTTCGGCCGACTCGCGCTCGCGCGGCCACCGCTTCCATCCGGAATCCGGCGTAGCCCACATGCGCGAACTCTTCGAGGGCCGCGCGGCAGATGACGCGTCGCGAGTGGCCGACGCGCGGATCGGGCTGACGACTATAGGACACTTCTGTATCATAACTTGAAGGAGGTGCAATTATGTCCGATATCAGCGTTCGCTACATCGTCGACGATGTCGATGCTGCGGTGGACTTCTACACGTCTCAACTCCAGTTCGAGGTGTCCATGCGCCCGGGTCCGGGGTTCGCGATGCTGCGCCGGGGTGGGTTGCGGCTGCTGCTGAACTCGCCAGGCGGCGGGGGAGGTGCCGGCCAAACACTGGCCGACGGCAGCCACCCAGAACCGGGCGGCTGGAACCGTTTTCAGCTTCAGGTCGACGACCTGGACGATGCCGTCGCGGCCATGCGGAAGGCCGACGTGGACTTTCGTGGCGATGTGATCACGGGACGGGGTGGGCGCCAGGCGCTCATCGTCGACCCGGCAGGCAACCTCGTGGAGCTGTTCCAGCCGTACGATTAGCCCTGTTGCCGGTGTGACAAAAGGTACTTCTGGGGCTGATGTTACGGCGCGCCTCCCAGATTTGGGAGCCGTTCCTCGACAGAATCGGCAGCATGAAGATGTCAGCGCTGCTAACCCGCAATGCCAGCTCACGGCCGGGAATCACCGGCACTGCCCGAGTTGACCGCGACATCGAACGACTGCTGCGACGCCTCAGCCCCGGCGACATCGTCGTCATCGACGCGCTGGACTTGGACCGCATCACCGCGGATGCTCTGGTCGAAGCCAATGTCGTCGCAGTCGTCAACGCGTCGCCGTCGATCTCGGGCCGCTACCCCAACCTCGGACCCGAGGTGCTCGTCGCCAACGGCGTCATGCTGATCGACGACACCGGGCCCGAGGTATTCAAGAAAGTCAAGGACGGGCAGCGCGTCCGGCTCCACGAGGGCGGCGTGTACTCCGGCGATCGCCGCCTGATCCTCGGCGCCGAGCGCACCGACCACGAGATCCACGAACTGATGCACGAGGCAAAGAGCGGCCTCGTCGCGCACCTCGAAGCATTTGCGGGCAACACCATCGAGTTCATCCGCAGTGAGAGCCCGCTGCTGATCGACGGCATCGGCATTCCCGACATCGAAGCCGACCTCAGCCGCCGCCACGTGGTCATCGTGGCAGAGGAGCCCAACGCGGCCGCCGACCTCAAGGCGCTTAAGCCGTTCATCAAGGAGTACCAGCCGGTCCTGGTGGGTGTGGGCACCGGCGCCGACGTGCTGCGCAAGGGCGGGTACCGCCCGGCGCTGATCGTCGGGGATCCGGACAAGATGAGTGCCGAAGTGCTGCGGTGTGGGGCACAGGTGGTGCTGCCTGCCGACGCCGACGGGCACGCCGCGGGGCTCGAACGGATCCAGGATCTGGGCGTCGGGGCGATGACGTTCCCCGCCGCGGGTTCGGCCGCAGACCTCGCTCTGCTGTTGTGCGACCACCACGGTGCGTCGCTGATCGTCACCGCGGGCCACACCGCCAGCATCGAAGAGTTCTTCGATCGCTCACGGCAGCAGAGCAACCCGTCGACGTTCCTGACCCGGCTCAAGGTGGGCGAGAAACTTGTCGACGCGAAAGCCGTTGCCACCCTGTACCGCAGCCGGGTGTCGGGTGGCGCCATAGCACTGCTGGTGCTGGCGATGCTGATCGCGGTGATCGCCGCGCTGTGGGTGTCGCGCGCCGATGCCGCGTTGCTCGACTGGGTCGTCGACTACTGGAACCGGTTCTCGCTGTGGGTTCAGGGTTGGGTCACCTAGGGCGATGAGCGCTTGCGCGAAGAGCAGAAGGTGAAGTCTTGATTTCATTACGTAGCCACGCGATTTCACTCGCGGCGGTATTTCTGGCGCTCGCCATCGGAGTGGCGCTGGGTTCCGGCCTGCTGTCCAACACCCTGCTGTCTGGTCTGCGCGAAGACAAACAGGAGATGCAGAACGAGATCAATACGCTCACCGACGACAAGAACCTGCTCAACGAAAAGCTCAACGCCGCAGGTGAATTCGACGCCCAGATGTCGCCACGCATCCTGCGCGACACACTGGCCGACAAGTCGGTGGTGGTGTTCCGAACCCCCGACGCCAGCGACGGCGACGTCGAGGCGATGAACCGGATCGTGGGGCAGGCCGGCGGAACCGTGACCGGAACGGTGGCGCTGACGCAGGAGTTCGTCGACGCCAACTCCGCCGACAAACTGATGTCGGTGGTCAACTCACCGATCGTGCCTGCAGGGAAACAGCTGAGCACCGCATCGGTGGATCAGGGCTCGCAGGCCGGCGACCTGTTGGGCATCGCCCTGCTGATCAACAAAGACCCGAAGGTGCAGGTGGTCGACGACGCCTCGCGTGACGCGGTGTTGGCCGCGCTGCGCGACACCGGGTTCGTGACGTATGGCAATCAACACATCGGTGCCGCGAACACCGCGCTGATCGTGACGGGCGGGGGACTGGGCGACGACGCCGGTAATCGCGGCGCCACCGTCGCCCGCTTCGCGGCCGGTCTGGCCCCACACGGTGCGGGCACGGTCCTCGTGGGCAGGGACGGCTCTGCGACTGGCACCGCAGCTGTGGCGGTGATCAGGTCTGATGCCGCGCTGAGCGCCGCGGTCAGCACCGTCGACGACGTTGACAGCGAGTCCGGCCGGATCACGACGGCGCTGGCCCTGAGCGATCTGATCAACGGCGGGCGGCCGGGTCAGTACGGCATCGGCCAAGGAGCGTCGTCGGTAACCATTCCGCAATAGTTCCCAACGATGGCGTGTCAGCGACGGGTTGTCGGCGTCGGTGTTAGGGTTGGGTTCCGTGGGTCGGCAGGCCCCAGCTATTCACAGCGAGCCCCTGCCCGTCGTCACGGAGGTTGCTCTTGCCGTCGTTACGCAAGCACCCACAAACCGCCACGAAGCATCTATTCGTAACGGGCGGCGTCGTTTCTTCCCTAGGCAAAGGCCTTACGGCATCAAGCCTCGGGCAGTTGCTGACCGCGCGTGGCCTGCAGGTGACGATGCAGAAGCTCGACCCCTACCTCAACGTCGACCCGGGCACCATGAACCCGTTCCAGCACGGCGAGGTGTTCGTCACCGAGGACGGCGCCGAGACCGACCTCGACGTCGGGCACTACGAACGGTTCCTCGACCGCAACCTGTCGGGCTCCGCGAATGTCACGACGGGGCAGGTCTATTCGACGGTGATCGCCAAGGAGCGTCGCGGCGAATATCTCGGCGACACGGTCCAGGTCATCCCGCACATCACCGACGAGATCAAGAATCGCATCCTGGCGATGGCCCTGCCCGACGCCGATGGCCACCGCCCTGATGTGGTGATCACCGAAATCGGCGGCACGGTGGGCGACATCGAGTCGCAGCCGTTCCTCGAGGCGGCCCGCCAGGTGCGCCACGACGTCGGCCGCGAAAACGTGTTCTTCCTGCATTGCTCGCTGGTGCCGTACATGGCGCCGTCCGGCGAACTCAAGACCAAGCCCACCCAGCACTCGGTCGCGGCACTGCGCAGCATCGGCATCACGCCGGACGCGCTGATCCTGCGCTGCGACCGCGACGTGCCCGAACCGCTGAAGAACAAGATCGCGCTGATGTGCGACGTCGACGTCGACGGGGTCATCTCCACGCCCGACGCGCCGTCGATCTACGACATCCCCAAGGTGCTGCATCGCGAGGAACTCGACGCCTATGTGGTGCGCCGGCTGAACCTGCCGTTCCGCGACGTCGACTGGACGCAATGGAACGACCTGCTCGAGCGTGTGCACGAACCCCACGAAACCGTGCGGATCGCGTTGGTGGGCAAGTACATCGACCTCTCCGACGCCTACCTGTCGGTGGCCGAGGCGCTGCGCGCCGGTGGCTTCAAGCACCGGGCCAAGGTCGAGATGCGGTGGGTCGCCTCCGACGACTGTGAGACCGAGAACGGCGCGGCGGCAGCGCTGGCCGACGTGCACGGTGTCCTGATTCCCGGCGGCTTCGGCATCCGCGGCATCGAGGGCAAGATCGGCGCCATCTCCTACGCCCGCAAGCGCGGACTGCCGGTCCTCGGGCTGTGCCTGGGGCTGCAGTGCATCGTCATCGAAGCGGCCCGCACCGTCGGGCTCACCGAGGCCAACTCGGCGGAGTTCGATCCCAAGACACCGGATCCGGTGATCTCCACGATGGCCGACCAGCGCGACGCTGTCGCCGGCGAGGCTGATCTCGGCGGCACCATGCGTCTCGGCGCGTATCCGGCCGTGCTGGAGCCGGATTCCATTGTGGCGCAAGCATATGGCGCGACGGAGGTGTCCGAGCGGCACCGCCACCGCTACGAGGTCAACAACGAATACCGTGACCGCATCGCGCAGAGCGGGTTGCGATTCTCCGGTACCTCACCGGACGGCCACCTGGTGGAGTTCGTCGAGTACGCGGCCGACGCTCACCCCTTCATCGTCGGGACCCAGGCTCACCCTGAGCTCAAGAGCAGGCCCACCCGGCCGCATCCGCTGTTCGTCGCGTTCATCGGAGCGTCGCTGAACTACAAGGCGGAGGAGCGGCTGCCGGGCATGGATATTCCGGAGCACGCGAACGGTGCCGAGCATCCCGACGAGGTCGGGCAACTGCTGCAAGAGCCCGCGACCCGTGGCTGAACACGATTTCGAGACGGTCGCATCCGAAACTGTTTATGTCGGAAAGATTTTCGCCTTACGCGCCGACGAAGTGCGCATGCCCGGCGGCAACACCGCGCGACGTGAAGTCGTCGAGCACTACGGTGCTGTTGCCGTTCTGGCGATGGACGACGACCGCAACGTCATCCTGGTCTACCAGTACCGGCATCCGTTCGGCCGGCGGCTGTGGGAGCTGCCCGCGGGCCTGCTGGACCTGGGTGGTGAGCCGCCGCACATCACCGCGGCGCGTGAGCTGAAGGAAGAGGCCGGGCTCGCGGCGACCACCTGGCACACGCTCGTCGACTTGGACTCGGCGCCCGGCTTCTCCGACGAGAGCGTGCGGGTATATCTGGCGACCGGGCTGACCGATATCGGACGGCCGGAAGCCCACGACGAAGAAGCCGATCTCACGTTGCGGTGGGTGCCACTCGACGAAGCCAGGCAAATGGTGCTCTCCGGTGAGATCGTCAATTCCATTGCGGTGGGCGGGATTCTGGCCGCACACACGGTCACCGACGTGACCTCACTGCGGCCCGTCGATGCACCGTGGACCGACCGGCCGACAGCCTTTGGGCGCCGGAAGGGCCACTGATGACGACCTTCCGGGTCGCCCTCGATGATCAACTGCAGGGGTACCTCGACCACCTGACCATCGAACGCGGAGTGGCCGCCAACACGTTGAGCTCCTACCGCCGGGACCTGCGCCGCTACGGCGAGCATCTGTCGTCGCGCGGCATCGACGATCTGGCCAAGGTCACCGAGGTCGACGTCAGCGACTTCCTGGTCTCGCTGCGCCGCGGCGATCCCGACGCTGGCACCACCCCGCTGTCAGCGGTGTCTGCGGCCAGGACGCTGATCGCGGTGCGGGGGCTACACCGCTTCGCTGCGTCCGAGGGACTCACCGACCTCGACGTCGCCCGCGCGGTCAAGCCGCCGACCCCGAGCCGGCGTCTGCCCAAGAGCCTGACCGTCGACGAGGTGCTGGCGCTGCTGGACGGCGCCGGCGGCGACAGCGAGGTCGACGGCCCGCTGACACTGCGCAACCGGGCGCTGCTGGAGTTGTTGTATTCGACCGGGTCGCGGATCTCCGAGGCGGTCGGGCTCGACGTCGACGACGTCGACACCACCGCGCGGTCGGTGTTGCTGCGCGGCAAGGGCGGCAAGCAGCGACTGGTGCCAATAGGCCGGCCCGCGGTAACGGCTTTGGACGCCTACTTCGTCCGCGGACGCCCGGATTTGGCTCGTCGCGGCAAGAGCACCCCGGCGATCTTCCTCAACGCGCGCGGCGGGCGGCTGTCGCGCCAGAGCGCATGGCAGGTGCTGCAGGACGCGGCCGAACGCGCCGGCATCAAATCCGCGGTGTCGCCCCACGTGTTGCGGCACTCGTTCGCGACCCATCTGCTCGACGGCGGCGCCGACGTCCGCGTGGTGCAGGAGTTGCTCGGCCACGCATCGGTGACGACGACGCAGATCTACACCATGGTCACCGTGAATGCGCTGCGAGAGGTGTGGGCGGGGGCTCATCCGCGGGCACGCTGAACGCCCTGGTGCCGTCGATCGTTGGAGTCGGGTATGAGCGAGCACCACGCCGTC
>NZ_DASSCY010000068.1:0-34882 GCF_035697385.1 Mycobacterium sp. | reverse complement strand
CCCGGGGCAGCGGTGTGGGTGGTCTCCTCGCTCGTGGAGGGGGCCGACGTCGGAGGGGGTGACGAGGTGGGCTGGCTTTCGGTGCCCGATGAGCATCCGGCGAGGCCTGCGATCGCCAGGGTCGCCGCGGCGGCCGCGGCGGCCGCGGCGCAAAGGGGGTAGCGGCGCATGCGGTCAATCTATGCAACACTGGCGGCCGTGACGGAGCCGACCGGATTTCTGGAGTGTTGTCAGGCGTAATCGCCGACCCCCAATCCGCCCGTCGTTCTCCTGGAGCATTCATGGTTTCCGCACATTCTGCTGTGTTGTCGTCGTCTGCCGCGCCAGCCGTTTCCTCGCCCACCCGGCTGCGGCTGCCCGATCTCTTGCACGCCAGTGACCGGGGGGCAGACGACGTGCTGTCCGGTCGCTATGACCACCTGCTGCCACCTGGCGGCGTGCCAAGGGATGAGCGCTGGTTCACCCGGCTGCACGGCGACGACGAACTCGACGTCTGGCTGATCAGCTGGGTGCCGGATCGCTCGACCGAACTGCACGACCACGGCGGCTCGCTCGGCGCCCTGACCGTGGTGTCCGGCGCGTTGCGCGAAACCCGCTGGGACGGTGAGGCGTTGCGCCGCCGCCGGCTGCGGGCGGGCGATCAGGCCGGCTTCCCGTTGGGATGGGTGCACGACGTCGTATGGGCACCCGAACGGGATCTGACGGCTCCCGTCACACCGACGCTTTCCGTGCACGCCTATTCGCCGCCGTTGACGGTGATGTCGTACTACGAGGTTACCGAGCGAGACACGTTGCGCCGCAAGCGCACCGAGCTGACCGACACACCGGAAGGGTGAGGTGATGACCAGCCGTATCGACCGTGTCCTCGACGACGCAAGGGCCCGGCTTCGTCGACTGGCCGCGCGCGAGGTGCCCGCCGCGCTGCAGCGTGGAGCATTGCTGGTGGACATCCGCCCGCAGGCCCAGCGCGACCGCGAAGGCGACGTACCTGCCGCGCTGGTGATCGAACGCAACGTGCTGGAGTGGCGATGCGATCCGACCAGCGACGCCCGGCTGCCGCAGGCCGTCGACGACGACGTGGAATGGGTGGTGCTGTGCTCGGAGGGTTACACCTCGAGCCTGGCCGCGGCATCGCTGCTCGACCTCGGCCTGCACCGTGCGACCGACGTTGTCGGCGGCTACCACGCGTTGAAGGCCGAGGGCGCATTGGTTTAGCTCGTGTAAACCAGACGGCCTGCAGTCCGAACGCGTTCGAGTCGAGTCATTAGCCCGCTGGCGGAGTGGGCGTCCACTCGAGTTCTCGGCCACCGAATCGTGCGGCACGCAGGTCGCCTGAACGTGCGTGCCCCTCGAAGTGCTCCAGTCGAGAAAGCCGACTGCAAACCTCGCCGAGCATCGCACTGGTTTGCGGATTCCGGACCTCCTGATAGGTCACCGTCTTGAGAAACTTCCCGACCCATAATCCACCCGAATACCGGGCGGCACCAAGCGTGGGAAGCACATGATTGGTACCAATGAGCTTGTCGCCGTACGCAACACACGTGCCCTCTCCAAGGAACAACGCGCCGTAGTTGGTCATGCCGTCGAGCGCCTTCCGCGGCTCGTCGGTGAGGATCTGGACGTGTTCAGAGGCGAAGGTGTCAGCAAGCGAAAACGCGTCCTCGACGCTGGCAACGACGTACACCTGCCCGTGATCGCGCCACGCCCTTTCGGCCACGGCCCTTGTTGGCAGTCCCGGCAGCAGCTCATCGATATGCCCGATCGCCGCCCGGGCGACCGACTCCGATGTCGAGATGAGCACGCACGGTGAATCCGGCCCGTGCTCGGCCTGGGAGAGCAGATCTACGGCGATCGTGAACGGATCGGCGCTCTGATCGGCGACGATCAGCGTTTCGGTTGGGCCCGCGAACAAGTCGATCCCGACCTCGCCGAACAACTGGCGTTTGGCCTCTGCCACGAAGGCGTTGCCCGGCCCGGTGACAATATCGACACCGTCGATAGTCTCAGTCCCCAACGCGAGCGCGGCGACCGCCTGCACACCGCCAAGCACATAGATCTCGTCGGCGCCCGCGAGGTGCATGGCGGCGATACTCACCGGCGGTGCCTGGCCGTTGTTCGGCGGCGTTGTCGCGGCCACCCTGTCGACGCCGGCCACTTTAGCGGTCAACACCGTCATGTGCGCCGAGGCGGTCAGGGGGTAGCGGCCGCCCGGCACGTAGGCGCCGGACGCCGCCACCGGCACGTTGCGCTGGCCAAGGAACACGCCGGGCAGCGTCTCCATCTCGAAGTCGCGAATCGAATCACGCTGGGCACGTGCAAAGTTACGGACTTGCGTTTGCGCGAAGCGCAGATCGTCGAGCACCGTGTCGGGCACACTGGCGACGATCTCGGCGATTTCCTCATCAGACAGCCGAAACGACTGCGGCGACCATTGGTCGAACTTCTGCGAATATCTGCGAACGGCATCGTCACCGTCGGCGCGAACGTCGGCGATGACGGAACTGACAATGTCGAAGACTTCGGGGTCGCTGCTCCGTCGAGCTGTAGGCCCGTCCGCCGCTTTCAGTACGTGGGTCATAGGGTCCGCTTCCAGTTGTGATCGTCTAGAGGTGCTGTTCCTTGTCGCGGAACGACCGGTATTCGGCCTGGCGTTCGTCACGGATGTAGTCGGGCACCGGGAAGTCCCACCAACCGGGAACCCAGGGGCCGGCGGCGTCACGGTCGGTGGGGACCTCGACAAGCGCGGGCGCGTGTGAATCGAACGCCTTGCGATAGGTGCTCTCCAGCTGCGCGGGTTCGTCGACGCGGAATGACTCAAGGCCGAACGCCGCGCCAAGCGCCTTGAAGTCAGGGCTGTAGGCCCTGCCGTCAGGGCGATTGAACTCAGTGCCGATGTGGCGGCTGGTCTGCTTGCGCTGACCGCCACGGATGGACATGTAGCCCGAGTTGTCTTGCACTACAAAGACAACCGGGATGTCATGTGTGATACACATGCCGATCTCTTGCACGGTCATCAGGAAATCACCGTCGCCGAGCACGCAGGCAACCTGCCGATCCGGTGTGGCCAGCTTGGCGCCCATGGCTGCCGGGACCGCCCACCCCATCGAAGAGAACCCGCCCGACGTCAGATGTGTGCGCGGCTCGTAGACCGGGAACGTTTGCTTGACCGCGCCCTGCGTGTTGCCCGAGCCGGCGACAATGATGCCGTTGCGTTCCATCACATTGCGCAATGCGCCAAGCGGACGCTGCGAGGTGAACGGGAAGCGATCCGAATCCCGGCGCGTGGCAAGCATTTCCTCCCATTCGGCCTGCAACCGCGCGAGTTCCGCCAGGTACTTGCCACGATCGGGGGGGCCGGCCGGCAGTAGCGAGGTGATAGCCGCGACCGTGTGTTTCGCGTCCGCGACGATGCCGACTTCGGCGGGGTAGTTCTTGCCGATCTCGTGGGGATCGACGTCGATATGGATCAGTTTGGCCGGCGGAATTGAGAACGAGACGCCCTTGGCGTAGCTCGAGGCCGACCAGTCGGTGAACCGACAGCCGACCGCGACGACAACATCGGCACTGGAGGCGATCGTGTTGCCCACCGGCGTCCCAGTTTGACCGACGCTGCCCGCGAAGAGTGAATGGTCTTCGGGGAAGGCGCCTTTCCCATTCCACGTTGTCACCACTGGGACCTGCCACGCCTCTGCCAGCGCCAGCATTTCCTCGGCGGCGTTCGAGGTGATCGCCCCACCGCCGGCGACGATCACCGGCCTGCGTGCCTTCATCAACACTTCGACTGCATTGTCGATGGCCTGCGGATCAGGCCGCGGTGTGCCGATCGGCAGACGTGTGGCGAGGTCGTGCAAGTCGACGTCGGCGGCTTCGGCCTGCACATCCATCGGCACCTCGATGTGCGCAGGCCCGGGCCGTCCCGTGAGCATCGTGCTGAACGCCCGATGCAAAATGAATGGCAATTCATCGACCCTGGTCGCCACCCAGTGCCGTTTCGACACGGCATCCGCAATCTGAGGGAAGTTGTTGTCCGTGTGGCGGTCGAGTTCCTGGAGCAATCCATGGCCGCGCATGTGGGTCGGCGGCCCGCCCGTGATCACCAACACGCTAGTGGAATCGCTGTAGGCGGTTGCCAATCCGAGGACGGTGTTCGCCGCGCCCGCGCCGATCGAGGTGACCGCGGCCATCGGCCTGCCTGACACCCGGTAGTACCCGTCGGCGAGGTGCACGGCGCTCTGCTCGTGCAGGACTTGAATGAACGGGATGGTCGAATCCGGCTCAAGGAACGCATCGGTCAGCGACCAGATCCCATGCCCGGGAATGCCGGCGACGTAGTCGACTCCGTAGTTCTTCAGCGTCTGGGCGACGATTTGGCCGCCGGTGAGTTTAGGCATTGGGAATCCTTGCTGGGCTGTCGGAATTCGTGGCAGGTATCCGGTTTTCACGCCGGGCGCGAAGGGCATTCGCCACCGCGATGGCGTCACCCTCGGGCGCGTTGGAGGCCAGATGCGGTTTGGCGACCGCCTGGTAGATCAGCCCGACCGCAGCGACCACCAGGAATCCGATGAGTGCGATCCATCGGTCGTAGAACGGTGCCTCGGGATCGCCGGTGGGCTTGGCCAGCAGGATCATCGCGAGGATGCCGTAGGCGAGCGCCGCGATCGAGACCGGCCATCCGGCCTTGCCCAGAGTCCACGAGCCACCCGGTTTCCATCCGCGTCGCCGGGCCCGGATCGAGGCGAAAACCACCATCTGGAAGGCGAAGTAGCCGGCCAGCATCTGGAAGGCGGCGATTCGGAACAGCGAATCGGGCTCGAAGAAGACGAACACGAACAACGCAACAGGAGGCAGGTTCACCGCGACCAACGCGTTCACCGGAACCTTGGTGCGTGAGGAGAGCTGCGAGAGCCAGTGGCTGCGCGGGAACATGTCGTCGCGGGCGAACGAGAACACCAATCGGCTAGCGGCCGCCTGCTGGCCCATCACACATGCCAGGAACGATGTCAGCGCAACAACCAGAAACGCTTTCGTGCCAACGATTCCCAGCGTGTCCTGCAAGATGGTCGGGATCGGGTTGGCGATGTCACCGGAGACGATCGCTTCTAGATTGGGCGCTGCCAGCACATACCCGGCATACGCCAGCAGTGCGGAGCCGCCACCGATCAGAACGGTCATCTGCATGGAGCGAGGGATGACGCGGCTGGGGTTCGGGGTCTCCTCGGCCACCTCGCCGCAGGCTTCGAAGCCGTAGAACAGCAGCAGGCCGACAAGCGATGCCGCGAGGAACGCGCCGAAGTAGCCGCCCGAGCCAGTTCCGAATGTATCGAAGAAGACCGAAACAGAGTTGTGCCGCTTGAAGATCAGCAAGAACAGCCCGACACCGATAACGCCGATGAGTTCGGCGGCCAGGCCGATGCTGGCGATACGCGCCAGCGTCTTGCTTCCGGTTGCGTTCAATACAAGGCCCAGCGCGGCCACCACGAGGGCGATCGCCAGCTTCTCCCCGGGTGTGGTGGCCGCCGACGGATCCGTCGCCGATCCGAACAGCAGGGCCGCGACGAAGTCGGCGCTGAAGAGCGCCGTGGTCGTGATGCCGATGATTACGCCGGCGATGTAGATCCACGACAGGATCCATGCGTACTGGCCGCTCCACAATCGGCGTGCCCATTGATACAGCCCGCCGGCGATCGGGAACTGCGACACCACTTCGCCGAAGACCAACGCAACCAGCAGCTGGCCGATCGCCACGATCACGATCCAGAAAATCGAAGGCGGCCCCGCCGCTGTCAAGCCCATCGAGAACAGGGCGATGACGCCAACCAGTGGGGACAGGTACAGGAAGCCGAGCGCGAAGTTCGACCAGAGGTTGATCTTGCGCTCGAACTTTTCCTCGTACCCGAGCACCCGCAGGTGGGCATCGTCTTCGCCGACCGGTGGCGGCGTCAAGCGATCCTCGGACATGGCGTTCCTCCGCTGCTAATCGTGGTGTGCATCGGAGTCTGCTGCCCACGATGGGCGGGTGTTAGGCCCACAATGTGAAGCATCCAAAGGAGCGGTTGCACGTTTCGTGCCATGCTGACGCCGTGACGCTGACTATCGACGCCGCGCTGCAACTCGAGATCTTCGCCCGAACTCCGTGGCGCGTCTTCGCGGGCTCCGAAAGCCTGAAGCGCGAAGTCCGTTGGGTCCACCCGGTGGAAGTGCCCGACATCGCGCGGTTTCTGACTGGCGGCGAGATGCTGCTCACCGCGGGACTTGGCGTCGGCCAGACTCAGGCGCAGCAGCGGCGCTACATCAGGGAGATCGCCGCCGCCGGAGCGGCCGTCCTCGTGATGGAACTGAGCGGACGCGTGTTCCGGACGATGCCGCAAGCGGTCATTGAGGAGGCCGAGGCGTTGCACTTCCCGCTCGTCGGCCTCGATCGTGAAATTCCGTTCGTCGAGGTCTCGGCTCAGGTCCACGAATATCTGGTCGACTCGCGGATCGCCGAGCTCACCGCCTTCGAACGGCTCAACGAGACGTTCATGCGCCTGCTGCTCGACAGCCGCGATCACATCTCGTTCACCGAAGCGCTCACCCACGAGGTGGGCTGGCCGGTCGTCCTTGAGGACATCAACCATCAGATCATCGCGTATGCAGGCGGCACCACCGATTCCGATGCGGTGCTGAAGAACTGGGGCCTACATGCGCGGGTCGCCCATCCGAGCCCGGTGACTGCGTCGAACGTGCACCGGCCCGGCGTCAGGGAACCGGACGCGGACGGCGACTGCACCCGCAGGCCGGTGGTGTTGCGCGGCGAGCGGTGGGGCTGGCTGCATGTGATGCGCAGTTCCGAACGGCTGCCGAACGCGAGCGTGTACGCGCTCGACCGCGCCGCCGACGCGATCGCCATCACCTTGCTCAGCGACCGCGAGAGCGGCGCACGAACCCTGCAGCGGCAGAACTCTCTGGTCAACCGCCTTCTGCTCGGAGACATCAGTGGCGAACAGTTCGTCAGCAGGGCGCTACGGATTGGCCGCGACCTGCGGGAGCGACGACTCGTGGTCATCTTCGTGTGCAAGGAACGGGCGTCGGACGGTCAGACGGAGTTCGCGTTCGATGCGCTGCTGCGGCCGCTTCGCATGCCGGCCGTCGTCGCTGACATCGGAGACCATTTGATGGCCGTCGCCGGATTTCCGCGTTCGCTGTCGGAGCAGCAATTGGTCGACCGACTCACCGACAGCCGGATGCGCGCGGGCATGAGTCGCGTCTGCTCGGCCGCCGATCTGGCGGGCGCTGTTCACCAGGCCCGCAGCGCCGCATCGGTGGCCGCCACGCGGTCCGAGCCGGTGGTGTTGCGGTTCGACGAACTCGGAGTGCTGCGCCTCCTCGTGTCCCTGTCGCACGGACCCGAATTGGCCAGCTACGTCGACGACGAGCTCGGCGCGGTGCTGGCTCACGACGCGACCGCTTCTAATCCGCTGTTGCCCACAATGCGTGCGTACCTCGACGCCGACGGCAACAAGTCGCGCGCCGCCGAGGCACTGTTCGTCCAGCGCCGCACGCTGTACTACCGGTTGGACCGGTTGAACGCTTTGCTGGGGAAGTCTCTCGAGGACGCGAAGGATCGCCAAACGCTGGGCCTAGCCCTGCGCGCCTACGACCTGCTGCAGTCGACAGCCATGCGCTGAGCATCAAAGTGCGCAATTCTTCGCCGCTATGCTTCCCACACTGTGTGGTCCGCCGCTCCATGAGGCTGCCTACAGTTGTGCCATGTCCGATCCCTTCGGGTCGTCCCGGCCGTCCGTCGTCACCGACTGTCCCGTCGACGTCGAAGCTGACGTCGTCGTCATCGGCTCGGGCATGGGCGGCGGCACGCTCGCGTACGCATTGCGGGATAGCGGCGCACGAGTACTGATCATCGAGCAAGGCGATTTCCTGCCGCGTGAGCTCGAAAACTGGTCGCGCAAGGCCGTACACCTTCACGGCCGCTACAAGAATTCGGCTACCTGGTACGACTCACGGGGTAACGGCTTCGTTCCTGGCAACTACCACTACGTCGGCGGCAGCACCAAGCTCTACGGAGCTACCCTGCCGCGATTCCGCGAGCACGACTTCGACGCGGTCCAGCATGTCGACGGGCTCTCGCCTGCCTGGCCGATCAGCTACGACGATCTTGAGCCGTATTACGCTGTGGCCGAACGGATTTTCTGGGTGCACGGCAACAAGGGTGAGGATCCCACGGACCCACCACGCTCGACCGACTTTCCGTATCCGGCGGTGCCGTACGAGCCAACAGTCGGGTCTTTCGTGGACCATGCACGTCAACAGGGTTTGCATCCGTTCGCATTGCCGCAGGCGATCGACATACGCCCGGGCGGGCGCTGTGTGCGGTGTGCGACGTGCGACGCGTTCCCGTGCATGCTCGACGCGAAGGGAGATGCCGACGTTGCCGCGGTGCGCCCGGCGATTGCGTCACCCAATGTGAAACTGCTGACGCGCACCGAGGTCACTCGGTTGGAGACCGACAGTAGTGGCCGACGGGTTGCGGTGGCGCATGCGACCTGTCGCGGCAATCCAATCCGGATCCGTGGCGCCCGGTTCGTCGTCGCCGCAGGCGCCGTCAATAGCGCCGCGCTTCTGTTGCGGTCGGCGTCGGAAACGCATCCGCAAGGCCTTGCCAACTCGTCCGATCAGGTGGGCCGTAACTACATGGCCCACATCACCACGTTCCTGCTTGCCATCGATGCCATTCACACCAACAAGGACGTGTACACCAAGACGGTCGGCATGAACGACTGGTATGCGGCCGGCCCGACAAACAAGTACCCGCTCGGAAACGTCCAGGGCCTTGGCAAGTTGCGCGGAGAGATGGTCAAGCGGGCGCGCAAGTGGATACCCATGTCCATCCTCGACACCGTGACCCGACGCACGCTGGACCTGTTCCTGCAGACTGAGGATCTGCCCCTGCCGGATAGCCGGGTGCGACTGAACTCGGCAGGCGACATCGTGCTGAGCCGAGTGCAAACCAACCTGGCGGCCAACGACGAGTTGATCACGCGAATGACCGAGGTGGCGCGGCGGGCCGGCTACGCCAAGGTGCTGCACCAACGGCTCGGCGTGGAAGCGACCTCACACCAATGCGGGACCGCGCGCATGGGAACTGACCCGGAAACCAGCGTGGTTGACAGTTATTGCAAGGCACACGATCTGGACAACATGTGGATCGTCGACAGCTCACCCTTCCCGTCGTCGGCAGCCGTCAACCCGGCGCTGACCGTTGCCGCGCTGGCGTTGCGGGTGGCTGAGAACGGACAACTCACGGCGTAGAACGGAAGATACTGTGTTGCAAGATAAATCAACGCACGTCGGAGTGCCGACGTTGCGTTCGGTCGATCACGTCGCGTTCACCGTGCCCGACCTCGAGACGGCGGTCCAGTTCTTCACCACACACTTCGGCGGCACCTGCGTGTTCTACGACGGACCGTTCGCCGACGACGGCGACGGTATGACCCAACGCCTCAACGTCGACTCGAAGGCGTCGTGCCGGCTGGCGATGGTGCGGCTGGGAACGGTCAACCTCGAGCTCTTCCAATATGACGCGCCCGAACAATCCGACGAACCACCACGAAACAGCGATATCGGCGGCCACCACCTGGCGTTCTACGTCGACGATATCGACGCCGCGCACCGCTACGTCTCCACGATCCCGGGTGTGCGAGTCATGGAGGGCCCCAACGGAGTTGCCGACAGTTCCCCGGTCGCGGGGCAGCGCTGGTTCTACTTCCTCACGCCATGGGGTCTGCAAATGGAGCTCACTTCGTGTCCGGGCGGGCGGTTCTACGCCGGTCTTCCCGGCGGGGCGATGGCGCCACCGGCAGCCGAGCCGCTCGTCGAGGCGCAGCAGTGACCAAGGTTCTCCATCTCTATGGTGGGTGGCCCGGTCATCAGCCCTACGCGATGGCTTCATGGACGCGAGGGCTCACCGACGAACTCGGATACGACGTCGAGGAGACGCAGGACATCTTCTCGCTCGACCGTGATCTGAGAGAGTACGACTTGATCATCCTCGGCTGGAACAACGCTTTGACCACCGAGGATCTGTCCGATTCCCAAGAGGACAACCTGCTGTCGGCCGTCGAGTCAGGCACGGGGGTGGCCGCGTGGCACGGCGCGGCAGCGGCGTTCCGGGCCAGTCTGCGCTACCACCTGATGCTCGGTGGTGACTTCGTCGCCCACCCTGCCGGTGAGGGATACCCGCAGCCCTACACGGTGCGCATTACCGATGCCACGCATCCAGTCACTCAGGGCGTCAACGACTTTCCCGTTGCCTCCGAGCAGTACTACCTGCACACCGATCACAACAACACCGTGCTCGCCGAAACCACGTTCAGCGGTGAGCACTTCGCGTGGCTCGACGGTCTGCGCAGTCCTGTCGCGTGGATCCGCACCTGGGGAAGCGGCCGGGTCTTCTACCACTCCATCGGACACCGCCCCGAGGACCTCGAGGGCGCGGACGTCCGCCGCCTGACGAAACAAGGGATCACCTGGGCGGCCCGACACAGACGCGAAGCCCGCCTCTAGCGCGTTTCCCTGTGGTCGGCGCCCAGTCGATCACGGATGAACGCAACGTAATCGGCGATTCGTTCGGCGGCGCGCCCGCCGTCCAGGTCGGGGTTGTAGATGACGACACTGGCGCCGAGGCAGCCGGGCACGCTGAGACACGCAGCCGTGAGGCTTTCCAACTGGTTCCACGTCAAGCCGCCGGGCTGTGGATAGTCGACGGCAGCAAGCGACGCGGTATCCAGCACGTCGAGATCGACGTGGCACCACCACCCCGCGGGCGCGCTTGCGGCGGCTTGTTCGACCGCGTCGGCAATCTCGGCGTACGACTGTTCGGTGGCGAGTTGGGCGCCGCTGCGATAGTGAGCGACGCGGTCACGGATGCTGGACTGACCGGCGTCGGCGATCTCTGCTTGGTCGCGGGGTCCGAGCACGACAAGGTTCGCGGGCTGCAGGCACGGAAGCTCGTGCCCCAATCTCGTTGGTCCATTGAATAATCCGAGGGCTAGTCCGATCTCGCAGTCAGAGGCTTCTCCCGTTGGCGTGACGCGAGGATCCCAGGCGTCTTCGTGGCCGTCGATGAACACCAGGCCGGCGTCGCAACGGTCAGCCGCCGCGATCAGCGGAGCCAGCAGGACGGTGCAGTCACCGGCCACGACGACGGGAATGTGTCCACCGCTCCATGTTTCACCGATCGCCGCTGCGGTGTCGGTGACGACGGTTGCCAGCGCGTCCTCGCTGACCAGCCCGGAAGGGCCGCGCTGCTGCGTCAGTCCACTGACCTCTATCCACGTGGACTCGACCGGCGCAGGGAGTCGGTGCTCAACGCCCGCGGAGTGGACGGCTTGCGGCATCCGCGCAACCCCGCTGGACACGCCTGCGGCGTTGAAGGGTACGTAGATGACGCGTGTCACCATCTGTAGTGGGGTCAGGCGTTCTCGTCGTTACGCAGAAGCGGCCGCAACTTTTCGGTCTTCTCCGGGGTCCAGCCCGGTGGCTGCATGATGTCGGCCCATGCGTTGGCGACATCGCGGACATAGACGTGGCCGTGGCCGTCTGGCACGTCGACGGCGACCGCCATGTCGGCGGACACCTGCAGGAACGTGACGATCGGAATCCACTGCATGCGTCCGGAGAGGTCATAGCCTCGGGGTTCCTTCAACCAGTCCGGTTCGGCGAACAGCAGATCGGGATTCCACCAGGCGATCGGGTCGGAGGCGTGCTGCAGGTACACCACTCGTGGTGTGCCCCAAGGGTCGTCGGGCCTGTTCAAGTTGTCGGCCCGCGCGGCGAAGCGGACGCTTTCGCCCTTGTCGAAGATGGGCAGCCACATCGGCGAGCCCGGATCGCGGTCGCGGGTCAGCTGGGTCCAGATCGTGTTGTTGAATGTGGGCCCGGAGAACAGGGCGCCGTCGGTGCGCGCGACCAGGTTGTTGAGGGCAAGGAACGGCGCCTCACCGCCGAACGAGCCGAGGCTTTCGCCGAACACCACCAGCCGTGGCTGGTCGGCCTCGGGCATTTCGCGGACCATGGCGTCGATGGCTTCGAACAGAGCCTGCCCGGCCTGCCTGGCGTTCTCCTGGTCCACCAGGAACGACAGCCAGCTGGGCAGGAACGAGTACTGCATGGACACGATCGCGGTGTCGCCGTTGTACATGTATTCCAGCGCCGTCGCTTCGGCCTCGTTGATCCAGCCGGTGCCGGTGGTGGTGGCGACGGCGACCACTGCCCGGTCCAGCCCACCGGTACGCCGCAACTCCTGTGCCGCCAACGCGGCGGTCGCTTTGATGCCGTCGGCCGAGTTCAGCCCGGCATAGGTGCGGATCGGCTCGATCGCCGGGCGACCGTTGAACTTGGTGAGGTCCTCGACCGTCGGACCCGCCGACATGAACACGCGGCCTTGATGTCCGAGCGACTCCCAGCTGACCAGAGACTGCGGACCACCGGAGCGCAGCCGTGACGTCGGCGCGGCGATGTCCGGGTCGGTTTCGTCGTTGACCGCTTCGAAGGTGTTGTTGATGGTGCTCATCGCGAATCGGACGACGATGCCGTTGAGCAGTGCGATGGTCAGCGCAAGCAAGAGTGCGACCACGACGACGGCCGAAACCCGCGGCGGGGCAACGCGATCGAGTTGGCGCACCAGGAAGCGCACCAATCTGCCTACCAGCTGGCCGATTTCGACGAAGACGAACAACACGACGATGGACAGCACGGCGGTGAGCGGGTGGTCCCAGAATCCAAGCCGGGCTACACCGTTGAGGTCGCGTACCTCGTCCTGCCAGATGTGGAAGTAGATGATCATCAAGATCTGGCCGATGATCCCGATGATTACCAGCGCGATCCAGGCCACCCGCGGCGCTGGCGGGCTGGTGTCTTTCGACCGCATGTAGCGCACCAGCCACACCCCGAACACACCGAGGCCGTATCCGATAGCACCGGCCGCGCCGCTGACCATGCCCTGGAACAGCGGCCCTCGGGGCAGTAGCGACGGGGTCAACGAGAACCAGATGAATACCAGGCCGACAGCAGTTCCGAAGAACGTGTAGTGGCGAATCCACCACGGCTTCTTCGCCGTTTCCTCCCGCGGCGGTGCCTCCTGGGTCGTTTCCTCCGCGGTATTTGTCACGAACGCAGATTAGCGGTGCGTGAAGTTCGGCGGACGTTTCTCGGTGAACGCGTTCATGCCCTCGGTCTGGTCGTCTGTGGCGAACGCGGAGTGGAAGAGCCTGCGCTCGTACAGCAAGCCCTCAGTGAGGGTGGACTCGAACGCGCGGTTGACGGCCTCCTTGGCCATCCGCGATGCCGACAGCGACATCCCGGCGATGGTTTTCGCGACGGCATTGGCCTCGTCGAGCAACGTGTCGGCGGGCACGACGCGCGACACCAATCCGGCGCGTTCGGCCTCCTCGGCATCCATGTTGCGCCCAGTGAGGATCAGGTCCATGGCCTTGGCCTTGCCGATGGCACGGGTGAGTCGCTGCGAGCCGCCCATGCCAGGCAGCACACCGAGCTTGATTTCGGGCTGGCCGAATTTCGCGGTGTCGGCGGCGATCAGCAGATCACACATCATCGCCAGCTCGCAGCCACCGCCGAGCGCGTAACCCGCAACCGCGGCGATCGTCGGTGTGCGCGTCGCGGCGAACTTTCCCCACTGCGCGAAGAAGTCGGCGGCGAACACGTCGGCGAACGACAGCTCGGCCATCTCCTTGATGTCCGCGCCCGCCGCGAACGCCTTCTCGCTTCCGGTGATGACGATCGCGCCGATACCTGGATCGCCGTCGAATTCTGCTGCCGCCGTAGTCACTTCGGCCATCACCTGGCTGTTGAGCGCGTTGAGCGCCTTCGGCCGGTTCAGCGTGATGGTGCCGACACGGTCGTCGCGGGTGACCAGAATGGCTTCGTAGCTCATCAGAACTCCAGTTCGCGGTCGGCCGGCGCAAAGTAATCCTCAACGTCGGCGGTGGTCACGGCCGCCAGCGATGCTGGCGACCACTTCGGGTTGCGGTCCTTGTCGATCACCTGCGCGCGGATTCCCTCCACCAAATCATGCGAGCGTAGCGATCCGCAGGACGTCCGATATTCCTGGCGCAACACGTCTTCCAGAGTGTCGAGTTTTCCGGCACGGCGGACTGCTTCCAGCGCCACCGACACGGAGATGGGCGAGCGGGTGGAGATCAGGTTGGCCGCGTCGTTGGCGGGACCGGCGTCGTGGTCGCGCAGCGCCGCGATGATGTCGGCGACCGTCTCGCCGGCGTAGCAGTGATCAATCCAATCTCGTTGGGCGACCAACTGACTGGCTGGCGGTTCCGTCGCGTGCTCGGCAAGCGCAGCGTCGACGCCGTCGTCCACGATCGCCTTGGTGAAGGCTTCGAGTTGGTCGTGCGGCACGAAGTGGTCCGCGAATCCAAGCGTTATCGCGTCGGCCCCGGTGAACGGTGCGCCCGTCAGCGCGGCGTGCAGGCCCAGCAGCCCGGGTGCCCGCGAGAGGATGAAGGTGCCGCCGACGTCGGGGACGAAGCCGATACCCACTTCGGGCATGGCCATTTTGGTGGTGTCGGTGACGACCCGGACGGTCCCATGCGCGCCGACCCCGACGCCGCCGCCCATCACGATGCCGTCCATCAGCGCGATGTACGGCTTGGGGTAGCGGCCGATGTGCCCGTTGAGGAGGTATTCGTCGTACCAGAACTGGCGGGCCTCGACACCGTCGGCGCGGGCGCTGTGATAAATCGCGACGATGTCGCCGCCTGCGCAGAGCCCCCGCTCGCCGGCGCCCGACACGACGACCGCGCCGACCTCGTCGTCGGTCTCCCACCGGGCAAGCACCCGCGAAACCGCATCGACCATCGGATGGGTCAGCGAATTGATCGCCTTGGGCCGATTGAGCGTGACCAGGCCGACCCCGCGGTCAACAGTTACTAGGACATCCTCGTTTTCACCCACAGTTATGCAATGTAGATCGTGGCCCATGGTGAGGCAGCCCCGGGTATGTTTTCCTGTGAATGAGCCGGTAAGACGGGAACGTCGCCGGGTCGTCGATCGTTGAGAGTGTGTTCGGCAACAAGTCGAACTCAAGCATCAGGAGAGGAACCGACGGTGCGGGAGACCAGCAACCCGGTATTTCGTTCGCTGCCTAAGCAGCCGGGCGGATATGCGCAATTCGGTACCGGAGCCGCCGGCTACGGTGCGCAAGCAGTTAATGCCGACCCCTATGTGACCCAATATCCCGACCAGCAGCAGACCGGGGTATCCCGGCCGCTGACTATCGACGACGTCGTCACCAAGACCGGCATCACGCTGGCCCTGCTGACCGCCGTCGCGGTCGTGTCGTACTTCTTGATCGGACAGAACGTCGGGCTGGCGATGCCGTTCTTGCTGGTCGGCTCTCTTGGTGGCCTCGGGCTGTTGCTCTTCGCCATCTTCGGCCGCAAGCAGGACAACCCGGCCATCGTGCTGAGCTACGCCGCTTGTGAAGGCTTGGTGGTCGGCGCGTTCTCGTTCGTCGTCGCCAACTTCATGGTGTCCGGCATCAGCGCCGGCGCGCTCATCAGCCAGGCCGTCGTGGGTACCCTGGGCGTGTTCTTCGGCATGCTCGTCGTTTACAAGACGGGCGCCATTCGTGTGACGCCGAAGTTCACCCGCTTCCTTGTCGCCGCCGGCTTCGGCGCCGTGGTGCTGATGCTCGTGAACCTGGTGGTCGGCCTGTTCACCGACGGAGCGGGACCGCTGCGCGACGGTGGCCCGCTGGCGATTCTGTTCTCGCTGCTGATGATCGGCCTGGCCGCGTTCTTCTTCCTGGCCGACTTCGATTCGGCCGACCAGGCGATCCGCGCTGGCGCACCGGAGAAGGCCGCGTGGGGCATCGCCCTTGGCCTCACCGTGACGCTGGTGTGGCTGTACCTGGAGATCCTGCGGCTGCTGAGCTACTTCAACAGCGACTAGCAGCCATCGCGAGAAAAGCCCGGCACTACGGTGCCGGGCTTTTTCGTGCGTTGAGTCTGCGTTGAGGGCGTGAGTTATCCACAGTCTTGCGTCCTACGCGCAGAATGAACGCTTCGCGTCGGTAAACGCTGGCAGTCTGCCGCCATGGGGGAGGGCTATCGGCCGTTTGTTGGTAGCGATGCACTGGCGGATGGCGCACTGAATCGGTATGAGCTGCGCAGGTACTACCGGGCCATCATGCCGAACATCTATCTGGATAAGCGTGTGCAGCCGTCGCTACAGGATCGGACCGTCGCGGCGTGGTTGTGGTCGCGGCGAGCGGGCGTGATTTCCGGGCTCGCCGCTTCGGCGTTACACGGAACCAAATGGGTCGACGACGATTCGCCGGTCGAGTTGATCTGGCGCAACGCGAGAGCGCCGCACGGAGTCGTGACTCGTGACGAAATGCTGTTCGAGGAAGAAATTCAACGGCTCAACGGCCTCAACGTGACCACGCCGGAGCGCACGGCATTCGATCTCGGCAGACGTGACCGGGTCGGACGCGCAGTCGAGCGTCTGGACGCCCTGGCTCGCGCCACCGATTTCAAGGTTTCCGCCGTTGAGGAACTGGCGGGTAAGCATCGACGTGCACGTGGACTCCGCCAGCTTGAGAAGGCGCTCGATCTCGTTGACGCCGGAGCCGAGTCACCGAAGGAAACCTGGTTGCGGTTGTTGATGATTCGAGCTGGCTATCCGCGACCACGTACACAGATACCGGTTGTGAGCCCCGACGGTCGTCGGCGGTACTACCTCGACATGGGCTGGGAGGACATCAAGCTCGCAGTCGAGTACGAGGGAGACCACCATCGCGTCGACCGCGACAGATTCGCGTATGAGATACGGCGTTTGGAGGACATTGCCGAACTCGGTTGGCTCGACATCAGGGTGGCGGCCCGGCACCATCCCTCCGAGGTGCTGCGTCGCGTGGAGCGCGCGTGGGATGCCCGGACAAGTTGACTCTGCGGTGATGGCGTTGGCTACTCGCTGTTTTGTGCCCAGGACGCAGAGTCAACCCCCAAAGCTAGGAGAGCCGCTCCACGACCATCGCCATGCCCTGCCCGCCGCCGACGCACATGGTTTCCACGCCGAACGTCTTGTCGTAGGTCGCCAGGTTGTTCAGCAGCGTGGCGGTGATCCGGGCGCCGGTCATGCCGAACGGGTGACCAAGCGCGATCGCACCGCCCGACACATTCAGCTTCTCCTCGTCGATGCCCAACTCGCGGGCCGAGCCCAGCACCTGGACCGCGAACGCCTCGTTGATCTCGAACAGGTCGATGTCGTTAACGCTCATGCCGGCGTTGCCCAGTGCCTTGCGCACCGCCTCGATCGGACCAAGGCCCATGATCTCCGGCGACAGCCCGGACACACCCGTCGCGACGATGCGGGCCAACGGCGTCAACCCGAGTTCGCGCGCCTTGGTGTCGGACATGATCACCACAGCGGCGGCGCCGTCATTCAACGGGCAGGCGTTGCCCGCCGTGATCGTGCCGTCCGGCCGGAACACCGGCTTGAGCTGGCTGATCTTCTCGTAGGATGTCCCGGCGCGCGGGCCGTCGTCCTTGCTCACCGTCGAGCCGTCGGGCAGCTTCACCGGCACGATCTCGCGGTCGAAGAAGCCGCTGTTGATGGCCTCCTCGGCGCGGTTCTGGCTGCGCACACCCCAGTGGTCCTGGTCCTCGCGGCTGATGCCGGTCAGCAGCGCGACGTTCTCAGCGGTCTGGCCCATCGCGATGTAGACGTCGGGCAGCACACCGTCCTGACGCGGGTCGTGCCACTCTTCGGCGCCCGCCGCGGACTGCGCGGTGCGCTGTTCGGCGTCGGCGAACAGCGGGTTGTGAGAGTCGGGCCACCCGTCCGAGGTGCCCTTGGGGAACCGCGAAACCGTCTCCACCCCAGCCGAAATGAACGCGTTGCCCTCGCCGGCCTTGATCGCGTGAAACGCCATCCGCGTGGTCTGCAGCGACGACGAGCAGTACCGGTTGACGGTCGTGCCGGGCAGGAAGTCATAGCCAAGCTGGACGGCCACCGCGCGGCCGATGTTGAAACCGGCTTCGCCGCCGGGCTGCCCGCAGCCCATCATCAGGTCGTCGATGTCGCGCGGGTCCAGTGCGGGCACCTTGTCCAGCGCCGCACGCACCATCTGGGCGGCAAGGTCGTCGGGGCGCATATCGACCAGAGAACCCTTGGCGGCGCGGCCGATCGGCGAACGCGCGGTCGAAACAATGACGGCTTCAGGCATGACGTCTCCTCAATCAGATTGCTAGAGGAGAACTTAGCCCGCGGGCACCACCATGGGCGCGGGCACCCTCCCCAGCACAGGCGCGGGGACCCCGGTCGAGCGCCGCCATAACCGGCTCAGCCCACCCACTCGCGCCAGCAATGAACTGCCGTCGCCGGACCGCGTGTGCAACGGCTCCTCGGTTGGCATATCACCGATGAAGTCTCCCAACGCATTACACAGCGCCGGAAGTAATTGCTTGGCCGCCAGTGCGTATCCGGCCGCCGACGGGTGGAACATGTCGTGGCTGAACAATTGCTCCGGCGCCTTTCGGAAATGCGGCGCCAGCAGGTCGGAGAACGGAACCGGCGCGCCGCCCGCCGCGCGGACGGCCGATGCCTGGGCCCGGGCCAAACGCAGCCCGCGGCTGCGTGCCACCCAACGCAGCGGCTGCGGGATCGCGGTGATGACGCCGAAGTCCGGGCAGGTGCCGACCACGACGACAGCGCCGCTGGCCCGCAGGCGCCGGACCGCTCTGCCAAGACGACGTGCGGATGGGCCGATACCGTTCGGCTTGGTGATGTCGTTGGCGCCGATCATGATCACCGCCGCATCCGGCGGCGGCCCCGCCACGAACATCGCGTCGATCTGGCCGGACAACCCCTTCGACGTCGCGCCGACGATGGACTTGGTGTTCAGTCGGATGCGCTTGCCGGACGCTTCGGCCAGCCCTCGCGCGATCAGTACGCCGGGCAGTTCGTCGGCGCTCTGGCAGCCATAGCCGGCGGCGGTGGAGTCGCCAAAGATCATCAGGTGCAGGTCGAACGGCACTCCGCGATGCCAGCGCTCGACGGGGCCGCCGCCCGGCGTGTACACGCCATCGGCGCGCGGCGGGATGTCCCACGACTTGGGGATGACCCGTCGGGCCTGGTCAGCCTGGCCGCTCAGCAGGTTACGGGCTCCGACATAGACGGAGCCCGTTGATGCGAGTCCGGCCGCCGCCGCCAAGGCGATCGTCGACCGACGCCGTACGCGAATGCCCACATCGACAGTTTAAGTGGGAATTGCGGGGTTCTCCCGCGTGGCAAGTCCAATCGGCGATCACAGTGCGGTATCAAGTGCGGTATCGATTTCGACTCGTTGATTGTTGAATTGCTTATAGGGTGTCAAGCTAAGCCAATTGGGTTTGCCAGTAAACAAGGCGCACCCGATACTACGACGACGTAGGAAGTGGTGGCGATGACCGCACCGAGCAAGGTATCGAGGTCGCCTCGCGCTGACATCAGCGCAGCTAGACCGCGTAAACCCCGCAAGTTTCCGGTAAGCGACGGGGCGCCCGTCGAAGTCGTCGAGGACGGTCCCAGCATCGCAGGCCGGCTCACCGCGCTGGCCGCTCTGCTAACAATTCGGCCGACCCTAGCAATCGGCAGCTACGCTCCTCGGCTGCCGTGGCCATGGGGTCTGGTCGACTTCGTCGCGCGGGTCGCGCGACCGACGCCTGGCACTGTTCGCGCCACCATTTCTTTGCCGAACTGCACGGCACAGCTGGTCCGCGCCCCCGGCGTGTTGCCCGCCGACGGCAAGCGCAGCGTCATCGTCTATATGCACGGCGGGGCGTTCCTGACGTGTGGGTCGCATTCGCACGGCCGCCTGGTGACCGCCCTGTCGCGCCACGCGGACAGCCCGGTCCTGGTCGTCAACTACCGGATGATTCCCAAGCACTCCGTGGGTATGGCGCTCGACGACTGCTATGACGCTTACCAGTGGCTGCGACTGAAGGGCTACGACCCCGACCAGATCGTGCTGGCCGGCGATTCCGCGGGCGGATATCTGGCGTTGGCGCTGGCCGAACGGCTTCAACGAGAGGGCGAAGAAGCCCCCGCAGCGATGGTCACGCTGTCGCCGCTGTTCGAGATCGACAACGAGACCCGTGCGAACCACCCGAACATCCGCAGCGACGCAATGTTCCCAGCGCGGGCATTCCCCGCTCTGGTCGAGCTGGTCAAGGAAGCGGCCGAACGCCACGTTGTCGACGGGAAGCCCGAAGAGGTCTACGAGCCGCTCGACCACATCGAACCCGGCCTGCCACGCACCCTGATCCACGTGTCCGGATCCGAGGTCCTGGTCAGCGACGCACGCAAGGCCGCACACCTGCTCGCGGCCGCCGGTGTGCCCGTCGAGGTCCGGGTCTGGCCTGGTCAGATGCACGTGTTCCAGCTGGCCGCGCCCGCGGTATCCGAGGCGAGCAGGTCACTGCGGCAGATTGGCGACTACATCCGAGAGGCCACGTGGTAGCCCACGCACGCGCCTGAGACCATGGACGTATGCGGATCGCCCGGCACGTCAGTGAGCTCATCGGCAATACCCCTCTGGTACAGCTGAACTCGGTTGTTCCCGACGGCGCCGGCATCGTCGCGGCCAAAATCGAGTACCTCAACCCCGGCGGCAGTGCCAAGGACCGCATCGCGGTCAAGATGATCGACGCCGCGGAGGCCAGCGGCGAACTCCGGCCAGGCGGCACCATCGTCGAACCCACGTCCGGAAACACCGGGGTCGGGCTGGCCCTGGTGGCCCAGCAGCGCGGCTACAAGTGCATCTTCGTCTGCCCCGACAAGGTCAGCGAGGACAAGCAGAATGTGTTGCGCGCGTACGGCGCCGACGTGGTGGTGTGCCCGACGGCTGTCGCGCCCGACAATCCGGACAGCTATTACAGCGTCTCCAACCGACTGGTCGAAGAGATCGACGGCGCGTGGAAACCCGACCAGTACTCCAACCCGATGGGGCCCGCCAGCCACTACGAGACCACCGGTCCCGAGGTGTGGGCCGATACCGACGGCAAGGTCACCCATTTCGTCGCGGGCGTTGGCACGGGCGGGACGATCACCGGCGCAGGCCGCTACCTCAAAGAAGTGTCCGACGGGAAGGTGCGCATCGTCGGAGTCGACCCCGAGGGATCGGTGTACTCCGGCGGCACCGGGCGGCCGTACCTGGTCGAGGGCGTCGGGGAGGACTTCTGGCCGTCGGCGTACGACCCGACCGTGCCGGACGAGATCATCGCGGTGTCCGACGCCGACTCGTTCGAGATGACCCGACGCCTTGCCCGCGAGGAGGCGCTGCTGGTCGGCGGGTCGTGCGGCATGGCCGTCGTCGCCGCGATCAAGGTCGCCGAACGCGCCGGGCCCGACTCGGTGGTGGTCGTATTGCTGCCTGACGGCGGAAGAGGTTACCTCTCAAAGGTTTTCAACGACGCGTGGATGTCGTCGTACGGATTCCTGCGCACCCGGCTCGATGGGTCTGTCGAGGAGTCGACGGTCGGCGACGTGCTGCGGCGCAAGTCAGGCGCGCTGCCAGACCTGGTGCACACCCATCCGTCGGAGACCGTTCGCGATGCGATCGGCATCCTGCGGGAGTACGGCGTCTCACAGATGCCGGTCGTGGGTGCCGAGCCGCCGGTGATGGCAGGCGAAGTCGCAGGCAGCGTCTCCGAGCGCGAACTGCTGTCCGCGGTGTTCGAGGGCCGGGCCAAGCTGGCCGATGCGGTGGCTCAGCACATGAGCCCGCCGATGCCGCTGATCGGCGCCGGTGAGATGGTCAGTACCGCTGCCAAGACGCTGCGCGACTGCGACGCGGTGATGGTGGTCGAGGAGGGCAAGCCGGTCGGCGTCCTCACTCGCCACGACCTGTTGGGCTTCCTGTCCGACGGCACCACTCGCCGCTAGCGTCAGCGAAAAGACCGGCCACTCAAGCGGTTTCCTCCCTGCATTCACGCATCAACTGGGCCACGCGGTCGACAGGGCCATCCTCGGTATCGGCTATTTTGTCCCCGCAGTGGCAGGCAGTCGACAGACCTTCGCCGACAACGGTGTAAGCGCGCCGCGCCCTAGCTGGGAGTCGTCCGCGTAAGCTGCCGATCGGACACTCAGTGTTTCCTTAACGGTTGAAACTCGTGAGAGTGGGAGATGGCCGAACAACCGCCACCCGGCAACTACTACCCGCCGCCAAGTGGCTACCCGCCACAGGGTGGCTATCCGCCACCGCAAAGCGGCTATCCGCCACCACCACCGAGCAGCTATCCGCCACCACCTCCTCCCGAGCCCGCCATCACGTGGCCGAGAGAGGCGTTCACACCCTGGGCCAGGCGAGTAGCCGCAGCGCTGATCGACGGAATTCCAGTGCTAGTCGCGATGGGCATCGGCTTCGGAATGATCATGGGAACTCAGGAGACGGCTTGCCAAGCGCAGATGTCGGAGTATGACATCGCGGAGTTCTGCTCGACGGGTTCGTCCGTGCTTGGGCTCGTATCATTTTGGATCGCGTTACTGCTTTCCGTGGCCTATGGCATCTGGAACTACGGATACCGGCAAGGGACCAGTGGTTCGAGCATCGGCAAAGCAATCATGAAGTCCATCGTCGTCAGCGAGAAGACCGGTGAACCAATCGGTTTCGCCCTATCGGTTGTCAGGCAGATCGCGCACGTCCTTGATGCGGCGATCTGCTGGATCGGCTTCTTTTTCCCGCTATGGGATTCCAAGAGGCAGACGTTCGCCGACAAGCTCATGTCCACGGTGTGCTTGAATCACCACGGTTGATGTGGGGAATGACGTCAGTAAACGATTGCGCGCCATCCGATTCCGCAATCCTGTACGCCTCGTGGTTATCGCGCGTATGCGCATTGTTCATTGACGTATTGCCCCTGGCGGTTTTCGCTGCGGCCGGCTACGGGTTGCTGTTCGTAACGCGCAGTCCGGTGTGTGCGTCGGACACATCGGCATTGGACGTAGGTGAATATTGTGGTCACGGCGCTTCCACGCTTGGTGTGTTCTTGCTCGCCGTCACGTGGATGTCGGCGATCGCATATCTGATTTGGAATTTCGGCTATCGGCAGGGCGCCAGCGGCTCGAGCCTTGGCAAGTCCATGACGAGAATCAGGGTTGTGGGGGAGGCAACGGGGCGCCCGATCGGCTTCACACGTTCCGTTGTGCGCCAGCTGGTGCACGTCGTGGACCTGCTGTGTTGCGGTATCGGCTACTTGTTGCCACTGCTGGATACCAAACGACAGACGTTGGCAGACAAGCTGATGTCCACCGTATGTCTGCCGAATAGATCATCGGCCGAGCCGAGCCCCGATTCTGCGCGATAGCCAGCACCGGCGACGGTGTTGTTCACCTGGCTGACGAAGTAAAGCATCCAAACTGCCCAAAAATCTGCTCGAAAGAGCGTGAATGCCCTGTTGCGTCGCTTGTCTCGGCTATGGTTACCAGCGCTGAGATGCGCAAAATTCAACACTGGAAGGCACCATGACCGATCAGCCGCCACCGCCTTACGGCGGTTCGCAACCGCCTCCCCCCGGTAATTACCCACCACCGCCTCCTGGTGGATATCCACCGCCCCCTCAAGGTGGTTACCCGCCGCCGCCGTCTCAAGGTGGTTACCCGCCGCCGCCGTCTCAAGGTGGCTATCCGCCGCCGCCGGGACCGGGTGGCTACCCGCCGCCGCCTAGCGGTTACCCCCCGCAAGGCGGTTATCCGCCCGCGGGTTACGGCGGTGGAGTGGGTCAGCAGCCATTCAGCGTCGGCGACGCGTTCTCGTGGGCTTGGAACAAATTCACCAAGAATGCAGTCCCGCTCATCGTGTCGACGCTCGTCTATGGGCTCATCATCGGTCTGCTCTCCGGGATCGTGTTCGGCATTGCGATGGCGCTCGCTCCGGATCCGGTCAGCACCTACGAGTCGAGCGATTATGGCTTCGAGTATTCGACGAGTGCGTCGTTGGGCGCGGCCAGCATCTTCGTCCTCGTCCTCGGGGGAATCGTCCTCTTCGTCGTGGCGGGAGCGATCCAGTCCGCGTACTACAGCGGCCTGCTGGACATCGCCAACGGCAGGGAAGTGACCATCGGGTCATTCTTCAAGCCGCGCAACGTCGGCAACGTCATTGTCGCGACCCTGATCATCGGTATTGCTGCCTCTATCGGCTCGCTGTGCTTCATCCTGGGTCTCGCAGTCGCTCTCTTCACCATGTTTGCGATCATTGCTCTGCTCGATCGCAACCTGTCGCCGATCGACGCAATCAAGGCGAGCTTCGACGTCACCAAGAACAACTTCGTGCAGGTCTTGCTCACGTATCTCGTCGTCGCCGCCGTTGCGATAGTCGGCGCACTGTTGTGCGGCATCGGCCTGTTCGTCGCGATTCCGGTGGTGGCCCTCATCGAGGTGTACGCCTGGCGTCGTCTCACCGGTGGCCAGGTCGCGGAGCTCAACCCGCAGCCGCTCCCGCCGGGTGGGCCTCAGGCAGGTCCGCCACCGTACCCAGCACAGTAGTAGGGGTTCAATCGGTGAGGCGCTGACTCCGTCGGCGCCTCACCGCTTACTCAGCGCGAATCGGCTGTGTGCCTTGACATTTGACGTCATCGGAAGGCGCTGACACCGGTCAGCGCCTCACCGATGACCAGCTGGTGCACCTCGGCCGTGCCCTCGTAGGTCAGCACAGACTCCAGGTTGTTCGCGTGCCGGATCACCGGGTACTCCAGCGTTATACCGTTGGCGCCCAATAGAGTTCGACATTGCCGCGCGATCTTGATCGCTTCGCGGACGTTGTTGAGCTTGCCGACGCTGATCTGCTCCGGACGGATTTTCCCGTCATCCTTGAGCCTGCCGAGGTGAAGCGCCAGCAGCTGCGCCTTGCCGAGTTCGACGGCCATGTCGGCGATCTTGGCCTGCGTCAGTTGATATCCCGCCAGTGGCTTGTCGAACACTTGCCGGGTGCCGACGTAGTCCAGCGCGGTCTGCAGGCAGTCCCTGGCAGCCCCGACGCTGCCGAACACGATGCCGAACCTGGCCTCCGACAGGCAGGCGAGCGGACCGGACAGTCCGAGTGCGTCTGGCAGCTGCGCGTCGGCGGGCAGGCGGACGTCGTCGAGGCTCAACTCCGAGGTGACCGACGCCCGCAGTGACATCTTGTGCGTCATATCGCGGGCCGAGAAGCCGGGCGTGCCGGCGGGCACGACGAAGCCGACGATGCCCTCCTGGCTGCGCGCCCACACGATCGCGATGTCGGCGACCGTGCCGTTGGTGATCCACATCTTCGAGCCGTTGAGGATCCAGTCCGAGCCATCTCGCCGGGCCGTGGTCCGCATGCCGGCGGGGTTGGATCCGAAGTCGGGCTCGGTGAGCCCGAAGCAGCCGATGACGTCGCCGGTGGCCATGCCCGGCAGCCACTGCTTACGCTGCTCTTCGCTGCCCCATCGGTAGATGGCGAACATCGCCAGCGAACCTTGCACCGACACCAGGCTGCGCAGGCCACTGTCGACGGCCTCGAGCTCCTGGCATACCAGGCCGTACGCGGTGGCCGTCGAGCCGCCGCACCCGTATCCCTTGAGGTGCATGCCCAGCAGCCCGAGCTTGCCGATATCGGATGCCAGTTCCCGGACCGGCACCTCACCCTTTTCGAACCACTCGGAGATAAAGGGCCGCAGCCGCTGTTCACCAAAGCGGCGCACCGTCTGGCGCAGCTCGATGTCCTCGGGTGTCAGCAACGAGTCGAGGTCAAGCAGGTCTTCGATCCGGGCGGTAGCGCTCATGGTCCATGTCTACACCGCAGCGCCGCCGGCACACGCGTCGTTAGGCTGATCCGTGATGAGTGACAAACACAGCTTTCAGGGCCTGGCCACCAAGGCCATCCACGCGGGTTTTCGGCCCGACCCGGCCACCGGCGCCGTCAACGCGCCGATCTATGCCAGCTCGACGTTCGCGCAGGATGGCGTCGGGGGATTGCGCGGCGGATTCGAGTACGCCCGCACTGGCAACCCGACCCGCGCAGCGCTGGAGGCGTCGCTGGCCGCGGTCGAAGCGGCCGACTATGGCCGGGCATTCAGCTCCGGTATGGCCGCCACCGATTGTGCGCTGCGCGCGCTGCTGCGCCCGGGGGATCACGTCGTCATCCCGGACGACGCCTACGGCGGAACGTTCCGGCTCATCGACAAGGTGTTCACGAACTGGGGCATCTCCTACACCGCCGTCGCGCTGTCCGATCTCGACGCCGTGCGCGAGGCCATCACACCGAATACCAAGTTGATCTGGGTGGAGACGCCCACCAACCCGCTGCTGTCCATCGCCGACATCGCAGCCATGGCGCAGCTCGCCGCGGAGTCGAATGTAAAGGTATTGGTGGACAACACGTTTGCCTCGCCTGCGCTGCAGCAGCCATTGCTGCTCGGCGCCGATATCGTGTTGCATTCCACCACCAAGTACATCGGTGGGCACTCGGATGTGGTGGGCGGTGCGCTGCTTACCAACGACGAAGACCTCGACGCGGCATTCGCCTTCCTTCAGAACGGCGCCGGTGCGGTGCCAGGGCCGTTCGACGCCTATCTGACGATGCGAGGTCTCAAGACGCTGGTGCTGCGCATGCAGCGGCACAGCGATAACGCCGCCCTGGTCGCCGAGTTCCTCGACGGACATCCGGCGATCCAGACCGTGCTGTACCCGGGGCTGCCCAGCCACCCCGGCCACCGGGTCGCGGCCAAGCAGATGAGTGCTTTCGGTGGCATGGTGTCGGTCCGGCTGGGTGGCGGTGCCGAGGCGGCGCGCAAATTCTGCGCCAGCACAGAGGTTTTCATCCTTGCTGAATCGCTTGGCGGCGTCGAGTCGTTGATCGAACACCCGGGCGCGATGACGCACGCGTCCACTGCGGGCTCGCAACTCGAGGTGCCCGACGACCTGGTTCGGTTGTCGGTGGGAATCGAAGACATCGCCGACCTGCTCGCCGACCTGGAGCAGGCGCTGCGCTAGCGCGGGGAAATTACTCCAGCGCCTGCCGGACCGCGGATGCGGTGATGGCCAGATTCACCTCGGCCAACGCCGTCGGATATTCGTCAACCCAACTGCCGCTGGCGATTTCGGCCGCTCGTGCGTGCACCCACCGCCAACCGCGGTCATTGAGACTCAACAGTGCGCCAAGCCCGTCGACGGCATGCAGCAGCGAAACGATCGCCGCCGTGGTCGGCGTGGGTGGCCGGCGGTCGAACAGCGCCGACAACAGCGCCGAGCGGGCATGGGCGACCCGGTCACGGTTCGTCAGCGGCCACGCATACGGATGGCTGAATCGCTTGGACTGCAACCGAATTCGCCGGATCTGGCCGGTCCGCTCGAGATGAAGGCTGAGGTTGTCCTGGGTATCTTTGGACAGCCTCTTCACCGCGGTGACCGGACGCAGCGGTCGTCGCTGCAGGAGCTGGAACGCCGGTTCGACGACGGGATCCGTCGGGCCGGGAACGGCGAGAGCCACCAGCCGGCCGGGCTCGACCGGCTCACCCGCCACGGCAGGCCGAATCCGGCAGGCGTGCGCCAGATCCAGCAGTACGGCGGCGGACAACACCCGCTCGCGGCGGGGACGGTCGAGACCGGGCTGTGCGGACGCGTTGTCCAGCAACAGCAGAAAGAGGTCCTCGGCGATCTGCGCCATGAGCGGACTGTAAACCGCGCCCCGGCGCCGCCGCGACTTAGGAGTGGTACGGCTCGGCGCTGACCAGCGTCACCTTGACGGTGTTGCCGTTCGGCACCGTATACGTACGGGTCTCGCCGACCTTCGCATCGATCAGGGCCTCGCCCAGCGGCGACTTCGGTGAATAGACCTCGAGCTTGCCGTCGCTGACGCCTTCCTGCCTGGTGGCGATCAGGAACGTCTCGGTGTCCTTCTTGTCGTCGTCGTAGTACACCTTGACGACCGAACCGGGCAGGGCCACGCCGGACTGCTTGGGCGCCTCGCCGACCTTGGCGTTGTTCAGCAGCTCCTGCAGCTGACGGATGCGAGCCTCCTGCTGGCCCTGCTCCTCGCGGGCGGCGTGATAGCCGCCGTTCTCGCGCAGGTCGCCTTCTTCACGGCGATCGTTGATCTCGGCGGCGATGACCGGTCGGTGGGCGATCAGCTGGTCGAGCTCGGCCTTGAGCCGGTCGTATGCCTCCTGGGTCAGCCAGGTGACCTGGGTGTCGGTCATGTCGTCGCGCTCCCCTCGTCGTTGCTCTCGCGCTTTTGGCGTAAGAAGTCTCGTGTTACCGCGCTGGGAGCTTGCGTTACGTGTATTGCCGCTATCGCCAGCGCGTAATCCGCGCACTAAATGCAGCAATACACGGTCCCAGCAGGAACCGTGTATCTGACGATGGTACCACCGCGCAGACAGCGGATTTTCACATTTTCGCAGTTCGCCGTTTGTTGTGCCGCCTGTGTCGGTGTGTTCTAGGAGGCCACCAGGTACGACGGCACGTCGGTTCCGCAGCCGTAAACGTCGCCGACGACGGGCGGGCGGCTGGCCTTGACGATCGTGGTCACTTGCACCGTTGCCTGCGTGGACGGACCGACCAGCACCTCACGGCGCCCGGTCTCACTTCCGTCAAGTGACCTGGCGCGCACGATGCACGCGACCGGCTGTGACGGGTCGTCGCGGGTGACGCTGATCGTCACCTCGACGGTCTCGTCGTCGACGATCTGGTATCCGCCCAGCTCACCCTTCACATCGGTGCCGAAGCGCTGCGACGCGACCACCGCGATCACAAGTCCCGCCGCGAGCACCAGCACGGTCAATCCGATGGCGATCCGCCGGCGGTTGCGGCGCGACAGCCGCTGCTGCCCATAGCGGGCGGCCGGACGCTCGATCATGTCGTTTTGATGCCCGTCGGTCAGATGGATCTACAGAACTGGAACTATAGGGCTACCCCGACGGGTTGAAACGTCTCGAGAGTGTCCGCACCACGTGAGCAGGTAAGAGGGAGCAGGGTGAGCGAACTGCGGTTGATGGCGGTGCATGCCCACCCGGACGACGAGTCCAGCAAGGGTGCCGCCACCATGGCCCGCTACGCCGACGAAGGCGTCCGGGTGCTCGTGGTCACGCTGACCGGTGGTGAGCGCGGCGACATCCTCAATCCGGCGATGGACCTGCCAGAGGTACACGGCCGGATGGCCGAGATTCGCCGTGACGAGATGGCCAAGGCCGCCGAGATCCTCGGCGTCGAGCACCACTGGCTCGGCTTCGTCGACTCAGGTCTTCCCGAGGGCGATCCGCCACCGCCGCTGCCGGACGGCTGCCTCGGTGTGGTGCCGCTGGAAGAGCCGACAGAGGCGCTGGTGCGCGTGGTCCGCAAGTTCAAGCCGCACGTGATGACCACCTACGACGAGAACGGCGGTTATCCGCATCCCGACCACATCCGCTGCCATCAGGTTTCGGTGGCTGCCTACGAGGCCGCCGCCGACTATCTGCTGTACCCCGACGCCGGCGAGCCGTGGGAAGTGAAGAAGCTCTACTACAACCACGGTTTCCTGCGGAAGCGCATGCAACTCCTGCAGGACGAGTTCGCCAAGCACGGCCAGGAGGGCCCGTTCGAGAAGTGGCTCAAACACTGGGATCCTGACCATGACATCTTCGAGCACCGGGTGACGACGCGCATCGAATGCTCGAAGTACTTCACCCAGCGCGACGACGCCCTGCGTGCTCATGCGACGCAGATCGATCCCAATGGGGACTTCTTCCGCGCACCCACCGAATGGCAGCAACGGCTGTGGCCGACTGAGGAGTACGAGCTTGCCCGGGCACGGGTGCGGGTATCCCTGCCGGAGACCGACCTTTTCGCCGGAATCGAGAACGACACGTGAACGACACGATGATGCTCATCGTCGGCTTGCTCGCCGAGGAGGGCCAGCCCCGCGATACGGGCCCGGACTTCGGCAAGGCCAGCCCCGTCGGGTTGTTGATCGTCGTGCTGCTGATGATCGGCACGTTCTTTCTGGTCCGGTCGATGAACCGGCACCTGCGCAAGCTGCCGGAGTCGTTCGACCCCGAGCAGCCCGAATCGGATCCGACAGCCGAGGACCCGAAGCGGGAGCCCGGTGGCTAACACGCTCACCGAGGCGACCAGCCCCTACCTGCGCCAGCACGCCGACAACCCGGTGCACTGGCAGCAGTGGACTCCGGAGGCGCTCGCCGAGGCGGCGTCGCGGGACGTGCCCATCCTGCTGTCGATCGGGTATGCCGCCTGCCACTGGTGCCACGTGATGGCCCACGAGTCGTTCGAGGACGAGCAGGTTGCGGCCGCGATGAACGAGGGGTTCGTCTGCATCAAAGTGGACCGCGAGGAGCGGCCGGACCTGGACGCGGTCTACATGAACGCCACTGTCGCGTTGACGGGTCAAGGTGGCTGGCCGATGACCTGCTTCCTGACTCCCGACGGCAGGCCGTTCTTCTGCGGCACCTATTACCCGAAGCCGAACTTCCTGCAGTTGCTCGCCGCAGTCTCCGAAACGTGGCGGACCCGGCGCGACGACGTGGAGCAGGCGTCCGATCGCATCGCCGACGAGTTGCGGTCGATGGCCTCCGGGTTGCCAGGCGGTGGGCCGCCCGTGCAGCCGGCGCTGTGCGACCACGCTGTCGCCGCGGTGCTGCAGGACGAGGACGTGCAACGTGGCGGATTCGGTGGCGCACCGAAGTTTCCGCCGTCGGCGCTGCTGGAAGCGCTGCTGCGCAGCCACGAACGGACCGGCGACATACTGCCGCTGGAATCAGTCGAGCGGACCTGCGATGCGATGGCCCGCGGCGGCATCTACGACCAGCTGGCAGGCGGGTTCGCCCGCTACAGCGTCGACGCGTCATGGGTGGTGCCGCATTTCGAGAAGATGCTCTACGACAACGCGCTGCTGCTGCGGGTGTACGCACACTGGGCCCGTTGTACATCGAACCCGTTGGCGCGCAGGGTAACCGGTGAGACGGCGCGCTTCATGCTCGACGAGCTTGGCGCCGGCGGGATGCTCACCTCGTCGCTGGACGCTGACACCGACGGCCACGAGGGTCTGACCTACGTCTGGACGCCAGCGCAGTTGCGTGAAGTACTGGGCGACGACGACGGACATTGGGCCGCATCGGTTTTCAACGTCACGGACGCCGGAACGTTCGAGCACGGCAGCTCGGTGCTGCAACTCTTGAGCGACCCCGACGATCTCGAGCGTTTCGAGCGGGTGCGCACGGCGCTGTTCGCCGCTCGGCTCAACCGGCCGCAGCCCGGCCGCGACGACAAGGTCGTCACCGCATGGAACGGGCTGGCGATCACCGCGCTCGCAGAGGCTTCTGTGGCGCTCGATGATCCCCAATTGCTGGATGCGGCAACGCAATGCGCCCGCGGGCTGTTGGACCTGCACCTCGTCGACGGCCGGTTGCGCCGCGCCAGCCTCGGTGGCCGGGTCGGCGGCAGCGCGGCAATCCTCGAGGACTACGCGATGCTGGCCACCGGGCTGCTGACGCTGCATCAGCTGACCGGCGAGGCGTCCTGGCTTGACGCGGCGACGGCGCTGATCGACGTTGCGCTGGACCATTTCACCGATCCGGACCGGCCTGGCCGCTGGTACGACAGCGCCGACGATGCCGAGCAGCTGATGGTGCGGCCCGCCGACCCGGTGGACGGCGCGACCCCGTCGGGCGCGTCGTCGATTGCCGAGGCCCT
Source organism: Mycobacterium sp. (assembly GCF_035697385.1). GTDB lineage: Bacteria > Actinomycetota > Actinomycetes > Mycobacteriales > Mycobacteriaceae > Mycobacterium. The sequence goes on along the minus strand of NZ_DASSCY010000068.1, from coordinate 3,166 downwards.
GCAGCTGGCGGCCCATTTGGCGCCCGCTGAACGTGTGGAGCGCTACGCGGAAGCGGCCGACGCGACGCTGGCCAGCGCGAGTCCCATCCTGGCGCGGCTGCCGCGTTCGGGTGGACATTGGCTCGCCGTCGCCGAGGCCGCCGTGCGCGGGCCCATCCAGATCGCGGTTGCCTGTGATCCACTGCGATCGGAGCTGCTCGCCGCGGCGCGCACGATGGCACCCGGCGGTGCCGTCGTCATCGGCGGTCCGGTGAACTCCGCGGAGCTGTTGCGTGACCGTGACCGGGTCGATGGCGCCGACGCCGCCTACGTGTGTCGCGGCCGAGTCTGCGATCTGCCGGTGACCACCACCGAGCAACTGGCTGCCGCGCTGGGTGCTCGCGTGTAGCTTCGACGCCATGCCGAGCGCCGAGCAGATCACGCAGACCGTCACCCACTACCTCGAACTCGTCAGCAAGGGGCAGGCGGACGACATCGCCGCCCTCTACACCGACGACGCGACCGTCGAGGATCCGGTCGGGGGAGAGGTACACATCGGCCGCGCTGCGGTCCGCGGCTTCTACACCAGTCTCGAAAACGTGAAAGCCCAAACCGATGTCGTGACGTTGCGCGCGCTCGGCAACGAGGCGGCGTTCCACTGGACGCTCGCAATCGATTTCGGCGACAACGGCATGCGAATCGACATCATCAGCGTCATGACGTTCGACGACGAAGGCAAGATCGCGTCGATGAAGGCTTACTGGGGCCCGGAAAACGTCACCCAGACCTAGCGATTTGTGGCGCCGCACCGGCGCACGGCGCCGGTCACGCTCCACAAGTCACTAGAAGACGGCGAACCACATCGCGATGTAGTGGCAGATCGCCGCCACCGCGGTGCACGCGTGGAAGAACTCGTGGTGGCCGAACGTCGTCGGCCACGGGTTCGGCCACTTGAGCCCATAGAGCACGCCGCCGATGCTGTAGAGCGCCCCGCCGACAGCCAACAGCACCAACGCCGCCACGCCAGCGCCGTGCATGATCGGCACGATGAACCAGGCCGCGACCCAGCCCAGCAGCAGATACAGCGGCACGCCGACCCAGCGCGGCGCCGACGGCCAGAACATCTTGAGGAGCACGCCCGCGAGTGCCCCACTCCAGACGATCCAGAGCAACGGCATGCCGTCGCTTTGCGGCAGTGCGAGCAGGGCGAACGGGGTGTAGCTGCCCGCGATGAAGACGAAGATCATCGAGTGGTCGGCGCGCTTCATCCACTTGCGGGCCGTCGGAGATGTCCAATGCACGCGGTGATAGGTGCCGCTGACCGCGAACATCGCCACGATCGTGAACGTGTAGATCAGGGTGGCGATCCCGGCGCGGGCTGAGTCGAGCGACCACGACACCGCCACCAGTGCAGCGCCTGCGATGAAGGCCACCACGGCGGCGTAGACGTGGATCCAGCCGCGCGCCCGCGGTTTGTGGAGGAACTTTTCGACGCCGTCGACGACGGCTTCTGGGAAGTCTTCGGCGTGCCCGTGCGGTGTGCGTACCTGCCCGTGATCGGTTGTGTCGGTGCGAGCTGTCATTTCACCTCCACTAATGCCATGGGGCTTCTCGATGGCCACAGTAGTCTGGATCTTCGTGGACATCATTCCCCCGCGGCTCAAGGAACCGGCCTACCGGCTCTACGAGATGCGGTTGCGCCAGGAACTGGCGCGGTCCAAATCCGAACTGCCCCGCCACATCGCGGTGCTGTGCGACGGTAACCGACGATGGGCACGTGACGAGGGTCACGACGACGTCAGCTACGGCTACCGGATGGGTGCCCGCAAGATCGCCGAGATGCTGCGCTGGTGCCAGGAATCCGGTGTCGAGATGGCCACCGTCTATCTGCTGTCCACCGAAAACCTGCAGCGCGATGCCGATGAGCTGTCGTCGCTCATCGAGATCATCACCGATGTCGTCGAGGAGATCTGCGCCCCCGTCAACCGGTGGAGTGTGCGCACGGTCGGCGATCTCGAGCTAATCGGCGAGGAGCCGGCGCGACGGCTGCGCGACGCCGTCGAATCGACGAACGGCAACGGCAGCGGATTTCACGTCAACCTCGCGGTCGGCTACGGCGGCCGCCAGGAGATCGTCGACGCCGTCCGTGCCCTGCTTGGCAAGGAACTGGCCAACGGCGCGACCGGTGACCAGCTGATCGAGGCCGTCAACATCGACGCCATCTCGGAGAACCTCTACACGTCCGGGCAGCCCGACCCCGACCTCGTCATCCGCACGTCGGGGGAGCAGCGCCTCTCCGGGTTCCTGCTGTGGCAGAGCGCCTATTCGGAGATGTGGTTCACGGAGGCCTACTGGCCGGCGTTTCGGCGGGTGGACTTCCTGCGTGCGCTGCGCGACTACACCGTGCGCCACCGCCGCTACGGCATGTAATTCCCGCCACAGCGCATGACACACTTGAGTGATGGCTGCGCTGTCAGCGATGGTCTTTGCGCTCAGCTGGTGGTTGGGCCTCTACCTGCTGGCCCGTGACCCCCGTAAGCCCGTCCTGGTGCTGGCCTCGATCGGCCTGACGAGCTTCGCGTCGGTGGTCGCGCTGGACGCCGTTCGGATCGAAAGTGGGGCGAGCGGGTCAGAAATTCTGGGCCGCATCGAGATTTATCTGGTCGCCGTGCCGGGCATCGCGTGGTTCGCGGTGCTCGTCGAGCTGTCCCGGTCCTACGAAACGTGGCGCAGCCGTGCCGGCGAGATCGCGCTGGTGGCCGGGGTGGCCACGCTGGCGTTCGTCGGTGCCGCGCTGGCGGGCAGCGTGGAAGGCCCGCTGCGCCTTGGGCATTGGGTGATGATCGCGGCGATCTCGCTGTCCACGCTGGGCGCGCTGGTGAAGGCCGTGTTGGTCAAACCACCGCAACCGGTCGTGACTTTCGTCGTCATCGCGACGCTGTTCTTCGCGCTTGGCAACGCGATCCTGATCATCCCGCTCGGGCTGGTGCCGAGCTGGCTTGCGTTGGCGTCCACTGGATTCGACGTCGCTCTGCTGGGCATCGCGGTGGCCATCGGGGACGCGTTCGACGAAGGTCAGGCTCTGCGCGCAGACATGCTGCGGTCGTTCGCGGCGACGGCCGTGGTGGCGCTGCTGTTCGGCGGGCAGCTGTTGATCGGCCTGGCCGTGTCGGGACAGGAGACCGCG
>NZ_DASSCY010000067.1:0-16037 GCF_035697385.1 Mycobacterium sp. | reverse complement strand
ATGCGCCGCTACTCGGCGACACGGCCATGGCCAACGCGGACTGGCTCAACCGCGAGTCGCCGATGAACCAAGCGGTGATCGGCCAGCTCTACGCAGGTTTCGCCGAGCGCTACGGCGATCAGATCGAACACGACCACCGTAGCGTCTGTGAGCGGCTGGTCGCCGCCTTCGATGCCTACGTCGCCGGGGAGTCCGAACCCGGTCGGGTCATGGGTCTCGTTCACGGCGACTACCGTTTGGACAACATGCTTTTCGGCCAGCCTCGCGCGGACAGGCCGCTGACGGTGGTGGATTGGCAGACCGTCACGTGGGGTCCGGCGATGACCGACGTCGCGTATTTCCTCGGCTGTGCCTTGGCGAACGAGCAGCGCCAGAAGAACTATGACGAGCTGTTGCGCGCCTACCACGACGCGCTCGGCCCCGACGCGCCGATCAGTCTCGACGGCGTCCGCGACGGGGTGCGGCGGCAGAGCTTCTTCGGGGTGATGATGGCGATCGTCTCGTCGATGCTCGTCGCGCGCACCGACCGCGGCGACGAGATGTTCATGGTGATGCTGCAGCGGCATTGCCAGCACGCGCTGGACACCGATGCGCTCAGCATTCTGCCCGAATATGTTGCCGCCGAGCCGCTTACGCCGACCGCCGACGACGAGGGGGCACATACCGCCGGCGACGAGCCGCTATGGAGCGAGAGCTGGTACTTCGACTTCGCCGATCCGCGCCAAGGGATCGGCGGCTGGATCCGGCTCGGGCTGATGCCCAATCAGCACACGTTGTGGATCACCGGCCTGCTGTGCGGCCCGGACATCCCCACCTATGCGCTGCTCGACTTCGACGACACCGGCGCCATTGAACTCACCCTCGCTCCCGCTGAACCGCTGAAGACGTACAGGGTCACGATGCGGGGACGCGGCCAGGCGTACGACGATCCCGCCGCGCTGCTGCGAAATGAACCGGGCCGACCCGTCGAGATGACATTCGAGCTGACGTGGGCAACGACGGGTACGCCGTACCAGTACCGCATTACGCCGCGCTACGAAATTCCGTGCACGGTGTCGGGCACCGTGACGGTCGACGGCCAACAGTTCGCGGTGCAAGGTGTTCCCGGTCAGCGCGATCACTCGTGGGGAGTGCGCGATTGGTGGGCCATGGACTGGGTGTGGAGCGCACTGCACCTCGACGACGGAACCCACACGCACGGCGTCGAAATCCGCATACCCGGCGCGCCGCGAATGGGCGTCGGCTACATACAGCAACCCGGTGAACCGCTCATCGAGCTGCAGACGGTCACCGCGCACGAGACATTCGCCGACGACGGCTTACCGCTGACCACCACGCTCACGCTGCGGCCCGGCGACCTGACCGCCACTATCGACATCCGCGGACACGCGCCCGTGCTGCTCACCTCGCCCGACGGCCGGGTCAGCCACTTCCCGCGGGCGTGGGCCACCGTCACCACAGCCGACGGCCGCGCCGGCGTCGGCTGGGTGGAATGGAACCGCAACCAGCCCACCCGCTAGCCCCCTGCCGCGAGGGTGCGTGTCTGCGCATCGACACGCCGACGAACACCGACATTTTGCGCACGCTCGCGGCAGGCTGAGTGTCGTGATCGTGTTGAAGTCCATTGCCTTGTTCGTCCTTGCGGCGCTGCTGGAGATCGGCGGCGCGTGGCTGGTGTGGCAGGGGGTGCGTGAACACCGCGGCTGGCTGTGGGTCGGGGCGGGCGCAATCGCATTGGGCGCCTACGGATTCGTCGCGGCGTTTCAGCCTGACGCACACTTCGGTCGAGTGCTTGCCGCGTATGGCGGCGTCTTCATCGCAGGCTCGCTGGTATGGGGGATGGTCGCCGACGGTTTTCGGCCCGACCGCTGGGATATCGCAGGAGCCGCGGTCTGCCTGATGGGTGTCGGCGTCATCATGTACGCCCCGCGCTGACAGAGTGGGCAGATGCGAATCATCGTCACTGGCGGCAACAGCGGCGTCGGCAAGGCGACCGCGGCGGAGCTTGCCGCCAACGGGCACAGCGTGGTCATTGCGTGCCGCAGCCTTCCCAAGGCCGAACGTGCCGCCGCCGAAATGACCGGCGACGTGCAAGTGCGTCATCTCGATCTGGCCGATCTGGCCAGCGTCCGCAGATTCGCCGACGAGACGGAAACCGTTGACGTACTTGTGAACAACGCCGGCGTGATGGGCCTGCCGCTGACCCGTACCGCCGACGGTTTCGAAGCACACATCGGCGCCAATCACCTCGGTCACTTCGCGCTCACGTGTCTGCTCGGGGACAAGATCACCGACCGGGTCATCTCAGTGGCCAGCGCGATGTACTTGTTCGCGCGCGTGCACCTCGACGACGTGAACTGGCATACCCGCAAGTACTCGCCGATGGCCGCCTACGCGGAGTCCAAGTTGGCGAACCTGCTGTTCGTGACCGAGCTCGCCAGACGTGGTGTCCGGGCTTATGCGTCGGACCCCGGGATGACCGATACCGGCTTAACGCGAAACGCCGGCGCGGGAACGCCCATAGGTGACCGCAACCCGGTGTGGCGCATCCTGCAGAGCCCGGCCCAGGGAGCGCGTGCGAGCATCCAGGCCGTGACGACCGACCTGCCGAGCGGCACCTATTTCGCGCCACGGTTCAACCAGTGGGGCAAGCCGAAGGTCACCAAACTGCGCCCCAAGGCGCGCGACGCGGAAACGGCCCGCGCGTTGTGGGCCCTGTCGGCGGAGTTGACCGGCTGCGATTGGCGCGGCCAAACACCGCGTTAACGGAATGTCGTTAAATCAAATGCGCGCTGTCATCATCTAGGTCGTGGCGACTCAAGCCCATCGGCGTCGCAGCCGGAACGTCACCCGCTGCGACCACCTTTCGCGTTATCGGGGTGAGCGCACGGAACAACGCCTCCACTTCGTCGTCGTCGAGCCCGTCGAGGGCGCGTAGGGCCAGCCGGTCGGTGGCGTCTTCGATTCGCTGTTTGAGATCGCGACCGGCGTCGGTGAGCTCGCCATCGTCGTCGAGCAGGCCACGGCGGGCCAGTCGGTCGCGATAGTGATTCCACTGTTCATCGTCGTAGTCACGGCTGCGCATGATCATCTCGCGCGGCACCCGGCCCGCCGCCGCATGCAACACATTGCATTCGCGGCCGGACACCTCGAGCGCCGCAAGCACGGCCACATGCCCGTCGCCGCGCTGTTCGCGCAACAGGGTCGTCGCGTGCCACAGCTTCGCCAGCGGCTCCTCCGGCCAGTTGAGCGCGGCGTTGGCTGCAAACAGCGGCCGGCCGTCGAGGGGGGCACCGCGCGCGGCCTTCGCGGCGAGTTCGGCTGCGGCGTGCGCCTCGTCATCGGCCACGCCGTAACGGCGCAGCGCGGCGACAGCTGACTGCTCCCGAATCCGCAACGCGTCCGCAGGCGTGGTGAGCTCCCACACGGCGGGCAGCGCCTTGGCGACGCGCTCGGGCGTGAAGTTGTAGAACGAGGCAGTCACCACCTCGGTGGGCACGACACCGAATGGGGCCGACCGGGCGGCGAAGTAGCCCATCCAAAATCCGCGGAAGCCAAGTTCGTCGAACGCACTTCGGGCTTCCGGCGCGAAGTACGTCACGGCATGCACCGGTTCGACGCGATCAAAAAAGCGGCGTGCCAGCGTCGGTTCTCTGCTCACTTTCGCAGTTAATCATCCCGTCTGCGGCCAACTTGTTATGGTCCCTGCGAACGCGAGGCCCGTGGCCAAGTAGCAAATGTCCCAGGAGGCGGTCCATGCGCACGCTGATCGCAGCCGTGGGCGCCGTCGCCGCAGCGGCTGCACTGGTGCCCGGATGCAGCATCCCCATTGGCAGTGACGGCAAGCCCGTCGTCTCCAGGGAGGCTCTGCAAACAGAAATCGCCGACCGGCTTACCAAGGCCGGCGAACAGCCCGAGTCTGTGACGTGCCGGGAGGACCTGGTCGGCGAGGTCGGTAAGACCGCGCGCTGTGAGGTGGTGATGAGCCCGACGAACAGCTTCGAGCCCGTTGTCGCGGTGACGCGTATCGACGGCACCACCGTCGACTACGAGATGACGCCTGCGGTCTCCAAGGAGCAGCTCGAGAAGGCGGTGTCGCGCCTGGTCAGCGCCGCGTCCGGGGTTCAGGTGGAGACCGTTCTATGTGAGTCCGGGCTGCAGGGCAACGTCGGTGCCGTCGCCTACTGCGATGTCGGCGCCGGGGGAGTCAAGCTGAGGCGCACCATCGAGGTCAACAGAGTCGACGGCTTGATGATGAACTTCGACGTGGTGCCGTTGCTGACGAAGGCGGAGGTCGAGCGTTCGCTGCTCGACGAACTCGGAAGCCAGGGCCGCCCGCGGCCGGACTCTGCGCAGTGCTCGGGAAACCTTGAAGGACGGCCCGGCAACACCGTCGACTGCACGATCGTGGCAGGCGCGGAAGCCGTGGCGTTCACGCTGACGGTCACGACAGTGCAGGGGAACAAGATCAACTATCGGTACCAGCCGAAAGACTAGTACTCCGAAAGTTCTTCGGACACAGCCGATGCCGCCTCGTCGATGATCGCGCGCATGGCCTGCTCGGCAGCCGCCTCGTCGCGCATCCGGATCGCGCGAGCGACTTCGTCGTGCAGGTCGATGGCTGCCGGATTTGGCGTCTCAGGCATCATGCCGTGATGGGTCCTGCCCGCCAGCACCTCGGCGACGACGCCGTTCAATGCGCGGAACATCTCGTTGCCGCTGGCCTCCAACAGGGTCTGATGAAAGATCTTGTCCGCCAACAGATACGCCTCGAGGTCACCTGAGCGGCCGTGTACCACCATGTCCGAAACGGCGGCTGCCATGATGCGGCATTGATGAGGATCTGCTCGCCTGGCGGCCAGCGCCGCCGCGGTCGGCTCGAAGCCACGCCGCAGTTCCGAAAGGGACAGCAGTTGCGCGGTCCGGTCGCCTGCGTCCAGGCGCCAGCGAATCAGCCTGGGATCAAAGACATTCCATTTCTGCGCCGGCTGAATGGTGATGCCGACGCGTCTGCGCGACTCCACCATGCCCATCGACTCGAGCACACGGACCGCTTCCCTCGCGACGCTGCGGGACACCCCGTGCCGCGCGCTGACCCCATCCAAGTTGATGACCTGCCCGGGCGGATATTCGCCGGACACGATCGCGGTGCCTAGCGCGGTCAGCAGATTGCCGTGCAGGGCGCCGACGATTGGCTGCGATACCACGCATACATCTTGTCATAGCTTTGCTGGCGTTATTAAAACCATACGATTGCGATACAGAGTTGCAATCGTATGACGATTGATGCATGCTGTGTGACGTCAAGCACAAGTGGGTAGGTGGAGGCAATGGCGTCACCAATCGTCGTCATGGGCGTATCTGGCTCGGGTAAGTCGACCGTGGGCGCAGCGCTGGCGCAGCGGCTACGTGTCCCGTTCGCCGATGCCGACGACTTTCATCCGCCGGCCAACATCGCCAAGATGACCGCAGGCGAACCACTCGACGACGACGATCGATACCCCTGGCTGGAAGCGATCGGGGAGTGGCTCGCTGCGCGCGACGGCTCTGGCGGAGTGATGAGTTGCTCGGCGCTCAAGCGAAAGTATCGCGATCAGCTTCGCAGGCATTGTGCCGGAGTCGAGTTCCTGCATCTTGCGGGCACACCAGAAGTCATCGGCAGACGACAGGCCAGCCGGCCCGGGCATTTCATGCCGGCCTCACTGCTGGCATCGCAATTCAAAACGCTCGAGCCGCTCGAGTCGGATGAAAGCGGCGTCACCATCGATGTCGACCAGAACATCGATTCCATCGTCGATGACTACGTCGCGTTATCGGCCGCGCGCACAACAGAAACCTAAGACGTCCGGAACAGGCCGGACACTGACGATTCGGAGGACTCGTGGAAGCGATCGAACCGGCATATGGTGCCACCACCTTGTTGCTGATTGCAGCAGGGGCTGTCGCCGTCTTGCTTTTCCTGATCATGAAGGTGAAGCTGCATGCCTTCGTTGCTCTCGTCCTGGTGAGCGTGCTGACGGCGCTGGCCGCCGGCATCCCAGTGGCCGACGTCCCTGACGCGCTGTCCTTCGGTTTCTCCAACACGCTCGGCTCGGTGGCCCTGCTTGTCGGCTTCGGCGTCATGATCGGCCGACTTCTTGAAGTGACCGGCGGCGCTCAGGTCCTCGCAGACACCCTCATCGGCAGGTTCGGTGAGAAGCGGGCTCCGTTCGCACTTGGTGTTGCCGCGCTGCTCTTCGGGTTTCCGATTTTCTTCGACGCCGGTCTGGTCGTCTTCCTGCCGATCATCATGACGGTCGCGCGGCGCTTCTCCGGCTCCCTGCTCTTGTACGCGCTTCCGGCCGCAGGTGCCTTTGCCGCCATGCATGCGATAGTGCCGCCGCACCCGGGGCCGGTCGCGGCCGCCGAGCTGCTCGAAGGCAACATCGGGCTCACCCTGCTGGTCGGTGCGCCCGTCGCCGTCGCAGCGTGGTTCGTCGGTTCCTATCTCGTGTCCCAAATCATCGGTCGCCGTGTGCACGTCGACGTCCCGGTGGCATTGTTCGGTGAAATGAACGGCGGCCGTGACGATGTCACGGATCCTGATGGCACTAGCGCAGGCGTTGCGGGACAAGGCAATACCATGACGCGCACCGTTCCGTCCTTTGCGACAGTCCTTGGCGTGTTACTCCTGCCGTTCGTTCTGATCTCGTTCAACACCGTGCTGAACACGCTCATGACCGCGGGTGTGATCGAGGAGGGGGCTACCTGGGCCGAGTACCTCAGGCTGCTCGGAAACACATCCGTTGCACTGCTTATCACGGTGATCGTGGCCACTGTCGTGTTGGGATTGCGGGACCGCTCGATGGCCGACGTCGGCACCATCCTCGACAACGCCCTTGGCCCGATCTGCGCGGTCATCCTGATCACCGGCGCCGGGGGCATGTTCGGCGGCGTGCTGCGGTTGAGCGGCATCGGGGACGCGCTGAGCGGCTCACTCTCGAACCTCGGGATGTCGCTGATCCTGCAGGCCTTCATCATTGCCACGGTGCTTCGCGTCGCGCAGGGCTCGGCGACCGTCGCGCTGACTACGACCGCGGGGCTGCTCGCCGCCGCAGCCGCCGAGGCGGACCTCAACAATTTCCAGCTGACACTACTGGTGATCGCCATTGCCGCAGGCGCGACCGTACTCTCGCACGTCAACGACTCGGGGTTCTGGTTAGTCAGTCGGTTCTTCGGCATGGATGTGAAGACAACGCTCAAGACCTGGACGGTCATGGAGACGACGCTTGGCCTCACCGCGTTCGTCATCAGCCTGGCCTTGTGGACCGTGGCGTGACACGGCTGTGTCGGGCTTACGTTAGCCGTATTGGCTTGGCGCGCAACGAATCCCGCGACTGTGACTCTTTGCGATCACCGGGTCGTGGTATGACCACCGGTCGGTAGACGGATGGGCCCCGCTGTGCGGGGCCCATCCTTGCGCGGCGCCTAGCCCTTGACGACCTGCGTACCGCCCGCCAACTCGTCATGCTTGCCCTGCTTCGACGGGCTGCCATTGATCGTCACGGCTATCAGGATGATCGCGACGACCCCAAGCAGTCCACCGATGAATGGGATGATCGGCAGCAGCGTCCACGAATTGCGGATCGCCGACTGCGAAGCCGTGGGCTTCGGCGCTCCACCGGGTCCGTGCACGCTTAGACCGAGCAGCTTCTTGCCCGGTGTCCATCCCTGAGTCGTCTCGAACGCCAGGAAGTAGATGAATGTCAGCAGACCCGTGAACAGGCCGGTGACCCAAAAGTTCGACAGCGAGTTCGTGGCGAATATCAGTATCCAGCTGACGATCATCACCAAGATGCCGTCGATTAGTCGCGCGGCAAAGCGAAGACCCAAGCTTCCGGGCTCCTGGCCGCCGGGTGGGGGGATATGGGCACCCGCTTCGCCGTACTGCCCGGGTTGAGGTTCGAAGTCGCCGGCTGTCATCGGATATGCCCCCTGTATGCGGTGATGGTGGAGCAAATCTACCGCTCAGGCAGCCAGCATCGCCGGGTTTAGCCCCGGCTGATCAAATTCAGCTCCAGCGGCGACGACGCTGCTTGACTTGCGTCCGTGCCGTCTCGGCAAGCTCGGGGGCACGCTCGCGCGCCGCATCCGCACGCTCGCGTGCCACCTCGGCGAGCTCGGCGCTGCGCTCACGCGCAATCTCGGCCCATTCGGCCCCGCGTTCGCGAGCCGCGTCGGCAAGGATCGGTGCACGTTCGCGCGCCACCTCTGCGAGTTCAGTGCCACGTTCGCGAGCCGCTTCCGCCCAGACTGGGGCGCGTTCGCGCGCCACTTCGGCGAGCTCGGCTCCGCGCTCGGCAGCCACGTGGGCCAGTTCCCGGCCGCGCTCGGCGCCGACGTGCAGGCCATGGCCGAGCTTTTCGGCGACGGCGCTGTCCGCCAGCGCACCGCCGGTCGCCGCTCCCGCCGGCAGCGCCGCGGCGACGGCTCCGGTCACCTTCTGGGCGGCGCGGCGGCCGCGCCAGCCGAGCGACGGTTTGCCCTCGGTGTCGACGGCGGCAATGATCAGCCCGCCGATGAGGCTCACGTCGGTTATGAAGGCGCGGCGTTCATCAGCCTTGCGCTGCGGGTCAGACTCGCTCCAGAACATATGGCCGCCAAGGCTGCCCGGCACCACGCTGAGGGCCAACGCCGCAGAAGCGACGCGAGGCAGTTTGCCGGTCGCCAGCAGCAGGCCACCGCCGATCTGCACTGCGGCGTTGATACGGGCAACGGTCTCGGCATTGGACGGCACATTCGTACCGACCGGATCAGGGAGCTTGGACAGCCCCTCAAGCGTGGGACGGGCCGCGTCGGCCGCGGGTTTTGGGCTGCGCAGGGCATCGACGCCGCGGCTGATGAATACCGCTGACAACATCGGGCGCGCAATACGTCGGATCAACATGGGCCATGAGTTCCCAGGCCCGCGGTGACGCAAACGTTAGTAGGAGTTGTCCTGGCTGCGCCGCCCCGGCAGCGGAACGAGCACCCACAAGCATGTCGCGCCGATCAACATGCACCCGCCGGCGATCCAGGCTGCCGTCCTTCCGGCGACGGCGTCGAAGATGACCACGCCGACTCCTGCGAGTGCCGCGGCAAGCAGCAGCAGGCCCGCCATCGCGTAACTATGAGATGCCCTCACCAACATCTTGAGGCGGTGCTTGCGGAACAGGATGCGGTGCATGGCCACGGGCGCGACGAGCAGCAGGGTGGAGGCGAGCGAGCAGGCGACAGTCACGAGATAGATCGTTCGCATGGTCGTGTCGAGCTGGGTGAACCGCTGCTGAAACGGCAGCGTCAGCAAGAACCCGGTAAGCAACTGCACGCCTGTCTGGGCGACCCGAAGCTCCTGGAGCAGGCTTGACCAATTGCGGTCGAGGCGTTCGGCTTCCGTTTCGTTTCGATCCGGATCCCAACGCTTGTGCGCCTGCGGGTGCTCCTCGTCCACCTGGCAAGTCTTGCAGCGCAGCGCGCAACCATGTCTGAATCGGCGGATTCAGGTGGACGCGTAGCGCAGCAAGGTGATTCCGGACCGGAAGGACTTCGGCGCTTCCACCAACTTCAGCGTCCCGATCACAGTGCCGTCGGGGAAGAGTCGACGACCACGGCCCTGGACCGCGGGATAGACGAACATTCGGTACTCGTCGACGATCCCCGCGGCGATGAGCGTGTGCGCGAGGCTGATGCTGCCGGTCAACACGATGTCCTTGCCTGATTGGGCCTTCAAATCGCTGGCCTGCTCGACCGGATCGCCGGCCAGCACCGTCGAGTTCTCCCACTGCGGGTCCGACATCGTCGAGGACACCACGTACTTGGCGACGTTGTTGAGGTAGTCCGTCACTCCGGTGGCGTCGTCGGTCTGTTTCGGCCAGTAGCCGCGGAAGTCCTCGAACGTCCGGCGGCCGACCAGCAGCGCGTCGGCCTGCGCATCTTGCCGGTGAGACTCTTCGAGCAGATCTTTGTCCTGAAGCTGGGGGTCGAACCAGTCGTCGAGCATCTCGATCGAGCCGTCCAGCGTGATGTTCTCGGTGATAACGAGCTTTCGCATATAGATATAGACAACCCGCCCCTGCGAGACTCATCGGCACGTCGGTCAGGCGGGGTAACTTCGCAGACGTGACACTCGTTGCGGGAATCGACTCGTCCACCCAGTCCTGCAAGGTGGTGATTTGCGACGCCGACTCCGGTGAGACCGTGCGGTCCGCATCCTCGCCTCACCCCGACGGGACCGAGGTGGATCCACGCCTGTGGTGGTCCGCCCTTCAGGCGAGCATCGACGCGGCTGGCGGGCTCGACGACGTCGCGGCCATGGCGGTCGGGGCCCAGCAGCACGGCATGGTGTGCCTGGACGAAGCCGGTGAGGTTGTCCGGGATGCGTTGCTGTGGAACGACACTCGATCAGGCACTGCGGCCGCCGATCTGGTTGCCGAGTTGGGTGGCGCCGCCGAGTGGGCGAAGCGGATCGGGGTGGTGCCGGTTGCATCCATCACGGCGACGAAGCTGCGCTGGCTCGCCGACAACGAACCTGCGCATGCCGACGCCACGGCGGCGGTGTGCCTGCCGCATGACTGGCTGACGTGGCGGCTGTGTGGCTCGACCGACATCGGTGAACTCCGCACGGATCGCAGCGACGCCAGCGGCACCGGGTACTTCTCCGCGGAAACCGACAGCTACCAGCACGACCTGCTGGAGTTGGCGATGCGCGGCCGACGTCCGGGGTTGCCGACGGTGCTCGGCCCGCGTGATGCGGCGGGCCAAACCCGTTCGGGCGCGGTACTGGGCCCTGGCGCGGGAGACAACGCCGCGGCGGCGCTGGGCCTGGGCGCAGGACCGGGTGACTGCGTGGTCTCGCTCGGCACCTCTGGTGTGGTGAGCGCGGTGGGAGATGCCGCGCCCCACGATGCGGAGGGAATCGTGGCAGGTTTCGCGGACGCCACCGGACGGCAACTGCCCTTGGTGTGCACACTCAACGGCGCGCCCGTATTGGCTGCCGTCACGACGATGTTGGGAGTGGACTTCGACGAACTGGATCGGCTGGCATTGTTGGCGCCCGCAGGCGCGGAGGGGCTGACGCTCGTGCCGTACTTCGAGGGTGAACGGTCGCCGAACTTGCCGAACGCGGCGGGCGCCTTCCATGGCGTGACGACCCGAAACCTGACCTCTGCCAACGTTGCCCGCGCAGCAATTGAAGGCTTGCTCAGTTCAATGGCCTACTGCATCGACAAGATCTCCGCGCAAGGCGTCGACGTCAAGCGCATCATCCTGGTCGGTGGGGGAGCCCGGTCGGAGGCGGTTCGTCGCGTCGCGCCGGCGATCTGGGGCGCTCCGGTACATGTACCGACGCCGGCTGAATACGTCGCCTTGGGTGCGGCGCGGCAGGCTGCATGGACGCTGTCACAACAGGATTCGCCGCCGCCGTGGACGTTCGGATTGACAGCGTCCTACACCGCGGATCCCACGCCGGAGGTGCTCGACCAATATCGGGCCGCGCAGCCGCTGATACTGGGCCGGTGAACGCGCGCGACGGCTAGGGAACCGGTCGCGGCCACTGCGGTTGTGGCAGTTGGGCTCCCGGCGGGCGCAGTCGGTCCAGCACCACCCTTAGCGGCGGCCACGTCGACCGGCCACGGCGCGTCACCGCATATGCGGTGAGGACGGGGTTGGCGTCGGCCAGGGGGAGTACCTTGACGCCGCTTGCGGTGGGCCGACCGATCGGCAGCAGGCCGACGCCGTAGCCGGCGACGATGAGATCTTCGACCAGGTCGAGGCTGTCGATTTGGTGCGCGATCTTCGGCGCGAATCCTGCCATCGAGGCCAGCGTTCGCACGGCGTCTTCGTCAGCGGTGTTGCGCGAGTTGACAATCCATGTTTGATCCGCGTAGTCGGCGATGTCGGCAGGTCCGTCCGGGGCATCGAGCGGAACGCCGAGTCCCCATGCGACGGTCCACAGCGGCAGTGTCTCGAGAACAGGGCCGACGGATGCCGGAGCCAGGTTGTAGTCGTAGGTCAGTGCCAGATCGAGGTTGTCGTCGGTCAGCAAGGCAAACGCCTCGATCGGTTCGAACTCGCTGATCACGAAGTCAACCTTCGGATACTCGTCTGCGAGATCGGCGACGATCGGGAACAGCGACACGCGCAGTCCGGTCGCGAAACCGCCGACGCGCACGGTGCCCGCTGGTTCGGCGTCGGGGTCGAGATCCAGCCGCGCCGCGTCAATGGCGGCGAGGATCGTGACAGCGTGGTCGGCCAGACGCTGCCCTGCCGGTGTGAGGCGCACCCGTCGGCCTTCGGGCTCGATGAGCTGAGCGCCCGTTTCCTTTGCCAGTGCGGCGATCTGCTGTGAGACGGTCGACGTGGTGAGGTGGTGTGCGTCGGCGACGGCGCGCATCGAGCCCAACCGGGAGAGCGCGAGCAGCAATTGCAGGCGACGAGTATCCATCCCGCAATTGTCCACAAATCGTGAACGGATTGTCGGCGAACGTCGCCATGAACTGAACGGTGGAGCAGGCCGTATTTCAATTAGGGTTGTCGCGTGGACTTGCTGCTCGGCATCGACATGGGGACGGGGAGCTCGAAAGGCGTCCTCGTCGACGCGGCGGGATCGGTCCTTGCCTCCGAGACCATCGCCCATTCGATGAATCTGCCGCGGCCAGGTTGGGCCGAGGTCGACGCGGAAGCGATGTGGTGGCGCGAGGTGTGCGCCATCAGCACCACCCTGATGGCACGTATGCCCTCCGGCGCCGTCCCGGTAGGGATGTGTGTCAGCGGAGTCGGGCCGTGCCTGGTGTTGTGCGACGACGACCTACGTCCGCTGCGGCCCGCGATCCTCTATGGTGTCGACACCAGGGCCATCGCCGAAATCGAAGCGCTTACCACCGAACTCGGCGAGCAGAACATTCTCGACCGTGCAGGCACGTTGTTGTCAAGCCAGGCCGTCGGCCCGAAACTGGAGTGGGTGCGCCGGCACGAACCGCAGGTATTGGAGCGGGCCACAGGGTGGTACGGGTCGAACTCCTACATCGCCGCCAAACTGACCGGCGAATACGTGATGGACCATCACACGGCCAGCCAGTGCGATCCCCTGTACGCCACCCGGGATTTCGACTGGAATCATCAATGGGCGCAGCGTATCTGCGGACACCTCCCGCTACCGCGACTGGTATGGCCTAGCGACGTGGTTGGCACCGTGACACCGGAAGCCGCCGCGCAGACCGGTATTCCCGCGGGCACACCCGTCGCCGCGGGCACGGTTGACGCGTACTCGGAGGCGTTCTCGGTCGGAGTGCGCCATCCCGGCGACCAGATGCTGATGTACGGCTCGACGATGTTCCTGGTGCAGATCATCGACGAGTACTTCAGCGACCCGACGCTGTGGACGACCACGGGCGTCGAGCAGCGGAGTTTGGCGCTTGCCGCAGGCACTTCGACCGCGGGAAGCCTGATCGGCTGGCTGCAGACCGTCACCGGCGGAGCGTCTTTCGACGACCTGATGGCCGAGGCGCAGTCGGTGCCGCCGGGCAGCGAGGGATTGCTGGTATTGCCCTATCTAGCGGGCGAGCGCACTCCGGTTTTCGACCCGCAGGCTCGTGGCGTGGTGGCCGGGCTCACGCTGCGCCACGGCCGCGGCCACCTCTTTCGCGCTGCCTACGAAGGCATTTCGTTCGGAATCCGGCAGATCCTTGAGCGCTTCGACGATGCCCATACCGGTACGCGGACGGTCGCCGTGGGAGGAGGATTGCGCAGCCCGATCTGGGCTCAGGCGGTCAGCGATATCACCGGACGTCCGCAGCTTGTACCCGAGCAGGCGATCGGCGCCAGCTACGGTGACGCCCTGCTCGCCGCCATCGGTGTCGGGCTGGTTCCCTCCACGACCGACTGGGCCAAGATCGCGCGGGAGATCAAGCCGACTCCGAGCAACCGTGGGCTCTACGACGATCTCTACGGAACGTGGCGAGAGTTGTACCCGGCCACGAAGACTCAGGTGCACCGCCTGGCGGCGACCGACCCAGACTGAGGTGTCGAGTCACACCGGCCTCATCAGTAGCTAGAAGTTGCGACTCGTTTGTTGCCCGCCTCAGCGCGACAACCGAGCGACAATCCGCGGTCGCCGGGGCCGTAGGAAGAGGGCTCCGGTGCGTAGAGAGGTGTCGCTGACTTGTCACTCTGAGGCGGGCGCAAAGCGCACCGCTCGGCTGAGTGACCAAAGTGGCGGAAGTGCCAGCTGCCGAGCCGGTCAGCCCATCGTGTAGCCCCCGTCGACAGGAATGTCGACGCCGTTGATCATGCTCGCGGCGTCCGATGCCAACCACACCACTGCATCGGACACCTCATGCGGAACTGCAAAGCGGCCCAATGGAATTCGTGCGATCATCGGCGCCGATTTGGCGTCGTCACCCCAAACCCGTTGGCCCATCTCGGTGAGTACCACCGTCGGGCACACCGAATTGGCCCGGATGCCGTACGGGCCGAGCTCTCGAGCAAGTACCTTGGTGGCCATCACTAGTCCCGCCTTTGACGCGCAGTACGCGTAGTGGTCGGGCAACGGGGCCAACGCGGCAGCCGACGCGACGGTGATGATCGACCCGCCAGTGCCCGCCGCGACCATCGCGGCACCGACCGCTGAAGCCAGCAGCGCCGGCGCGCGCAAATTCACCGCGATGGTCGCGTCGAACAGGGCAGGATCGGTCTCGACGACCGGCTGAGGGTGCGAGATGCCGGCGTTGTTGACCAGTACGTCCAGCCCGCCGAATGCATCCCCGGCCTGCCTGGCCAGTTCGCTCGGTCCTTCGGATAGCGCGAGATCGACTGCAGCGGTACGAATCTCGGCGCCATACTCGTCGGCAAGGGCAGAGCGCGCCGCGCCAAGCTCCTCGTCGTCGCGCCCGCTGAGCACCAGCTTCGCACCGGCAGAGGCGAACGCCCGCGCAATATCTGCGCCGATGCCTTTGGTGGCTCCTGTGATCAGCGCTCGCTTGCCGTCCAGCCGCAGTGCGCCCGCGTAACGGGGATCGGCGATCATTGTCATGTCGACTCAACGGTGTCGAGGATCGCCGCCGCGGTGGCGGGATCGGTGACCAGCTGGTTGAAGTATCCGCCCTTGGCGCCGGCGACTATGGAGTCGATCTTCTCGGTTCCTATGGCCACCGCGATAGTGACGGGGATGTGTCGAAGGGCATTGAGTTCAACGGCGATCAGGCGGTCGCTGCCGTCGAAATCGATGCCGTCGCCGGCTCGGTCGTAGAACCGTGAGCACACGTCGCCCACCGACGCGCGCAGCGAATCGGACCCCGTCGGCACGAATTGCGGGATATCGGAGCGCATCAGTGGTGGCGCGCCGACGCCCATCAGCGCGCATCGCGCGCGCGGCCAAAGATGCAGTACTCGTTGAATGCTGGGGTCATTGACCAGCGACGGATGCAGGTCCGGTCCTGGCAACGCGGGAGCGAACAGGTAGTTCGGCCTGCCGCCGACCCGGTTGGCGACCAGTCGGGTGATCTCGTTGGTCTGGTACCACTCCTCGGGCTGATCGGTTCCGCCGACCGTCGGCGCGACGAGAATGCCGGGCAGCGGGACAAGGTCGTACTGCGCGACCTCGTAAACGGTGCGCCCCGACGACACCAACAGAACGTCGCCAGGGAGTAGGCCGGCCGCCGACAACGCGCGACCGACGGCAGGTGCGAGGGCTCCGCCCATCACGTCGAGGACCGTTCGACCGGGCCCCGGATTTGGCAACGGATGGCTCAGGTAAACGGTCGTCAGCGACAGGGCGCGGGTCAACCGGGCGGCGATATCGCCCGACGCCACCTCGGCAGGCGGCACTACTTCTATGCGCACAATGCCGCGTCGTTTGGCCTCCGCAAGGAGCCGACTGACTGTTGCCCGGCTGGTGCTCAACTGGCTTGCCACCTCGGCCTGGGTCGCGTCCTCGCCGTAGTAGAGCTTTGCCGCCGCATACAGCAGCGAGGCTGAAAAATGGCCGGCGTCGGCGTCGGGCGCGGAGCCATCGACGTCGGCTG
>NZ_DASSCY010000066.1:0-30698 GCF_035697385.1 Mycobacterium sp. | reverse complement strand
CGCGCCGTGGCGGTGAGTGCGGGCGGACATTTGAAGCGAACGCACTTGGAGTTGGGCGGCAAGGCACCCGTGATCGTGTTCGACGACAGCGACATCGCCAGTGCCGCCGAGGGACTCGCGACGGCGGGATACTTCAACGCCGGCCAGGACTGCACCGCGGCAACCCGTGTGTTGGCCACCGCGAAGGTGGCCAACGATTTGACCGACGCGCTGGCTGAGCAGGCCCGCGATGCGGCGACGACGTATGGCAAGGCCGCCGATGACGAGGACGCATGGGTGCCGCCGGTGAACAACGTCAACCAGATGAACAGGGTGCTGTCGTTCTTCTCCGATGTGCCGTCGCACGCGAAGGTCGCTATCGGTGGACAACGCCAGGGCGACAAAGGTTTCTATGTCGAGCCGACGGTCATCGGCGGCCTGTTGCAGGATGACCGGCTGGTGCAGGAGGAGATTTTCGGCCCGGTGATCACGGTGCAGTCGTTCTCCGACGAGGACGAGGCGATCGCGTGGGCGAACGGCACGGAGTACGGGCTGGCGTCATCGGTGTGGACTCGCGACGTGTCGCGCGCGTTGCGGGTTTCGGCCGCACTGGACTTCGGCTGTGTGTGGATCAACACGCACATCCCGCTGGTCGCCGAGATGCCGCATGGCGGCTTCAAGTCGTCGGGCCACGGCAAGGATCTGTCGATGTACGGATTCGAGGACTACACCCGCATCAAGCACGTGATGGCGTATACGGGTTAGGTTTTCGCGATTTGTGGAGTCTTAGCCGCGCTGACCGCGGTTAACGCTCCACAAGTCGGTGACGAGGTGAGGCAACAGAATTCCCGGCCGCTGAATGTCGGTTCTATGCGGCCGGGAATCCTTGTCTCGGGTTAGCGGTGCGCGAGCCGGTGACCGCCGCTGCCGCTGCCGCTGCCTCGGAACATGTTGCGCCAGCTGCGATGCTGCTGCTCAGTGGCGGGCGCCGCAGGCTGCATCTCCGTCGTGGTGTCGGTCATTGCTGCCGGTTGCTGCTGCACGTCCGCAGCGACCGGACGTTCAGCCCACTTAATGTCCCGCGCGCTACGAACCGACAGCCGACCCAGCGCGAGAGCGCCGAGGAAGACGATCACCGCGCCAAGGCCGTAGAAGTACGTCAACTCCAACCACACCCGCTTGGTTTCGGTGGCGGCTACGGGAGCGCCCGGATTCCCGATCCCCAACGGCCCGGCCAACGCCCGCCCGATGACGAACCACGCGCCGGCAATCACAGTCAGCCAGCCGCCGAACATCGCGGTCGCGCGGTTGCGCGAGCTGAGTAGCAGCAGACCACCTAGCACAGTGGCGGCGCCGGGCAGCACCTCAAGCCACCCTCGGGCAGTGGTCCATGTCCACTCTTGATCGGGGGTGAATGCGAAGTCGAAATACGGTCCAACGAACGGGATGAGCGCTCCCCACACGCCCAAGAGAATCAACAGAAAACCGCTGGCTGCGCCACGGCTGCGTGGCATCTGCAGCCTGCCGCCACGGGTATTTGCACGCGTGTCAGTCATGATGCCTCCTAGGTCACCGGCGGAGTACCCACACTGACGTCCGCGTAACCTCCGGCCTCCCCTGATTAAGGTGGCGGCATGCGGCTCGACAGCGATGGCGCGCGCGAAGGCCTGGCCGATGCATGGGACAGGTGGGCGCGTCGCTGCGCCACACTCACGCCCGACGAGTGGTCCACGCCGACGCGCTGCAGCGGCTGGGACGTCTCCGCGCTAATCGCCCATGTGTGCCCGGATCCGGCGATGTTCGACAGGCTTAGCGGTGCGATCGCCGACGAACCTGCGGCGGTCGTCGATGCCGCGGATCTGTTGCGGCGCTTCAACGAACCGGATGGCATTGCCCACACCTCCGCCGACAGCCTCGCCGAGCAGGCCGTGGTCGGCGCCGAGGCACTCACCCCCGACACCGCTGCGGCCCGGTTCACCGAGTGTGCCCGTATTCTTCGCGCCACCCCGATGTCCGAGGAGACGGTGATCGCGTATCCGACCGTCGGCACCACGACGTTAGCGGTCATCGCCGAAACGGCGTTGATGGAGGCCACCGTTCACCTGCTCGATCTGGCCGACGCCGTCGGCGGTGTCGAGCCGTCGGCCGAAGCGCTGTCCGCAACGCGCGATCTGCTGATCGCAGTGCCCGATGCGACCACCGCTATCGAGGTCCTTGCGGGTCGACGGCCGGCAGAAGATGCGGTGCCCGCGATCCGTTAACCGACCACACTCACCGCGAGGAGCACGACCGCAATCAGCGGGAAGATCCCCTGCGTGATGGCCGCGCGGGCCTTGTCGGGCGACGACGCGAGCAGTACCGCCGCCGCGGCCAGCATTGACCCGGTGCCCGCGAAGATCAGGGCAAGCCCGATTCCGTCGCCGATCACGATTCCGGTCACGGTGATGATCGCCAGGAACAGGTTGTAGAAGCCCTGATTGAAGGCCAGCTCCTTGGTGGCCAGCGCTTCTTCTTCCGTGATACCGAAGGTGGCGCGGGTGCGCGGCGATGTCCAGGTGAGCGATTCCATCACCCAGATGTAGACATGCAAGAGGGCCGCGAGCCCCGCGAAAATCAAACCGGCCGTGACCATTACGCGTCCCCCTTATTCGAACAGGCCGACTTGACCCAAGCCGCTGACTCCGCTGGGCGGGCTCATCCCCAGATGCGTCCATGCCTGGGCGGTGGCGACGCGACCGCGCGGCGTGCGCGCGAGCATTCCGGCTCGCACCAGGAACGGTTCGCACACCTCCTCCACCGTGGTGGCTTCTTCCCCGACCGCGACGGCCAGCGTCGAGACTCCGACCGGGCCACCGCCGAAACTGCGGGTGAGCGCGGTCAATACGGCGCGGTCGAGACGGTCGAGCCCGAGTTCGTCGACGTCGTAGACCGCCAACGCGGACTTGGCGATGTCGCGGGTGATCACCCCGTCGGCGCGCACCTCGGCATAGTCGCGGACCCGGCGCAGCAGCCGGTTGGCGATGCGCGGCGTGCCACGAGAGCGGCGCGCGATCTCGGCACCGGCGTCGGTGCCCAGTTCGATTCCGAGGATGCCCGCCGAGCGTGTCAACACCCGTTCCAGCTCGGCCGGCTCATAGAAGTCCATGTGTGCTGTGAACCCGAACCGGTCGCGCAGCGGGCCGGTCAGCGCGCCGGACCGGGTGGTGGCGCCGACAAGCGTGAAGGGAGCGACCTCGAGCGGAATCGACGTCGCGCCAGGGCCTTTCCCGACGACGACGTCGACGCGGAAGTCCTCCATCGCCAGATACAGCATCTCTTCGGCGGGCCGGGCGATGCGGTGGATCTCGTCGATGAACAGCACATCGTGCTCGACGAGATTGGACAGCATCGCGGCCAGGTCGCCTGCGCGTTCCAACGCGGGGCCGGAGGTGACCCGCAGCGACGTGCCCAATTCGGCGGCGATGATCATCGCCAGCGACGTCTTGCCCAACCCCGGCGGGCCGGACAGCAGGATGTGATCCGGTGTGCCGCCGCGGTTTTTGGCGCCCTCGATGACCAGTTGCAGTTGTTCGCGTACCCGCGGCTGGCCGATGAACTCGCCAAGGGACCGCGGCCGCAGGCTGGCGTCGATGTCGCCCTCGCCGACGGTCAGCGCTGCGGAGACCTCCCGGTCGGAGGTGTCCTCGGGCTCGTCGTCGTCGAAACGGCTCATTTGTTGCCCAGCATGGACAGCGCCGCACGCAGCGCGGTCGATTGAGTCGCTTCTGGCTCGTTGGCGAGCACCTTGTCGGTGGCTTCTTCAGCCTGTTTGACCGCAAAGCCAAGCCCGACAAGGGCTTCCACAACAGGAGTGCGTACCGAGTGACCGTTCAACGCGACGGCGCCCGAAGAGGTCACCGGTCCGATCTTGTCGCGCAGTTCGAGCACCATTCTTTCGGCGCCGCGCTTGCCGATGCCAGGCACCCGAGTCAGTGCGGTGACGTCACCGTCGGCCAGGGCGCACCGCAGGGTCGGCGCGTCGTACACCGCCAGCGTGGCGAGGGCGATTTTCGGTCCGACGCCGGAGACGCCGAGCAGGGTCGAGAACAGATCACGCGCGTCGCCGTCGGGAAAGCCGTACAGCGTCATCGAGTCCTCGCGCACGATCATCGCGATGATCAGCCGAGCCTCGCTGCCCCGGCGCAGGGTGGCCAGCGTCGACGGGGTCGCCATCACCTTGTAGCCGACACCTGCGGCCTCGATGACGACGTGGTCGAGTGCGATGTCGAGAACCTCGCCGCGAACGGATGCGATCATCGTGCCGCCTTTGCCTTTGCCTTCAGCGTCGCCTTGTACTTTCGTTGTTGCTCGGCGGCCAGCGCCTCCGCCGCCGCCATCCGCGCGATCATCGGGGCACGCCAGCAGTGGCAGATCGCCAGTGCCAGCGCGTCGGCCGCGTCGGCGGGTGTTGGTTTCGTTTGCAGCGCAAGGATTCTGGTGACCATGGCGGTAACCTGCGCCTTGTCGGCATTACCGTTGCCGGTGACGGCGGCCTTGACCTCGCTGGGCGTGTGGAAGTGCACGTCGATATCTCGCTTGGCCGCGGCGAGCGCTACGACGCCGCCAGCCTGCGCGGTGCCCATCACCGTGGACACGTTCTGCTGGGAAAACACGCGCTCGATGGCGATCACGTCGGGCTTGTGAGTGTCCATCCAATACTCGACGGCATTGCTGATGGTGAGCAGCCTGCGGTGCAGCGGTTCACCGGCGGGCGTGCGGACCACGTCGACGTCCAGCGCGATGACCTGACGCCCCTTACCGCCCTCGATGACGGACAGGCCGCAACGCGTCAACCCGGGGTCGACTCCCATCACGCGCACGCCAGCCCTCCTGTGAACACCTGTTCGACTGTATCGCCGAGGGCCGACGGTTAACGGGAGGGACACGCCCCGCTAGATCGCGAAATGTCCGCTGCGGCCCCCGGACGACACCTCGATCGCGAGCTCGTTGATGCGTCGCTGCGACTTACGCCAGCCGCGCACCAGCTCCCGGCCCACCTGGTGGCCGTCGCGCTCGACGGTGATCACCCATCGCACACCGCAGAATTTGCCCAATAGCCAGAACGGCCACAACAGCGCGAACAGCACGCCGAGAATCACCTCGAACAAGCCGAACGTGAGATCGAGTGCATCGCCAGGAAACGGCCACCACCGGCGGCTCACTTGCCACACCGTGCCGTTCGGATCGCGCGTCAATGCCATGCAGCCATTTTGCTGGTCAACTCGACTCCGCGATACGGCGGGGCCAGGACCCGCCCCGCGGCGAGCAACGGGTCGGTGCTTCGCAGCGTTCGCGCGAGCACGAATGCGCCCTCCAGAGCGCCGATGAGCGAGAGTGTCAGCTCGCGCGCATGTGTCTCGTCGAGCCCGCGCGCATGGAAGTACGCGGCGCCGCCGTCGACCCAATTCGTGAACACGCCGGCAGAGGTTTCCCGCAGGTCCTCGACGGTGTCCGCGATTTCGGCGGCGATGCTGGCGACCGGGCACATGTTGGCGAAGCCGGTGCCGGCCATGTCCTCGGCGGCTTGTTTGAAAACTCCGTCGATGGCTTCGCCCAGATCCGAATACTCGTCGACGATGGTCGGGATGAGCAGGGCATACGCGTGGCCCGCGTTGATCAGTGCCTCACGCACGATCTGCACCTTGCCGCCGCGGAAGTGGTGGTAGAGCGACCCGATCGGGGCGCCTGACGCCTCCGCAATGTCCTTCATACCGACCGCGCCGTAGCCCTTGTGCCGCATTAGCTCGGCGGCGGCGGTCAGGATCGATTCCCTGGTGGACCTTGCCATTCTTGCCTCCTGCCGACAGACTAGAGCATACGTTCTAGAATCTTCGTTCTAATCGCCGAAGGGTCGCCGTGAAAACTGTCGAGGTCACCGCAGGAACCGTCGAATACCGCGAAGAGGGCGACCCCGCCGGTCCGCCTGTCGTGCTGCTGCACGGTCTGCTGATGAACGACGCCCAGTGGAACCTGACGCTGCCTCTGCTGCCGCCGCGGTTCCGATATCTGCTGCCAGTACTGCCGATGGGCGGGCACCGCATCCCGATGCGCGACGACGCGGACCTGACGATGCCCGGAATGGTCAACATCGTCGCCGATTTACTCGACGCGCTCGATCTGACCGACGTGACGCTGATCGTCAGTGACTGGGGCGGCGCGCTGTTCCTCACCGACATCGGCCGTGACAAACGTGTTGCGCGGCTGGTGATCTGCCCGTCCGAAGCATTCGACAACTTCCCGCCGGGCTTTCCCGGTAAGGTCGCGTGGCTGGCCAGCCGGAACACGACGACGGTCTCGCTGGCCATGCGCCAATTGAAGATCGGGTGGCTACGACGGCAGTGGCTGATGTTCGGCCAGATGGCCAAAAAGCCAGTGCCGCAAGACATTGTCGAGACGTGGTTCGCGGCCGGCCTGGCCGACAGGCGAATCCGGCGCGACCTCGTCAAGTACTGCCGCACGAAATTCGTTGGGCCCGAACTCGTCCGGGCCACGAACCGGTTGGCGGATTTCGACGGCCCGGCACTGGTGCTATGGAGCCGCAACCCAGTGATGCCGGCCGACCACGGCGACCGGCTGGCCGCGC
Organism: Mycobacterium sp.; assembly: GCF_035697385.1. GTDB lineage: Bacteria > Actinomycetota > Actinomycetes > Mycobacteriales > Mycobacteriaceae > Mycobacterium. The sequence goes on along the minus strand of NZ_DASSCY010000066.1, from coordinate 24,097 downwards.
TGCTTCCCAACGGTCAACTGCGCCACGTCGACGACGCGTACGTCTTGGTCATGATCGACCAGCCTGAGCAGACCGCCAGGGCGATCGGCGAGTTCCTGACCGATTAGTCCTCGTCGAGTAGGGCGGCGACGTCGTCGGGAATGTCGATATTCGTGTAGACGTCTTGCACGTCGTCGCTGTCTTCCAGCGCGTCGATCAGCTTGAGCACCTTGCGCGCGCCGTCGAGGTCGACGGGCACGGTCACCGATGGCTGGAAGCTGGCCTCGGCCGACTCATAGTCGATACCCGCGTCCTGCAGAGCGGTGCGCACCGCAACCAAATCGGTAGGCTCACAGATGATTTCGAAGGAGTCGCCGAGGTCGTCGACGTCTTCGGCGCCCGCTTCGAGCACGGCGGTGAGCACGTCGTCCTCGGTCAGGCCGTTCTTCTCCAGCGTGACGACACCCTTGCGGGAGAACAGGTACGACACCGAACCCGGGTCGGCCATGTTGCCGCCGTTGCGGGTCATCGCGACCCGCACCTCACCGGCGGCGCGGTTGCGGTTATCGGTCAGACATTCGATCAGCACCGCGACGCCATTGGGGCCGTAGCCCTCGTAGGTGATGTTCTGCCAATCGGCGCCGCCGGCTTCCTCGCCGCTGCCCCGCTTGCGGGCGCGCTCGATGTTGTCGTTGGGCACCGACGACTTCTTGGCCTTCTGGATGGCGTCATAGAGCGTCGGATTGCCGGCGGGGTCGCCACCGCCGACGCGCGCGGCAACCTCGACGTTCTTGATCAGCTTGGCGAACATCTTGCCGCGACGTGCGTCGATGACGGCCTTCTTGTGCTTGGTGGTGGCCCACTTGGAATGGCCGCTCATGCAGGTACAACTCGCTTTCTTCTCACGCAAAGTCCGATTAACGAGTCTACGTGGACGTTTATGTCCTACCGAACGGCGTCGGGTCGCGTGAGCGCGACGACCCGATAGTCGACGCCGGCCGGCCACCCGATATGGGCCTGAACATGCACCTGAATCCAGGTGGGCGCGCCGGACGGATCGTCGGTGAACACTGCGGCGGAGTTGATAATCGCTCCCGTGTCACCCGCGGCACGTAACACCACCGAGGCGCTCAGCGCCGCATCGTCGAGTGCGTCGCGTGAGTACGGCAGGCTGTCCGGGATGAAGAACGATGCTTCAAACGTCGCATGCCGGATCCCGCGCGGCGCCTGCGGCGAGCGGTGCAGCGCCAGGCCGGACACGAACGGCTTACCGTCGAACCAGGCCGTGCCGACATATTCGGTGCGTCGCGCTTCGCCACCTGCTGGCAGTCGCACGAGCGTGTCGATGCGCGGTTGCGGTTCCAGTTCGATCATGGTCATCGGAATTCGCCTTCCATGCAGTGCCGCAGGTCCCGATGTTAGGTCGGACACAGCCCTTTCGCAGCGAACTTACTCCAGAGTAAGGTAACGACCCATGTCGTTCTCACTCGAGCTCTCCCCCGACCTCATCCACATCCGGGACTGGGTGCATGAGTTCGCCGCCGATGTCATCCGGCCCGCCGCGGCCGAGTGGGACGAACGCGAGGAAACCCCGTGGCCGATCATTCAGGAAGCCGCAAAGGTCGGCCTGTACTCCATCGAACTGTTCGCCGAACAGGCCGCTGAGCCTTCGGGTTTGGGGCTGCTCGTCGTGTTCGAGGAGATGTTCTGGGGCGACGCGGGAATCGCGCTGTCGATCCTGGGCACCGGCCTGGCCGCGGCGTCGCTGGCCGCCAACGGCACGCCCGAACAGCTGGGCGAATGGCTGCCGCAGATGTTCGGCACGGTCGACGATCCGAAAGTGGCGTCCTTCTGCTCATCGGAACCGGGCGCGGGATCAGACGTCGGCGCCATTCTCACCAGGGCGCAATACGACGAAGCCACCGACGAGTGGCTACTCAACGGCACGAAGACGTGGGCCACCAACGGCGGCATCTCCGACGTGCACATCGTGGTGGCCTCCGTATATCCCGATCTGGGCACCCGCGGGCAGGCCACGTTCATCATCCCGCCGAATACACCAGGCTTTCGGCAGGGCCAGAAGTTCCTCAAGCACGGCATCCGCGCGTCGCACACCGCCGAAGTGGTGCTCGAGGACGTCCGCATTCCCGGCCGGTTGATCGTCGGCGGCAAAGAGAAGTTCGACGAACGCATTGCCCGCGTACGCGAGGGCAAGCGCGCCGCCGGTCAGGCCGCGATGGCGACATTCGAACGGACCCGGCCCACCGTCGGCGCGATGGCCGTCGGCGTCGCCAGGGCAGCATACGAATATGCCCTCGAGTACGCGTGCCAGCGCGAGCAGTTCGGCCGCAAGATCGGCGAATTCCAGGCCATCGCATTCAAATTGGCGGATATGAAAGCACGTGTCGACGCCGCCCGCCTACTGGTCTGGCGCGCCGGCTGGATGGCCCGCAACGGCAAGCCCTTCGAGGCTGCGGAGGGCTCGATGGCCAAACTGGTCGCGAGCGAAACGGCTGTGCACGTAACCGATGAGGCGATACAGATCCTCGGCGGCAACGGCTACACGCGGGAGTATCCGGTCGAGCGCATGCGTCGAGACGCCAAGATCTTCACCATCTTTGAGGGCACCAGCGAGATCCAACGCCTTGTCATCGGCCGCGCGGTCACGGGCCTACCGATTCGCTAATTGCGATTTGTGGAGCGTCAGCGGCGCCCACCGCCGGTGCGGCGCCACAAGTCGCTAGAGCAGGTCGACGAATAGCTTGTGGATGCGGCGATCGCCCGTCATCTCCGGATGAAAAGCCGTCGCCAGCATTTGGCCCTGCCGCACGGCGACGATATGGTCCGCAGCCCGGCCCAGCACCTCCACGTCGGGGCCGACGCGCTCCACCCACGGCGCCCGGATGAACACCGCGTGCACCGGGCCGTCCAGTCCGGTAAACGCGATGTCGCCCTCGAACGAGTCGACTTGACGGCCAAAGGCGTTGCGCCGCACCGTCATATCGATGCCCTTCAGCGGCGTGGCCTCGCGTCCTTCGGCGCCGGCGTCGAGGATTTCGGTGGCCAGCAGAATCATTCCGGCGCACGACCCGTAGGCAGGCATGCCCTCGGCCAATCGCGCACGCAGCGGTTCGAGCAATTCGAATTCGCGTAGCAGGTGGCTCATCGTGGTCGACTCCCCACCGGGGATGACCAGCGCGTCGACGGAATCGAGCTCACCGACGCGACGCACAGTCATCGCGTCGGCTCCCGCTTCACGCAGCGCCGCCAGATGCTCGCGGGTATCGCCCTGCAGCGCGAGCACGCCAACGCGGGGCGTGCTCACTCGCGTGCCGGTACGAAGTCGCGCTTGTAGCGGGTCAACCCCTCCTGCATGACCGCCGCCACCATCTCGCCGTACCGGTTGAAGATCTTGCCTTGAGTCAGCGAGCGCCCACCTGACGCCGACGGCGAGGACTGGTCGTAGAGCAGCCACTCGTCGGCGCGGAACGGCCGCATGAACCACATCGCGTGGTCCAGCGACGCGATCTGCAGGTGCTTGCGTTCCTCCTCGTGGTGCACCTGCGCCGAGCCCAGCAGCGTGAGATCACTCATGTAGGCCAGCGCGCAGATGTGCAGCACCGGGTCGTCGGGCAGCGGATCGCGGTGCCGGAACCACACCCGCTGCTGGGACGCCTTGCCCGGCGTGCGCTCCAGCTGTTCGCCTGGGACGACGCAGACATCCCATTCGTCGAACTGGCGGAAGCCGGCGTCATCGAACGCCTTGATCGACTTCAGCCCTGGCAGGTCGTCGGGCGGCGGCGCCTGCGGCATCGAATCCTGGTGCTCGATGCCGCTTTGGTCGGTCTGAAACGACGCCGACATGGAGAAGATGGTTTCGCCGTGCTGAATCGCGTTGACCCGACGGGTGGCGAATGATCCGCCGTCGCGGAGGCGTTCGACGATAAAAACCGTGGGCGCCTTGGCATCTCCTGGTCGCAGAAAATACCCGTGCAGGGAATGCACCTGGTAACGCGGATCAACCGTCCGCACCGCCGACACCAGTGACTGGCCTGCGACATGGCCACCGAAAGTCCGTTGCCAATCACTTGATTCGGCGCTGAACAGACTGCCACGGTAGATGTTGACCTCGAGTTGCTCGAGATCAAGGATCTCTTCAATCGCCATTATTTCGGTTCTTCGCGCAAGCGGCTCATCACAGCAAAGTGTTTACCAGCCGCGTTCGGCGAGCCGATGCGGGGCCGCGATGTCCTCCACGTTGATGCCGACCATGGCCTCCCCCAGCCCGCGCGACACCTTGGCCAGCACGTCGGGGTCGTCGTAGAAAGTGGTGGCCTTGACGATCGCGGCTGCACGCTGCGCGGGATCGCCCGACTTGAAGATGCCCGAGCCGACGAACACGCCCTCGGCGCCCAGCTGCATCATCATCGCCGCATCGGCCGGGGTGGCGATGCCGCCCGCGGTGAACAGCGTCACCGGTAGCTTGCCTGCCCGCGCCACCTCGGCGACCAGGTCGTAGGGCGCCTGCAATTCCTTTGCCGCGACGAACAATTCGTCTTCGGACAGCGAAGTCAGCCGGCGGATCTCGCCGCCGATCACGCGCATGTGCGTGGTCGCGTTGGACACGTCACCGGTGCCGGCCTCGCCCTTGGAGCGGATCATCGCCGCACCCTCGGTGATGCGCCGCAGCGCCTCGCCCAGATTCGTCGCACCGCACACGAACGGCACGGTGAACTTCCACTTGTCGATGTGGTGGGTGTAGTCGGCGGGAGTGAGCACCTCGGACTCGTCGACGTAGTCGACCCCGAGCGCCTGCAAAATCTGCGCCTCGACGAAGTGCCCGATGCGCGCCTTGGCCATCACCGGGATGGTGACCGCGTTGATGATGCCCTCGATCAGGTCCGGGTCGCTCATCCGCGCGACGCCGCCCTGTGAGCGGATATCGGCGGGCACCCGCTCCAAAGCCATGACGGCCACGGCGCCGGCGGCCTCGGCGATGCGGGCCTGCTCGGGCGTGACGACGTCCATGATCACGCCGCCCTTGAGCATCTCGGCCATGCCGCGCTTGACGCGGGCGGTACCGGTCTGACTGCTCGTGACCGACCCGTTTGTTCCAGGTGCGGATTCCACTGCTATCTCCTCCAAATCGCTACTGATCCAGTCTAGAGGTGGCGGCAAATCTGTTAAATCCGCAGCCTCAGCGGATCGATTGCAGTTGCCGCTGTGGTGCACCGCCGCGCGCGTCGGCCAGTGCGTTCGCTTCGTTCAGCAGCTCACCCAGCTGCAGGGGGTACACCGTTTCGCCCTTGGCGACCAGATCGTCGATCATTGTCGCATCGCACCAGCGGTGGCCATGGATGTAGGCCCGCTCGAGGCCCGTGCGGCCGGCCGCCGACGGCTCGAACCGCTGAGTGCGGTGGACGAAGAACATCTCCTCGCTGCGGATCACCGAGCCGTTGAAGTCGATGACCGCGTCACGCCGCCACACCGGGCCGATCATGTCGGCCGGGTCGACCCGCAAGCCCGTTTCCTCCTCCAGCTCGCGCGCCGCGGCCTCCGGCAGCGACTCGCCCTGCTGCACCGCGCCGCCGACCGTGAACCACCAGCGCGGTGCTGGGTCTGCTGAGCCGTCCGGTAAAGCCGGGTCGGAACCGCAGAACAGCAATACCGAACCGGAGTCGTCGAGCAGCACGATGCGCGCCGAGATGCGGCGGCTCACCAATCCGACCGGCGAAGCTTCGCCGCGCTCGGCGATCTCGAAATACGTTGGCAGCGCCGCAGTTCCGCCCAGGCGCAGCAGTCGCACCGCAGGGCGTTCGCGCAGCGCCAGCGTGTCACGGACAGCGTCGTTGTGGAAGCGGCGGGCCAGCAGCACCCTCGCCTCGGCGTCGGCCAGCTCGGCGACTAGGGCGACCGGCAGTGAGGCCGGGTCGACACGCGCCAGCGCCGCCGACAGCTCGTTTTCGGCGGATTCCCGCCCCGCCCTCGGCGCGCGTTCGGCGGTGTCGGCCAACGCGGCCAACCGCCTACCCTCCGGGCCCCCGCCGTAGGCGTCGACGGCGACCGCGCGGGCCACCACCGCGCGCCGGCCAAGCGCCCCGTCAAGCGCCTGCCAGGACAGGTCGTAGCGGACATGCAGCCGGTCCAGCCGGTTCGCGGTCTGGAACGCCCACGCGCCGACGATAGAGATCACCGCGACGAGGACCACCAGCGTGATCACGACAACCCAGGTGATCAACTGGCCACCTGCACTTTCGCGCCAGCACCCGCGACCGTCTCGTAGACCCGCATGATCTGGCGCTCCACCACCGACCAGTCGTAGCGGCGCACCGCATCGGCGGCGGCCTCGACGTACTGCGCGCGGGCATCGTCGTGCTCCAGCATCTCGATCAGCCCGGCCGCCAGCGCCGCCGCGTCGTCGACGGGTACCAGCCGGCCGGCCTTGCCGTCGAGCAGCACCCGCCGGAAGGCGTCGAGGTCACTGGCCACCACCGGGGTGCCGGCCGCCATCGCCTCGACGAGCACAATGCCGAAACTCTCGCCACCCAGGTGAGGTGCGCAGTACACGTCCGCGCTGCGCATGGCCGAGGCTTTCTGCGCGTCGTCGACCTGACCGAGGAAGCGCAGATGCGCGGCCAGCTTGCCGGCATCCTCGCGCAGTTCGTCCTCGTCGCCGCGGCCGACGATCAGGATCTCGATCTCACCGAATCGCTTCACCAGCGCCGGCAGGGCACCGAGCAGCACGGCCATGCCCTTGCGTGGTTCGTCGTAGCGGCCGAGGAAAAGCACCGACTTCCCCGGCCGTGGATACCCCGCCAGCCTGGGCGCCGACGCGAACGACGCGACGTCTACTCCGTTGGGGATCTCGACGGCGTCGCTGCCAAGCGCCTCCATCTGCCAGCGCCGCGCCAGGTCTGACACCGCGATACGGCCCACGATCTTCTCGTGCATGGGCCGCAGAAACGGTTCAAACACGCTGAGCGTCAACGACTTTGTGGTCGACGTGTGAAACGTCGCAACGATAGGACCCTCGGCGATGTTCAGCGCCAGCATCGACAGACTCGGCGCGTTGGGCTCGTGCAGGTGAAGCACGTCGAACTCGCCTTCAGACAGCCACCTTTTGACCTTGCGGTGCGTGGCAGGCCCGAATCGCAAACGGGCCACCGAGCCGTTGTACGGAATCGGCACCGCCTTACCGCCGGACACGACATAGTCCGGCAGGTCGACGTGCGGTGAGCTGGGCGCCAGGACGCTGACATCGTGGCCGCGGCCGTGCATGACCTCGGCGAGCTGCAACACGTGCGATTGCACGCCGCCGGGCACGTCGAACGAATACGGGCAGACCATGCCGATGCGCATCAGCTCGGCTCCAACCTGGCGCGTCGCTCCTCGGAGAGGTCGGCCAGCCATTGCGGCTGCATCATGTGCCAATCGGCGGGGTGGGCGGCAATGCCCTTGGCGAACCGGTCGGCCAGTGCTTGGGTGATGGCGCCGACGTCCCCGGAGCTGGTGTCCAGTTCGTCCAGGATTTCAACGACGCAATCGTCCCCGTCGTAGTGGACATGCGCCGGATGCAACGGGGCGCCGGTCTCGATGGCCAATCTCGCCGGTCCGGCGGGCATACGGGTGGGTTCCCCGAAAAAGTCGACCTCTACCCCGGACTTGGTGAGGTCACGGTCGGCCATCAGGCATACGAACTTGTTTGCACGCAACCGCTCGGCTAACACCTCGAACGGCGGGCGTTCACCGCCCGACAGGGGGAACACCTCGAACCCCAGGCTCTCGCGGTATTCGACGAATCGCCGGTACAACGACTCGGGCTTCAACCGCTCCGCGACAGTGGCAAAGGTGCCGTGCGTGTTCACGAGCCACACCCCCGCCATATCCCAGTTTCCGCTGTGCGGCAGGGCCAGCACGCCGCCGCGCCCGTTGTCCACGTCCGCCGCAAGCCGCTCCGCGCCGATGAACACCTCGTCGAGGCGGCGCGCGACCTCGGTCAGGTCCATCGACGGCAACCGGAATGCTTCGCGCCAATATCGCGCGTAGGAGGCAAGCGAAGCACGCATCAGCTCGTCTGGCACGCGGTCGGGCTCGACGCCGATTACCCGGGCCAGGTTCTTGCGCAGCTGTTTGGGTCCGCCGCCACGCGCGGCGTACTGTGCACCGGCGTCAAAAGCGTTGCGCGCCACAAACTCCGGCATCGCGCGGACCAGTCGCCAGCCTGCGGCATAGCCCCAGTCGCTGAGATGGCCCCCCAGCGAGAAGCGGCTAGGTCCCGCGGGGGTGGTGGTCACGGTCCGCTCGTCTCGGGTTTCTCGCCGCCGGAATTGTTGTCGGCGCCAGAGCTTTGCAGCGGCTCCATCGCGCCCGGCGACGTCCGCACCGTGTGCACCCGCTGGCCGAGCGTGATCAGGCTGGCCACCGCGAGTAACCACATCGCGCCATGCAGCAGCCACGGCACCCCGAAGAGGCCAGACAGTCCGGCACCGGACAGCACGATCATGAGGCGCTCCGGTCGCTCGATGAGACCACCGCCACCGGACAGTCCGCTGGCCTCGGCGCGCGCCTTGATGTAGGAGATGACCTGAGACGTGACCAAGCAGATCGCCGTGGCAACCACCAGCGTGGCGCTTTCGAGCCCGAATGCCGCCCACCACAGCAGCCCGCAGAACACCGCGCCGTCGCCGATCCGGTCGCACGTCGCGTCCAGCACCGCCCCGAACCGGGTGCCGCCGCCCCGTTCCCGCGCCATCGCCCCGTCGAGCATGTCGGCCAGCACGAAGAACGAAACGGCGACCGCTCCCCACCACAACTGCCCGATCGGGAACAGCGTCAGCGCGGCGACAACCGAACCGGCGGTGCCGAGAATCGTGATGCTGTCGGGCGTAAAGCCCGCCCGCAGCGCAGCTTTGGCGACCGGCCGGGACAGCTTGGCGTAGGCCGCGCGGGTCATCAGGTAGAAATTGCTCACTGCTGCTTCGCCCACTCGGTCGCCAGCAGTTGACGGGTCTCACGCAGCAACTGCGGGATGATCTTCGCGCCGCCGATGATCGTGATGTAGTTGGCGTCGCCGATCCAGCGCGGCACCACATGCATGTGCAGGTGTTCGGCCAGCGAGCCGCCGGACACCTTGCCAAGGTTGAGCCCGACGTTGAAACCCATCGGATTCGAGACGCTCTTGATGACGCGAATTGCCTTCTGGGTGAACGCCATCAGCTCTGCGCTCTCGGCCTCGGTGAGGTCTTCGAGTTCGGACACCCGCCGGTACGGCACCACCATAAGGTGGCCAGGGTTGTACGGGTACAGATTCAGCACGACGTAGACCAATTCCCCGCGGGCCACGACAAGGCCGTCCTCGTCGGGCAGCGTGGGGATGTCGGTGAACGGACGTGACGGCTCCGAATTCTCGCGCCGCAGCGGGGCTTCGGCGATGTAGTCCATCCGGTGCGGCGTCCACAGCCGCTGCAAATGGTCGGGCTCACCGACGCCGTGGTCGACGATCGAGCGGTCGTCCTTGTCCGTCACTTCGGTGTGCCCACCTTGAGCAATTCGGCTGTGGGGGCTGCGTTTTCGCGGCGGGCGACCCAATCGACAATGGCGTTGATCGCGTCCTCCCGCGGCACACCGTTGACCTGGCTGCGGTCGCCGAAGCGGAAGCTGACGGCGCCGGCCTCGACGTCGCGGTCGCCTGCCAGCAGCATGAACGGCACCTTCTGGTTGGTGTGGTTGACGATCTTCTTGGCCATCCGGTCGTCGCTGACGTCCACGTCGGCCCGGATGCCGTGCATCTTCAGTTGCGTGGCAAGGCCGTTGAGGTACGGGATGTGGTCGTCGGCGACAGGGATGCCGACCACCTGCACCGGTGCCAGCCACGCCGGGAACGCGCCCGCGTAGTGCTCGGTGAGGATGCCGAAGAACCGCTCGATCGATCCGAACAGCGCGCGGTGGATCATCACCGGCCGCTCTCGGCTGCCGTCGGCGGCGGTGTACTCCAGCTCGAAGCGCTCCGGGAAGTTGAAGTCCAGCTGAATGGTCGACATCTGCCAGCTACGGCCCAGCGCATCGCGTGCCTGCACAGAGATCTTCGGGCCGTAGAACGCCGCTCCGCCCGGATCGGGCACCAACTCCAGACCCGACTCGGCTGCCACCTCGGCCAGCGTGTTCGTCGCCTCTTCCCAGATTTCGTCGGAGCCGACGAACTTGTCGGGGTCCTTGGTGGACAGCTCCAGGTAGAAGTCCTCCAGCCCGTAATCGCCGAGTAGGTCGAGCACGAAGCGCAGCAGCGAGGAGAGCTCCTCCCGCATCTGTTCGCGGGTGGTGTAGATGTGCGAATCGTCCATCGTGAAGCCGCGAGCGCGCGTCAGCCCGTGCACGACGCCCGACTTCTCGTAGCGGTACACCGTGCCGAACTCGAAGAGCCGCAACGGGAGTTCGCGATACGACCGCCCGCGGGACCGGAAGATCAGGCAGTGCATAGGGCAGTTCATCGGCTTGAGGTAGTAGTCCTGCCCGGGTTTGCGCACCGTGCCGTCCTCATTGAGTTCGGCATCGACGTGCATCGGCGGGAACATGCCGTCGGCATACCAATCCAAGTGTCCCGAGGTGTGGAACAGCTGCGCCTTGGTGAGGTGCGGTGTGTTGACGAACTCGTAGCCGGCCTCGATGTGTTTGCGGCGCGAGTACTCCTCGAGCTCACGGCGGATGATGCCGCCCTTGGGGTGGAAAACCACCAAGCCCGAACCGATTTCGTCGGGAAAGCTGAACAGGTCCAGCTCGGCGCCGAGCTTGCGGTGATCGCGTCGTTGCGCCTCCTCGATCAGCTCGAGGTGCTTGTCGAGCGCCTCCTGTGACTCCCACGCGGTGCCGTAGATGCGCTGCAGGCTGGCGTTGTCCTGATTGCCGCGCCAATACGCGGCCGAACTGCGGGTGAGCTTGAACGCCGGAATGTATTTCGTGGTCGGGATGTGCGGGCCCCGGCACAGATCTCCCCATTCCCGCTCGCGGGTACGGGGATTGAGGTTGTCGTAGGCGGTGAGCTCGTCGCCGCCGACCTCCATCACTTCTGGGTCGCCGGACTTGTCGTCGACGAGTTCGAGCTTGTACGGCTCGTTGGCGAGTTCTTCGCGCGCTTGGTCTTTGGATTCGTAGACCCGCCGCGAGAACAGCTGTCCTTCCTTGACGATCTGGCGCATGCGCTTCTCCAGCGCCTCCAGATCCTCTGGCGTGAACGCGCGCGGCACGTCGAAGTCGTAATAGAAGCCGTCGGTGATGGGCGGGCCGATGCCGAGCTTGGCTTCGGGGAACATGTCCTGCACGGCTTGGGCCAGCACGTGCGCGGCCGAGTGCCTGATGACGCTGCGGCCGTCTTCCGTGTCGGCGGCGACCGGCATCACCTCGACGTCGGCGTCGGGCACCCAACTCAGGTCGCGCAGGCGCCCGTCGGCATCGCGGACGACGACGATCGCGTCCGCACCACCTCGGCCCGGCAGGCCGGCGTCGCGAACCGCGGCCCCCGCGGTGGTCCCGGCAGCGACCCGGATCGGGGCTGCTGGGGCGGTTTTTGCGGGGGCGCTCATCGGTGTCTCTCCAAGCTTGTCGCGGGGCGGATCAAAAGATCGCGGAACGCGACCATGTTATCGGTGCGGACGCTTACGACCCGATGCCGATAGGGCTGTTCAGCCACTCACGCTCGAAGCCGACCAATTCCGTCATCCAATCGAGGGCGCCGAGCAGCCACAGCGTCAGGGCCACGATCAGCGCCGTGAAAACCCCGCCGAGGATCTGCACGATCGCGTGTTGGCGATGGAACCAGTCCATCACCTTGTCGTAGCGCTCCTTGGCGTAGGCCAGCAGCCGGCGGGCCCAGTCGAACTCGGTGGCCAGGATGCCCAACCCGACGAACACGATGGCCCAGCCCGGCCCCGGATACGGGATGGCCAGGATCCCCACACCGAGAACCGTGAGCCCGATGACCCCGACGACGATGCGGTAGACGAACTCGGCTCTGCGCCGCTCGCGCAGCCGGTCGCGCCAGCGCGCCCAGCGACGTTTGAGGCCCGGCTTCTGATCCGTCATGGTTGTCCCGGGTTCAGCTTCACGAACAGCGCGTTGGCTTCGGCCAGCACGTCTTCCCCGTCGAGCAAGCGTCCTGTGAGAAACATCTTGCGTCCGTCGACGCGGTCCACACCGGCGTCGACCTGCAATTCCGTCTCGATGGGCACGATCGCTCGGTAATCGACATGCAAGAACGCGGTGCGCTGGTAGAGGCTACGGGTGAGTTTGAATGCGGTGTAGCCGAGCAGCGAGTCGAACAGCTGCGCAATGCACCCGCCGTGCACGGCGCCGTTGCGGCCCAGATGGAAACGGCGGAAGTGCACGACGCCCGCGATGCGGCCGTCGTCGGTCTTCCGGTACTCCGCCGGGATGCCCAACACGCTCCCCCGGTTCGGCAGATCCATGCGGCGGCCCGCCGGCGACGACCACTCGTCGGTGTCGTACGGCGCGAGCAGTGCCGACACCTTCTCGATCAGGTCGGCGGCCTCGGTGATCACCTCGTCGGGCGCATCGGCGGCCCTGGCGTGGTCCTGCAGCGTCCGGACGGCTTCGACGAACCTGCCGTAGTCAGGTCCGCCGCGGGCGGTCGGCTGGATGGGGCTGAAATCGCCGCCGCGATGTTCCTCTGCGAATTCAGCTGCCGATTCTCCGGTCGTCCCCCTGCGCTTCGCGCGGGCGGTGCCCCCAGCGCTCCTGCTCTCCGTGCTCACCCGCTCACCGTATTGCCTGGCTCAACCGCTGGCGGACGCGGCTTTGCTCAGCGTCTCGAATTCGTCGTCGGACAGTTCGATTTCTGCGGCCGCGACGTTCTCGTCCAGATGCGCGACCTTCGAGGTGCCCGGGATCGGAAGCATCACCGGCGAGCGCTTCAGCAGCCAGGCCAGAGCCAGCTGTGACGGCGTTGCGTGGTGTTCGTCGGCGATGCGCTGCAGCGGGCCACCCGGACCCGCCAGAGGTCCCGCGGCCAGCGGGAACCAGGGAATGAACCCGATGCCTTCCTCGGTCACCTTGTCCAGCAGCGGTTCGGCGGTGCGGACGGTGATGTTGTACATGTTCTGCACCGACACGATGGTCGCGACCTTCTGCGCGGCCTCGAGCTGCTCGACGGAGACCTCGGACAGGCCGATGTGGCGGATCTTGCCTTCCTGTTGCAGCGCAACCAGTTCACCGATCTGGTCCTCGGCTGCGAACTTGTTGTCGATGCGGTGCAGCTGGAACAGGTCGATGGTGTCCACGCCGAGGCGGCGCAAGCTCATCTCGCATTCCTGCCGCAGGTATGCGGGGTAGCCGAGGACGGGCCATTCGTCGGGGCCGGTGCGCAACAGGCCGGCTTTCGTGGCGATGACGACCCCGTCGGCATACGGGTGCAGCGCCTCGCGGATCAGTTCCTCGGAGACATACGGGCCATAGGAGTTCGCGGTGTCGATGAAGTTCACGCCCAGTTCGACGGCGCGGCGCAGAACCCGAATGCACTCGTCACGGTCGGCCGGCGGGCCCCAGACGCCCTTGCCGGTCAAACGCATGGCGCCAAAGCCCAGGCGGTTGACCGTGAGGTCGCCGCCGATGGTGAAGGTTCCGGATGCTTGAGCGACGCTGTGGGTGGTCATTTTTTCGACCGTACGCCGCCGATGGCAAGGTGGCCTGGTGAAGCTGAGTGAGCTTGCGACCCTGCCATTGACCTATGCCGACGTCGGCGCCACCGCCGGGCCGCTGCCTGCCGGATACCACCACGTGCAGAAGTCGGCCGTCATCGGCCATGGCCGAAGCCGCTTCGTGGAGGCGGCCGAGGCGGGGATGCGGTGGGGCATGTTGCGCGGGGCTGGCCTGAGAGTCCAGGCGACGACCGAGCGTGCGGAGGTCGGTTCGGAGGTGATCGTGCAGCTGGGGCCGGTGAATGCGCCGTGTCGAGTCGTCTATGTCGTCGACGAACCTGATCGCCGCGGGTTCGCGTACGGCACATTGCCTGGCCACGCCGAATCGGGCGAGGAGTTGTTCCTGGTCCGCTATGACCCAGCTACCGACGAGGTGTATGCCGACGTGACGGCGTTCTCCCGCCACGCGACGTGGTGGAGCCGGCTGGGCTCGCCCGTCACGTCGGTGATCCAGCGGATCGTCACCGAGCGGTACCTGAAGGCACTGTAACGGGCAGCGCTTCCTGGGCGCCGGAGCGCGCGGCGACGTCGAGGTGGTACGACAGGATCGCCAGTGTGAACAACCCGATCGACACGTTGATCAGAGCTGCGAAGCCTTCGGTCGCGAAATCGACGAGCGCGTTGAGCAGCGTGAAGGTCAGCGCGGCATTGCGCAGTAACCGCAGCGGCCACACGCTGTCGGTGCGACGGCGGGCGATCATGGCAGGTAGCGCCATGCCCAGCGTGAGCGCGGCGCTGACCAGCAGTATCGCGGTTTCGACACCAACCCCGGCGAGCTCGAAGTGGACGCGGTCATCGTCGTAGACGTAGCCCCCGAGCCACACGCCGAGCGCACCGAGGGAGACGCCGAAGAACGACCCCACCACGATCAGCCAGCCCACGATCGGCACCCAGCGCGGGCTGCGCAGGAATCCGGGGACGAGCCGCAGCACGCGTTGCTGCGCCGCGTGGAGCCGGTCGGATGCGGAATCCACCGAGAGCAGGAGTGCCCTCACATGGTCGACGCGGTCGGGGTCTTCGTCGTAGGCGCGCGCGCGTTCGACCAGGCTCAGCCCGATCTCGCGCCGGCGGTCCGCCAGCCCGCGGGCAACCCCGTCGGCGGCCATCGCCGCCGCCGTCGCCAGGCATTCATGCGGGCTGAGCGGCCGAAAGTCCCGAACGACTCGGGTACCGACGAGGACGACCACCACCAGGACGTACATGATCTCGGCGGCCGGACCGTAGAAATAGTCGTTGTCTTTGGTGACGAATTTGCCGACCTCGTCGAGGAACAGCCCAAAGCCGATGCCGCCGAGGACGACGCACAGCGTCCGGGCGCCGAACCCGAGCATCAGCCAGCCGATGATCAGCGCAAGCATCATCAACGCGCCGCCATATAGCGCATGGGCGATATGTAGATCACCCCCGCCGATCTGCGGATACCCAGTCAACTGCAGATACAGCCGGGTGAGCAGGATGGTCGCGATCGCGACAATGACGAACGCTTCCGCGGCACTCGGGCCGATGGCACTGCGGGTGATCGCGCCGTGGCTGATACGACGTTGGTTGTCCATAGCTCCTCCGCCGTCGGCAGGGGTAGGTTTTAGGAACTTAGCGAATCACGAAAGCACGAGGATGACCACGGTGAACGATCCAGCCGGGGTGGAGGCGACCCACCGCCGAATCGCGGAACTGGTGCAGGACCTGTACGGCCGGCCGGATACCGATTCCGATACCGTCATCGCCGAGCTGGCGGAAAATGCGGCCGTCGAGATCCCGGGTGCCCAGTACGCTGGGATCACGGTCACCCGCAACGCCAAACACATCGACACCCCTGCCGCGACGCACAAATGGCCGATCGTGCTCGACGAGATTCAGCAGCGTCACCGGGAAGGACCGTGTCTGAGCGCGGCGTGGGAGGAAGAAACCGTTTACGTCGCTGATCTCGAGACGGATAAGCGTTTTCCGCTTTACCGTCGGGATGCGTTGGAGCGGACGCCGATTCGCTCGATCATGGCCTTTCAGCTGTTCATCGCGGGCGAGACGATGGGTGCGCTGAACGTCTACGCCGAGGAACCCAACGCGTTCGGGCCCGAGTCGAAGGTAATCGGGCTGATATTCGCCGCCCATTCGTCGGTGGCGTGGAATACCGCGCGGCGCGACGAGCAGTACAAGCGGGCGCTGGCCAGCCGCGACACCATCGGTCAGGCCAAGGGGATGATCATGGAGCGCTACAGCGTCGACGCCGTACAGGCGTTCGAGTTGCTGCGCAAGCTGTCCCAGGACTCCAACGTGCCACTGATCCAGATCGCTACGGAACTTGTCGAGAAAGCTCCGTTGAAGAGGTAGGTGGATTACCCAGCGCGTAGGTGACGGCGTTTTCGAAGCCGAACGTGCAGCCCTCCTGTCGTGCCGCCTCGAATTCATCTGGGTCGAGGCCCTCGCGGGCGCGACGATCACACTCGAGATGGAAGCCCAGCAAATGCGGCAACACGACCGTGGTCGCGCCAACGGCGCGACGAAGCGTTTCCGCGGCACCCGTCAACACTGCGGCACGCCGGTACTCCCTCTCCTCTGCGGCAATCCAAGCTAGCCCCTCCAGACAGGCCGCAGCCTGGCGCGGATCGTCGACGACATAGGTCAATTGCAACGCGTCCTTGAGCAACTCGGCCGCACGGTCGGGCCGACGGTGTCGCCACCAACCAATCCCCAAGGACCACAACGCATATTCGCGATACACCGATTCACCGTGGGATTCAGCGATGGCAAGCGCCTTCTCATGCCATAGAAGTGCCCGGCCGATCTCGCCGCGGAATTCCAGGGCCCAACCCAGCAATATCATCGCCGCGGCCCTCAAAGTCGGATCGCGCACCTCACCGAGGGCGGCTTCCAATCGTGCACAGGCAGTTTCGAATTCACCGCTGACCAGTGCGACCGACCCTTCGCTGATGGAGATCATCGCCTGCGCCTCCGGGTCGGCCATCTGCTCCACCAGAGTCCGCCCCTCCGCCACGCGAGCCTTTGCGACCGACATATCGGCTTGCAGGGCGGCGATCATAACGCAGCCGTACAACGCCTTGATGCGCTGTGCCGTTGGCGCAGAAGGGGTCGCCGCCAGCGCACGGTCCAGCCAGCGGCGCGTCTCGGTGAGCGCTCCTCGGGCGATGCCGAAGTGATGGACGGTGCCGGTGATGTCGAGCGCCGTCTGCGGCGAGTCGACCACGCTGAATTCAAGGGCCGCAAGGAGGTTGAGCCCCTCCCGCTCGAGCCGTTTCATCCAGTCGACCTGCCGCGGGCCGAACCAATCACCCGCCGCCTGGTTCACCAGCCGCCGATACCACTCCGCGTGCCGCCGTTGCAGCTCCGCGAGTTCGCGGCTATCGCCGATCCGCTCGCGGCCATAGTCTCGCAACGTCTCGAGCAACCGAAAGCGAACCGTGTCGCCCGTGTCCAGTCGTGTCACTATGGACTTGTCCACCAACGCCGAAATCAAGTCGACGATGCCATCGGGTGTGAAGTCGCCATTGCAAATATCTTCTGCCGCTTCGAGTTCGAAGCTGCCGGCGAACACTGACAGCTGGCCCCACAGCTGCTGTTCGGCCGGAGTACACAGGTCGTAACTCCAACCGACGCTCCAGCTCAGCGTCTGCTGCCGGGTCGGCGCGCTTCTGCTGCCGCGGGTGAGCATCGCATACCGGTCGTCCAACCGCTCCAGGAGTTGCTCAAGCGAAATCGCCCGCAACCGCGCCGCCGCCAATTCGATCGCCAAGGGCAACCCTTCGAGCTTGGAGCAAATCCGCGCCATGATGGGTTGCGTGTCTTCGGTCAGTTTGAAACCAGGTACGGCCGCAGCGGCGCGGTCCGCGAACAACATCACTGCGTCGCCGGTTGGCACCCCGTGAGGAATCGGTTCGGCGTCGGCGGACCGACACGCCATAGGCGATAGCCGCAGCACGGCCTCCCCGCCGATGCCCAACGCCTCTCGGCTGGTCGCCAGGATCCGAAGCTCCGGGCAGGCTCGCAGCAGTGTCTCGGTCACCTTCGCCGTCGCCTCGACCACCTGCTCGCAGTTGTCGAGGACCACCAGCAATTTCCGCGAGCACAGAAAATCGACCAGCACGTCGTGCAGCGGTCGCGCTGACTCGTCGCGCACACCCAGGCTCGCTGACACGACGTCTTCCAACAGGGCCCCGTCGTGCAGGTCACCCAGCTCGACGAACCACACCCCGTCGGGGGAATCTCGCCGGGCCTCGCTTGCGGCGCGCAGTGCCAGCCGGGTTTTGCCGACGCCGCCGATACCGGTCAGTGTCACCAGCCGGGAGGACGACAGCATACGTTCCACGGTCGACAACTCGTTGCGGCGTCCGACGAAACTGGTTAGCTCCAACGGAAGATTGCCGAGAAGATGGCGGGCGCCGGGCGCGACCACGCGTGGTTCAAGTCGCTCGGCCGCCGGTTCGGGCTGCAGCGCCAGTTCATCCACAGTGAAGCCAAGCCGCCGCTGTATCCGCTGGAATTCTTCACCTATCGACGCGGCGGTTGGTCGATCCTTGGGGTCATGGGCCATCGCCCTTTCGACGACCGTGGATATGTCGTCGGGAATGCCGGACTCGCGCAAGTCTGGCGCCGAATCACTGGCGATGCGCAGGAACTGCGCTACCAGTTGTTCACCGCTGCGGCGCTCGAAGGCGGCGTGTCCGGTCAGGGCGGCGAACACGGTAGCGCCAAGTCCGTAGACATCGGAGGACCGGCTTGGGGGATCGCCGGTGAGGGTTTCCGGTGCGGCGAACGCCGGCGAACCGGTGAAGGTGCCGGCAGCAGTCTCGAATCCGCCTGCGATGTGGGCGATTCCGAAGTCGCCCAATGCCCACTCGCCGTAGTCGGTGAGCAGTATATTGGCCGGCTTGACATCGCGGTGCAGGATTCCATGCTGATGAGCAGTCTGTAGAGCGGCGGCCATCTTCACCCCGAGCCGCACAACCTCGTCCAGGGAAAGGGCGCCATGCTGGCGGATCCGCGCATCCAGCGAACCTTGGCGGTGGTATTGCATCACTAGATACGGAAAACCGCTCTTCGTCTCGCCGACCTGCAGGACACCCACGATGTTCGGGTGGCCGGTGAGTCGACCCATGGCGCGTTGTTCGCGCAAAAACCGCTCGCGCTTGTCCTTCTCGTCGAGTTTGGCGTTCAACACCTTCACCGCCACCAAGCGGTCCAGCGCGGTCTGAGTGCACTTGTAGACGATGCCGAATCCACCCCGCCCGACCTCTTCGGCATAGAAGAAGCCAGCCGCGCTCAGCTCCGTGACGGCGGCCGAGCCGACGTCGCGCTGCGTCCTAAACGAGTCGCTGTCCATCATCGATTTCCTGCGATGTGACCGAGCATAGGCGTCCGAGCAAACGATCGGACGTTTTCTGCGGACCGTCGTGATTGGTCCCACCGATCGACGGCTGGCTCTCTGCCATCGAGCAGAGCCCCGGGGATGGCGAGTTGGCGGCCGGCGCCGCGCCCCGAATCTCCCTGCGATGCACACTAATCGGTTCCGACGCGATCAGATCGGACGGAACAACGCTGGTTGGCAGCGGTATACCGAGGCCGGGAATCGACGGCAGGCTCAGAGGTGGCGACGACACCAGATTGCTGACACCTGTGGCCAACGGGCCGGTCACTGGGTCTAATACCGGCGCCACGCTGACCGCCGAGGCTGCAGCGGTGCCGGGCACGTGCCGCGCCCGCGGCGGAATGAGGCTCGCAACCGATGTGACGCTGATCGCCTGCGCCGAGCATGCAGCGGGAACGGCAGGGACAGGTACGGCAGGAGGCGTAGCGGCCTGAGCTGCATTCGCAACAGGCACGTACAGGCACCGACGGATCATCCGCTAAGGCGCGTGCTCGTCGTGAACCCATTCGCTCGCCGCGGCAAGTCGCCGCATCCCGGCGGGCAACAACGTTGCCGGATTCTGGCGCCGTAGCCGAAGCGTGACAGATCCTTGACCGAATTGCTAAGGCGCACCTACACATCGAACCGCCCCAGTCCCCTACCATCTAATTAACACTGTTGTAATTTCGAAAGAATCGGAAGTCATGCGTGGGGTAGCTGTGTGTGTTCTTACCGCGATCGGGATCAATGCGACGGTGGCTGGATGGCCGGCCAACGTCAGCATGGCGGCGGCTAGTCAGTCGTATACGCCTCCCTCGGCGGCCAACCCGTTGTATGCCCCCGCAGTTGCTTCGGTACAACCAACTCGCGGGCAGGTCGTGGGGGTGGCGCACCCCGTTATGGTGAAGTTCAACTCGCCCGTCGCCGACAAGCGCGCGGCCGAGCGTGCCATTGACATCAAGTCGACGCCCGCGATGACGGGCAAGTTCGAATGGCTCGAAGACGACGTTGTGCAATGGGTTCCCGACCGATTCTGGCCGGCGCACAGCACGGTGGCGCTTTCGGTGGGCGGCATGTCAACGAACTTCGCGACGGGCCCTGCCGTCATTGGCGTCGCCAGCATCTCCGACCACACGTTCACCGTGACCATCGATGGCATCGACGCGGGACCGCTTTCTGAACTGCCGGCGCCGCACCACCGACCCCACTGGGGAAAGCCGGGAGTGTTCCCGGCTTCGATGGGTAGGCCGGAGTACCCCACGCCCGTCGGCACCTACACGGTCCTGGCGAAGGAACGCGACGTGATCATGGACTCGAGCAGCGTCGGCATCCCGGTAGACGCTCCCGACGGTTACCTGCTTGACGTGGATTACGCCGTCCGGTTCACTGCCCGTGGCCTTTTCGTGCATTCAGCTCCCTGGGCGATCAATTCACTCGGGTATGACAATGTCAGCCACGGATGTGTGGGACTGAGCACCGAGGACGCGGAGTGGTACTTCAACACGGTCAACGTTGGCGACCCGATAATCGTGCAGGAGAACAGCATCGAAGTTCCTCGCACAGTGTCGGGTTAAATCGGATTACGAGTCTCCGCACCTAGACAATGCGCGGGGCACGCGCCTCGATGTGGTAGTGGACGTGCACACCCTCACTGGCCGTGTGTCTGTGTCACCGATCGTCCCACGGTCTCGTGTGCTAACTGAGTTCCACTGCTGCTCAACGGTTTTGGCCCGGCGACGAGGATTACTCGTCGCCGGGCCAATACCGGATGGGCGTTGGAGGGCCGTCAGCCCGTAGGACCGGGCAGGATTGGCTGGCCAGCTACAGGCGCTCCGGCTGGCGGCGGAGCCGTCGGCACGCCCTTGCCGGTACCCGACATCTCCATGAGTGGAGCACCCACGGGCAGCGGCGCACCCACCGGCAGCGGAGCGCCAACGGGAACCGGCGGAACACCCACCGGAACGGGGGGCACGCCCACAGGAACGGGCGGCACTGGCGGAACACCCACAGGCACCGGCGGAACACCCACCGGAACGGGCGGCACACCGACCGGAACGGGGGGCACGCCCACAGGCACCGGCGGCACCGGCCCAGGCAACGCCATCGGAACACCCGCCATCTCATTGATTGGAGCGCTGGCGGTGCACACGCCCGCTGCCGGCGCTGCAGCAGCCGCATCGCCCGACGACGTCTGGATGCAGTCGTAGCCTCCGGTCAACAGCGGGACGGCCGCAGCGTGTGGACTCAACGCCATTGCGACCCCGCACAACCCAGCCCCAACAGCAACCACACTCACGGTGAATCGTTTAGAGATCGTCATCGACGTTGACCCTTCATTCGCGCCCAAACATTCCGTCTTCAAGCAATGCAGCAAGCCGCATGCGGTACCGCAGTCGCCTTTAGACGACCCCGTCAATTATCAGCGGCAAAATCGACCACGCGGCGCGCCGCACCGCACCGTTTCCAAATGGTGACGTTCGGCATGGTTGTTGTCCGCCAGCTGGGCTCGGCAGCGCGTTGTTCGAGTTTCGCGCGGCCCGAGTGTTGTCGACGCGAGCGCTGGGTGATGGCGATGACGGCCCCCAACTCGATGATCGACCAGGCATTTCTCGGTCGGTCGCATCGCTCTCCCCCAGCCTCGTTGCGCCTCGACCATCGGTCGCCGACACGCGGTCTACTGCCTTTAATCGAAGCGATACTTTCAAGATTGCCGACGCGAAAGTTGGGGCGTTACTCAACCGATGCCAACGAGAGCCGGAGCGGTTATCCGCAACCTGAGACTGTCCGCCTGACCGCCGATGCGACACGCCACGCATTCGGCGTGTATGCGGTGTTTCGACGCGTGCCACCTAGGGCATCACTGCCTCAGAGAATCCAACAAATTGCAGGGGTTGGTATGTCATGAGTCTCGAATCCAGGCCGGCCACGGACTCGTCGATCGGCGAGCTTATGAGTCAGCTGTCGTCACAGACGTCGCGGTTGATCCGCGACGAGATGCGCCTAGCGCAAAAGGAATTTCAGGAGTCGGCCAAGCACGCGGGGATCGGCGCAGGCCTGTTCAGTGTTGCGGGCCTGTTGGCGTTCTTCGGGCTGGCGACGTTCATTGCCGCGGCGGTAGCGGGGCTATCGCTGGTGATGCCGGTATGGGCGGCTGCTCTCGTTGTCGGGGTGGTGCTGTTCATCGCGGCAGGCATCGCCGCACTCGTCGGCCGGGGGCAGGCGCAGGAAGCCACGCCGGCGACGCCCAGAACCGTCGAAACCGTGAAAGCCGACATTCAAGAGTTGAAGGACGCCCGCCATGACCGGACCTAGTCCCCGTCCCGAGCCCGGCCCCGACGCCGGCATCGATGACATCCAGACGGACATCGAGCAGACCCGCAAGGAGCTCGGCCAGACGGTGGAAGCATTGTCGGCCAAGCTCGACGTGAAGGAGCGCACTAAGGAGAAGGTCGCCGAAACCAAGGAGCGAGTCGTCGAGAAGGCCGACACGCTGCGCCACACCGCCACCGATAACCCCAAGCGGACGGTGCCGGTGATGGCGATCGTTCTGATCGGTGCGCTTGCCGCCGGTTTCCTGTGGTGGAGGCGGCGGCACTAACTGACGCCTTGGCGTGCAACGAATTCGGCGCGATCCTTTTCTTAGAACGCGCATTCCAGTAATGTGTTGTCATGTTGCACACCCCCGAGAGGTGGACTCTGCGCGATCGCGGCCGCATTCTCGTCGTCCACCAGGACGGTGCTGGGCAAGTGCGATTGGAAGTTGACGGCCGACAGGTCGCAGAGAAGTCGGTTGGGGTACTCAACGACGTTACGTTCGACCTCGCCACCGTCGATGATGTCGAGCAGATGGTGCGGGTGTCGCGGGGCTTACGGAGCCGCCTGCGCCGGGCCGACCTTGTGGAGAAAGCCGCCGATGCCGTCGCCCGGCGTCCACTCCTGACGTCGTTTGTTCCACCCGAGGGCTCAAAAGCGCGGCGCCGCTATGACTTTCGCGAAGCGCATCCACGGCTGTACGCCGGCCGGCATGTGGCCATCGAGGTGGTCGTCATGCTCATCGGAGTGCTCGGCGTCGGCGCCTTGGTGAGTGCGTTCGCCCGCAGCCTGCTCCCGAGTATCAACTGGTCCTGGTTGCCCGACCTCCCGGACATCTCAGCGCCTGGATGGCTGCGCAACCTCGACCCGTTCTCATGGGTGGTGCGTCTTCTGCCCGACTGGGATTGGTGGGGCTGGCTGCCGGACATGAACCTGCCGTGGTTGCAATACGTCGCGCCGGTCGTGGTCGCGATTCTCATCGCCGGCGGCGAGGTCGAACGACGCAAGAAGCGTGCGAACCGCGAACGACAGACCAACTCAGCGAAATCCGACGATGCGGACGGTTGATCCCGAGCGGCACGCGGCACGGCGCGCACAGATTCTCGAAGGCGCCGCAATTGCCTTCGCGCAGAAGGGCTATGACAACACGACCGTGAAGGACGTCTACACCGCCGCCGGTGTCGGCTCGGGCACGCTCTTCCACTATTTCGCGGACAAGCGGGCGATCTTTCATGGCGTGCTCGAGGCCGACCGAGACGCGCTGCTGGCTGATCTGGCAGCCATCGACATCAGCGACGCCCGCGCAGGCCTCTGGGCTGTCATCGACCGGATGACCGCCGATCTGCGGGATCCGGCAGTCGGCTCGATGATGCTGGCGATCCTGGGCCAGCTCACGGTGGATTCCCGGGTGAGTGCGATTCTCGACGACGGCGACACCGCGGCGCGGGCGATGTTGACCGACCTCATCACGCGCCTGCAAACGGCGGGCGACGCGGATCCCGACTGGGACGCGGAGCATGCGGCGGAATGGGTGCAGTTGATGGTCGACGGTCTGTTCCTGCGGTGCAGTGACGCCGATTTCGATGCGGACCGCGAACTGTCGCGGCTGCGGATTGTTCTGAGCCGCGCGCTGCTACTCCGCTAGGCCGCGATGTGATTGAGGGTGGTCCCGACTGGGATCGAACCAGTGACCTTCCGCGTGTGAGGCGGACGCTCTCCCCCTGAGCTACGAGACCGGGGA